>CAVBVT010000012.1:0-34980 GCA_963598855.1 Eggerthellaceae bacterium
CGATTTTTAGAATTTCAGATAATATAGAACTGAAGAAAATATGCTTTGTTGTATTCTACCACAGAACATTTAGTTCTGCAATAACTTTCCAAACTTTATTAATACCTTTCTGATTACCCAGTTACTGTTCACTCCGTGACCAGCAACGCACCGATGGCCCACCACCCCACCGTCAAACCACACACCACACACCACACAAAAAAAGAGTCCCCAGGCACCCACACCCAGAAACTCTTCCCCCTAATCCAACATAAACGCCTTCAACTCATCCCGCTTCTTAACATCCAATTTACCAAAAATATCCGTCAGATAATGCTTAATTGTATTCACCGAAAGCTCCATATACGAAGCAATCTCCTTATTCGTCCACCCCTCACTGGCAAGCATCGCAATCGAAAACTCCATCGGAGACAGCTCACTAGTCACTTTATTCCTCTTACCAGGATTATGAAGTGCCATCCACCCCCTGCTAAACCGCATAACCCCATCCAGAATCTGCTGATAAGCCTCCGGAAAATCCTTCCTCACACAAACCTCCAAAAGCCCACGCAGCAAACTATGATGCTCAATAAAAGGCTCCAGCAGCCCATCTTTCGTAGCCATCCGCCAGGCACACATCAATTCCTCCTTCGCATTCTTCTTGTACCTGCGCCTGACCATACACACCGCCATCATACAACGAATATAAATCATCGCCACCGGATACGTAGCCTCACTCATAAAAAGAGCCGCTTTACCCATGCCATAAGCACTCCAGTTCTCATCCGAAAGATACATCTTGTGCATCGAAAGATATACCGCAAAAAGCCTCAGCCCCTCCGGCAGCTTTCCAATAAACTCCTCCATAGGAGGAACCCCCTCGATCGGATGATGAAGCAGGACACTCCCCACATAGCTGGCAAAAAAAATCGAAGCCCGCACCTCATCCGAAACATTCATAACCGAAAGCCGACGAAGATACTCCCAAATCCCATCCAGCCCACGCCGGGCCGCCTCCGAATTCCGCATCGTCATATTCGCATACCCATAAAGCATACACGCCGAAAGCCGCAGCTCCACCGCGCTATGATCCAGATACCCCTCCACGATAGAGCAGCACTCAGCAGGCTGCCCCTTAAAATAAAAAAGCTCTGCCCGCGCAATATTCCTCAGATCCGGATCCTCAAAACCCTCAACCACAGCCTCCGCACCCCCTGGCTCGAAAGCCGAATTCAAAAACGGCAAAACCGTATACTTATCCATACACCAAAACTCCCTCTGTCAAAACGAAAACAAAATCATACCACAACAGATAACATATAACATCAATCTATCCACCGCCCCATCCAAACTAGCCAGATGGTGCAAAGCTCTCACCTAACATATACGTGCTAATTATAAACTAAAACACTTCAAAAATAAAGCACATAAAAAAAGAGTCCCCAGGCATCCACACCCAGGAACTCTCCCCAACCATAATTCAATAAAAACCTCATCCAACCCGAAGCCTGAATTTCTGAATCTCCTTCTCACTGGAAACCCTCTCAATCTCAGCCCCAAGCTCCCGAAGCTTCTCCTCAAAATTCTCATATCCACGCTGGATATAAACAATATCATCAACAACCGTTATACCCTCAGCAGCCAGCCCCGCAATAACAAGCGCAGCACCGGCACGAAGATCAGGCGCACTTACACGCGCACCAGTAAGCTTCTTCACACCATCAATAATAGCAGAGTTGCCCTCTACCTTGATACTTGCCCCCATACGGGAAAGCTCATCTGCATATTTGAAACGGTTCTCAAAAATGCTCTCCGTAACAATACTCGTACCTTCAGCAAGTGCAAGAGTAACTGCGATCTGCGGCTGCATATCTGTAGGATATCCAGGATATGGCAAAGTCTTTACGTGAGTACGATGAAGTGTATGCGGTGCACGCACACGAACTGCATCATCAAACTCCTCGACTTCACAGCCGATCTCCTCAAGCTTCGCTGTGGTAGCCTCAAGATGTTTCGGAATAACATTGCGCACTGTAACATCACCGCCTGTAGCAGCTGCTGCAAACATAAAAGTACCAGCCTCGATCTGATCCGGAATAATAGAATACTCTGTACGATGAAGAGTCTCAACACCACGGATACGGATCACATCCGTACCTGCACCCTTGATATTGGCACCCATGCTGTTCAGGAAATTGGCAACATCAACAACATGCGGCTCTCTTGCAGCATTCTCAATAATTGTACGGCCTGCTGCCATAGAAGCAGCCATCATAATATTGATCGTAGCACCAACCGAAACCACATCCAGGAAAATATGGCTGCCATGAAGATTCTCAGCCTTGGCAACGATCGCACCATGACAGATATCAACCTCCGCACCCAGGGCACGAAAACCCTTCAGATGCTGATCGATCGGCCTGCTGCCAATATTACATCCACCCGGAAGCGGAACCTCCGCATGCTTGTACTTCCCAAGCAAAGCACCAAGAAGATAATAAGAAGCACGGATCTTCTTAATAAACTCATAATCAACACTGAGATTACCAATCGTAGAACCATTGATCTTAACCGTAGACTTATCAACACGCTCAACCTTGGCACCAATCTCCGCAATAGCTTCAAGAAGAACATTAATGTCCCTTACATCCGGCAGATTCTCAATCAAAATAGTCTCATCCGTCATGATGGCAGCTGATAATATCGCAAGAGCCGCATTCTTAGCACCCGCAATATCCACTTCTCCAACAAGCGGATTACCACCTTTAATCACATACTGTTCCATAACACACCTCTATTATTTTACTCCTCTGTGAGTGAAAATTTCCCGCAGTCCACACCATGTCCCACAGAGAAACCCTCTCTGAACTTATTGTCGTTTTCATTACTTAATATCTATAGCATTTCCACAGTCCGTTTTTTAGGTCAGTTTTATATTATAACATATATCTCAGATTTGTAAACTACTTCTCTCCCCGTTTCAGTGCATCCAGCACAATCTGAAGGCTTCCCTCCAGATCCTTATCTTCCTCGTCTACAACAATATCCGCATATTTCTCATACAACACGGTACGTTCCTCATAAAGACTCTCCAGTGTCTGCCCCTCTTTCAGAACAACACCTCGATCCTTCAGATTACCAAGCCGCCTGGACAAAAGCTCCAGCGAAATCTTCAGATAAACCACAACACCCTCGGATTTCAGATGCTGCATCGCCTCATCACAGTATACCACACTTCCCCCTGTGGCGATCACTGTATTCTCAACCTGGATAGACGCATTCACACGGTTCTCAACCGCCTTAAATCCATCCACGCCATCCTGTTCGATGATCTCGCTTAACGTCCTCTTCTCTTCCTTCTGGATAAGCAGATCAGAATCAATAAACTGGTATCCCAGAACCTTCGCAAGCACAACACCGATGCTGCTCTTTCCCGCACCAGGCATTCCAATCAGTGTAATATTATTCATACTGTGTCCTTTCATTTTAGCATAACTATTTCTTTTTCTTCTTCACACTGTAACCAAAGGTTCCCACCATCCGGCCACCAACCAGATACTCACCATGGGAATAAACCAGCATCCCTGCATCATTGAGATGAAATTTATTATTCTCATCCATATATGCTTCATCCGCATGAACCGCAAGCACATCCGCAAGAAACATATCATGCGAACCCAGCTCCTTCACTTCTCTCACCCTGCATTCAATAGAAACCGGTGACTCCCCGATAAGCGGAGCCGAAACAAACTGCGCTTTCTCCTTTGTGAGCTTCAGCTTCTGAAATTTATCAACGTCACGGCCTGAACGCACACCGCAGAAATCCGTTGCAAAAGCCAGCCTCTCCGTTGTAAGATTGATAACAAATTCTCCCGTTTTTCTGATCATGTCATAAGAATAACGGGATGGTCGGACCGAAATATAAGCCATAGCCGGATTCGTACATACAGTTCCCGTCCATGCAACCGTAATGATATTATCATGCCCCTCGCCATCTGTAACGCTCACCATTACAGCAGGCAGCGGATAGATCATATTTCCCGGCTTCCAGATCTGTTTCGCCATTTCTCCGGCCTCCTTATGCGTAGTCGCTGTTCATAAGCTGAGCAGCCTCCATCATAGCCGGAATCAGCTGTTTCTTTCTGGATACTACACCCTTCAGGAAAAAAGCCTCTCCATCCGGCTGCCGCTCGAAAGCGATCTCAGCCATCTGCTGGCTGCCGTCCCCATAGAACAGAAGCTCTGTGGATTCCTCCAGGATATTCGTCAGCATAAAGTAAACCCTTGTGATATCATGACGGCCACACTCACTCACCATAAACGGCATCAGCTTCGCCTTGATCTCCTTCAGCTCCTCGCTGTCCATGGAACTGATCTGTCCCACACCAAAGGAAACATTACCCTCACCGATAAACTTCTTGTAATCCTGATAAAAAATCTCCTCCGGGGATTTATCCTTCAGGTTACTTCCCGCTGAAAACATCTCTCTGGCAAAATCCTCAATCTTAATTCCTGCGATAAGAGCAAGCGCACTGGCAGCAATCTTGTCCTTCTGTGTACAGGTCGGTGAACGGAACATCAGCGTATCTGAAATGATCGCCGCACAGAGAAGACCCGCGATCTTATCCGGAATCTCCAGTCGCTGCTCACCATAAATCTCATAAAGGATCGTACCGGTACATCCGACAGGCTCATTCCGAAAGGAAACCGGGGTCATCGTCTGTAAGGTTCCCAGCTTATGATGGTCAATGATCTCAAGGATCTCCGCCTTCTCAATATTATCAACCGCCTGGTCTACCTCATTATGGTCAACCAGTACGACCTTCTTCTTGTTCATATCCAGGAAATTACGTCTGGAGATCGTTCCGATACACTTGCCATGAGGATTGATCACCGGAAAAGCCCTGTGACGGTTTTTTACCATGACCTCCTGGATATCGTCCGTGAAATCCTCCGTGTTAAACGTAACCATGTTATCACGTTTCATAACATAATTTACAGGAATACTCTGGTTGATCAGACGGGCAATATTAAACGTATCATAAGGCGACCGGATAATCACGATATTTTTCTCATGGGCAAGCTTCACTACCTTCTCGGAAACTACGATATTAAGCCCCACAATAATGCAGCTTACATTCTGGCTGATCGCCTGGAGATGATCCTCCTCACGGTCTCCCATGATGATCATATCGTTCTCCCTGATATAGCTTCCCAACATTTTCGGGTTAGCCGTTCCCACGAGCACTCTTCCCTCTACAAAATACCCATGGCCGTTTCCCTCTACAACCTCTCCTCCTACTGTTTCAGCAATTCTCTGATACTGTGTCCTCGCATTGGAAAGAAGATAGCTGTCCGTTGTATCCATATAGGTCTTGGCAATATCCCCAATGGTTACAAGACCTTCCAGACATCCATCTTTATCACGGATTGGAAGGGATACAATACCGTTCTCCTGCATCAGGTCCCAGGCGTTCTTCAGGGACATGCTCTTCTCTGCCAGCGGGCTGATACGGATGTCCATATCTTTCACCTGTGTCCCGATATTACCAAGATAAGCCGGAGGCTGTACGCCAAAACGATTCAGCACATATCTTGTCTCCTCATTGATCTGTCCGGCTCGCTTGGGAATATATTTCTTATTCCGGGTTGTACGGTTCTTAATATCAGCATAGGCGATTGCCGAACAAATGGAATCCGTATCCGGATTCTTATGTCCGATTACAAATATTCTCTCCTGATTCTTCATTCACATCCATCCTTTTTTATCCAAGGACATATTCTAAGTCCGGTTTTATTTCTCCGTTTATCCTTTACCGACAGCCTCAATTTATACCTGCTGCCGATTTCATCACCTGTTATTATAGCATGAGCAACCAGCTCGCGCCATGTTTTTTTGGCACAAAAAAAACTCCGCCTTGCAGCAGAAGCCTTATTTCCAGTATTTGCACTTTTTCCCCTTAAAACGAGGAGTGCCCCGGTAGTGGCTTACCGGGGCGATTATTATGAAAAAAATTGTATGTGTAATGATACAGATACACACCATTACAGCGTCTTTTGCAATGTTCTTTCGAACTACTGTTATAGTACCAAACAAATATGAACTTTTTATGAACAGCTCGTGAACTTTTGGTTTATTTGCACAATTTTTTTCTGTTGTTTCCTCTTTTTTTATAAAAACGCCACATTTATATATCTGTCCCGCGTCTTAAATATTGTATATTTTATATAAAGCCAGCAATAATAGACCTAATAAAAGTGACATCGAAAACACCTGCTGGTTACTGACGGGAAAGCATTCCCTTTATAAACTGAATTGCTTTCTGGAAAATATTCTTTACATCTGATTTTGTGACACCCATATCTTGCAGGGTGCTGTATGCATCATTTACATATTTCTTGATCTGCTCATCACTGACATCAATTCCACGGAACCTGCTGATGATATTTACCAGTGAACTCTTATCCTCATCGGAAAGTGATACTCCATAATAATCTGCTGCTTCATCGATTCCCTGTGAGATTTCATCGTCTGTAATCTGGTTGGAATCAAAAAGGTTCTTTACATAAACAATAATGTCACTTACCTTGTCCGGGTCAGATGCAAGAGATTCGATCTCGTTATTTTTAAGAATCTCTTCCGCCTGGCTTACAACGGAGCTGGAATCCTCTGCCATAACCACCATCGGTGAAGTACAGGCGATCATACCTGCAACAACCACTGCTGTGATCCTGTTCATTTTTTTCATAATATTCATCCTCCACATGGGCCGCTGCCCGTATCTATAAACGATTGCTGCTCTCTGTTTCAATAAATTCCTTTTCCTTTTGACGCTCCTCAGTATAACACACCTCCCCCGCACCTTGTAAAGCCAGCTTTTCCTTTTTTCATAATTTCCAGGTCAGACTTTATGTATTCTCCAGAAAATATATTCACAATATTTTCATAATTCAAACAAACTTTCCTAACATCTCTTTCTTACAATAAATATTGTAAATTTTTCATTACTTACCTGTGTCTGACACCTCAGGCACAGCCTCCTTTCTATGACAAGTTATATATGTCCGTATGGATTCCTCTCCAACATCCGTACGGAAACGCAAAAAGAGCCCGGAACAGCTGCCCGGGCTCTTTTTGTATCTTAAACCATTTATTTATTTTTTCATTTCGTAAATGCAGTTGGCAAGCATTGCAAACTGTTCCAGAGTCAGTGCCTCTCCTCTGATATTCAGCGGAAGTCCACACTTTTCGAATACATTCTCAATCTCTTCCTTACTCAGGGAAAAATCTCCGGAATTTTTGATTCCGTTCACAAGTGTTTTTCTTCTCTGGTTAAAAGACGCGCGGATCAACCTGAACATAAGACGTTCATCACGAACATCCACCGGCGGTTTCTCGTAACGCGTCAGTTTGATCACTGCACTTCCAACTTTAGGACGCGGCATAAAACAGTTTGGCGGTACATTCGCCACGATCTCCGGCTTCGCATAATACTGCACAGCCAGGGAAAGTGCCCCATAATCCTTGGTGCCAGGTCCAACCTGCATACGGTCTGCAACCTCTTTCTGCACCATAACAGTTATAGAATCTACAGGAACATTCTTCTCAAAAAGTCCCATAATGATCGGTGTTGTAATGTAATACGGCAGGTTCGCCACTACTTTTACCGGTCTGCCGCCGTTCTTTTCATCTGCGATCTTTTTAATATCCGTCTTAAGGATATCGTTATTGATCACAGTTACATTGTCCCAGTCCTTCAGAGTATCTTCAAGGATCGGAATCAGGGAACTGTCGATCTCTACAGCTGCAACCTCCCGTGCTGCTTCTGCAAGATACTGGGTCATGGTTCCGATTCCTGGACCGATCTCCAGTATAAAATCATCCTTCGTGATTCCGGAAGAATCTATGATCTTCTCCAGAACATGTTCATCGATCAGAAAATTCTGACCAAACCTTTTCTGGAAAACAAAATGATACTTTTGAAGGACTTCAATGGTATATTTCGGGTTACCTAGATAAGGTCTGGCCATATTTTTTACCTCTGCTTTTCTGTTTATTATTATCAGCTGAAATCCTTTTCAAGAAGTACTGTGTAGCCATCACGATCTACACGCTTCTTGGAGCGTTTAAATAATCCGCCCTGTGCTCTTGCCATTGCATCATCAAGCATTTTCTTCACAGTTCCAATACACATCGGCTGGTCTTCCTTCTGGTTGATTCCGATCAGATTGTACAGTGCAAGCATACCCATCTGGTCAATACGGAATCCGTTCTCCATTGTATAAACCTTTGCGAAGTTGACAAGCTCATCATTTGTAAATACAGGAATGTTGATCATGGACGTAAATTTCTTCGCAAGTTTCGGATATCTTGCGATCAGCTTACGCATGCCGATCTTCTCATCCTCAAGGATCACGATCATTCCCTTTGTATTGCCGTTCATTACTTCCTCAAGCTCAGCTGCTGTTTCCTGGGAAAGCTGGTTTGCATTCTCGATAACAAGGAAACCGCCTGCAAGCTTAGCCTCAATGTCTTCGATATCTTTACCATTAAGATCTTCTGCGAATATATAGGCAACCTTAGATGCCTCAATATTCAGTTCTTTACAGATGGCCGGGATCAGACTTGAGATCAGTCTTGTTTTTCCGGTTTCCCTGCCGCCCATAATGATCACATTTCCTGTCTTGGAAGTCTTATCAGCTGCACCTTTCTGTACATCACAAAGCACATCGATCAGCTGCTCTTTCATTCCCGGAACTGCTACAAAGTATGTGAAAAGCTGCTTCTCTTCATCTGTAAGCTGTTTCTTTCTGGAAATGATCTTATTCGGGTCTTTCTCCGGCTGGATGGTCTCAATGAATTTCTCAAGCTGTTCTTCTTCGCTGAGTTCTTCGTCTTCATCATCCTCATCCATATCTTCATCTTCTGCAATATCAGAAATAAAATCATCATCTTCCTGATCTTCTCCAGAAGTGAAATCATCCATATATTCTTCTTCCTCTTCCAGAGGTACTTCATCCTCTGCTAAAGTAACCGGCTCATCCACCGGTGCTTTTGCAGCCTGAGACTGTACTCCCGCAGGCCCGTTCAAAAATTCTGCTTCTGCAGCCTGAAGATCCTCTTCTGTAACAGGCTCTTCCTCTTCATCAAATACAAGATCCGGAATTCTCTGGCGTTCTATATCGTTTGTATCGGATTCCTGCTGTTCGGAAATCTGTGCCATAATATCTTCAATATCTGCTGCATCCGGCTCTTCCGGAACAAATGCTTCTCCTTCAAGCTCAAGATCATCTTCTTCCGTCTCATCTGCCTCAGCTTTCTTATCTTCCTCCGGAATATTAATTCCCTGCTCTGTTGCAGCCGCAAGGATCGTATCCTCAAGATTAAAATCTTTTTTACCGGAATCTGATTTCTCACCTACAGATGCTGCAATCTCATCAATGCTCCCGAAAATTCCGGAAGAATCCGGAATATCTGCTGAGCTGCTTGCATTCTCCGGATCTATATTGATCATTGATTTCGGAATCTTAAGCTCTGGCATACGGATCGTTGCAGAAAAATCAGGTTTGCCTTCCTCGTTAAGCGGAACTCCTGAAGACTTCTCTTCTTCATCAGATCCTTTCATGATCTCAGCAACACTCTGAGAAAGCTCTTTCTCTGTAGCTTTTTCAACTTCAGCTTTTTCAGCCTCCTCATAAGCTTCTTCCTCTTCGTCCTGCTCTTTCTGAACTTCTTCCCCTACCTCAGCAGGTTCTTCTGCGGCAGCAGCTTCCGTTTCAGTTTCATTCAAAGTTTCCTCTGTTACAACAGGCTCTTCATCTGGCTCTTCATCAGATTCTTTTGCTACAGCAGCTTCTGCAGCAGCAACTTTTTTCTGAATATCTTCTTCATCTTCCGACTTCTTATGACCGCCGAAAATATCACGGAACCCTTTTGAGATTTTTTCCTGAATAGTTTCTGCACTGTTCAGATCTCTTTCATCATCAACTGGAATCGTATCTGTAATAGGTCTGGACTCTTCAAATTCCATATCAGGAGCATTCTCCTTCTGTTCTCTGATCTCCTGCGCTTTTTCCGGCGGAATCAGTTTCGGGATAAACTGCTCTTCATATTTCTCTTTCTCTTCACCAGTAAGAACGCCCATTCTCTGTTTCAGATCCAGAGCCTTCATCACGTAACTTCCATCATTAAACCAGAGAACCATCTCATTGCAGAGATCCAGGCATTTCTGCTTATCTCCTGCCTTATAATACAGCTTGGCCAGCTCATAAGACCAACGCTCCGTAAATTCCTTCTCCTTATATTCCTCAAGAATACGGATCTGTTCATTCAGAGAGGCATTCTTCTCTCTGGCTATCTTGTATTTCAGTACATACTGACTGTTATCATTACCGGCTATTTCTCTATATGTATCAAAGAATTCTGTAGCTTCACTGATCTGTCCCATTTTCAGCGAAACTTCGATCAGGCGGTAAAGTATGTTCTTGCCGATCGGTGCTCTGTGATATGCAAGAAGAAAGATTTCCTTGCTGTCCTCATAACGCTTATTAGCCGCATAGATCTCACCCACAACGCAAAGAGTACGGACGTTCTTTACACGCCGCCAGTCAATATTGTCAACGATCTGCATTGCACCTTTATAGTCCTGGGTTTCAACCAGTTTGTTGATCTCTCCCAGTTTGACGCGAAACTCCTCTTTATCCAAAATATTCACCAACTTTCCATAATCAGAATCAGTTTAACATATGCCTCTGTCCTTGTCAAAACCCTTTCGGCATATAAACATGCCCTTTTACCACCTGAAAAACCTTGTTGATCTCAAACTGCTGACTGACAAAATCATCCAGTCCTGTACAGGTGATAAGTGTCTGTATATCATGTATGCTTTCCAGCAGATATGTCTGCCTGTTGCTGTCCAGTTCTGAAAGAACATCATCCAGTAAAAGCACTGGCGTATCCTTGATCTTTTTTTTGACCAGATAGATCTCTGAAAGCTTCAGGGAAAGTGCGGCTGTCCTCTGCTGTCCCTGCGAACCATACTTCCTGATATCAATACCATTTACCTTCACACAGAAATCATCTCTGTGCGGTCCCACGGAAGTCAGCTTCATCCTCAGATCCCGTTCTCTGTTCTGCGCAAGCTTCTGCCCAAACTCCCCTGCTGCCACACTTGGCTCATACAGGATCTCAAGCTCTTCCAGGCCGCCTGTCAGCCCTTTGTGGAGGCCTTTTGCAATCTCATTCAGTTCTTCAACGAATTCCTCCCGTTTCTCTATGATCTTCCTGCCATAACCAGCCATCTGTACATCCCAGATATCCAGTGTATCTTTCAGTCCGGGGTTCGCATAACAGTCTTTAAGAAGACGGTTTCTCTGGTTCACAATGTGATTGTAGCTGGCCAGCTCCGTGATATAAACACCATCCAGCTGACAAAGCTCCGAATCCAGAAAACGTCTTCTCTCTCCCGGCCCATTCTTGATAATATTAAGATCCTCCGGAGAAAAAAACACAAGATTTACCACACCCAGAAGCTCCCTCGCCTTACGGATCGGCAGCCCGTTGATGGCAACTCCCTTTGCTTTGTTTTTCCGGAGGTGCATGTCTATTTTGTATGAAAGATCGCCCTTTTTCACCATCATTCGGATGTGGGACTCCTCATTCTCGAAGCGGATCATCTCCCGGTCCTTGCTTCCCTTGTGGGATTTACTTGTTCCGGCCAGATAAACAGCTTCCAGAATATTAGTTTTTCCCTGGGCGTTGTCGCCGTAGAGAATATTGGTTCCCTGATCAAAATTCATCTCCAGCGACTCATAATTTCTGAAATTATTCAATCTGATGGATTCAATGTACATTCCTTCACCCGATCACATAAATATCTTTTCCATCATAAGAAATAGTATCTCCCGGATGGATCTTACGTCCGCGGCGGTTCTCAACCTCACCGTTTACCAGAACAAGACCGTCATTGATCGCATATTTTGCCTCAACACCGTCTTCCACAACACCTGCCAGCTTCAGTGCCTGGCCAAGTTTGATAAATTCATCTTTAATTCTGATTTCCACTTCTTTTTTCCTCTCAAAATATCAGGCGGATCTTAAATATCCGCCCCGACATAAATTACCGCCGGCAAAAAAATCCTCTATATTATTCAGATTTGGGGGCAGTTTCAACTACCTCCCTCAGACTCTTTCCAAAAAGGTGGTAGTTTTAAAATACCACCTGGCGGCTATATTTTCAGTTACTTATGCTTTAATACTACTGTTTCTGTGTACGTGGCTCACGGACACCCGCTACCGGGTTCGAATTTTCCATAAATACGAAAAAACAGCAGCTATTAATTCACTTGTACATTATAATGCACAAACCTATCTTCCCTGATTCTGACTAATGTTAACCGGAAGGATCAGATAAGTATAATTCTCCTCATCATCACGGATAAAGCAAGGAGCTTTTGGGTTTACAAGGTAAATTGTAATGGTTTCATCATCAATAACACGAAGTGCATCGATCAGGAATTTCGGGTTAAAGCCGATCATAATATCTTTACCCTCTTTCTCAATATCGATCTCCTCATTCATGGAACCCATTGCAGAATCAATGCGCAGCTCCATATCGTCATCTGTAATATTGATAATGATTGGTTTTTTATCAACTTCGCGGACAAGAAGTGTCGCACGATCGATACAATCCAAGAACTCTTTTTTGTTAATTTTCAGTTTTGTTTCATAATCACTGGAAAGCATCTGGTCAATTCTGAAATATTCACCCTCGATTAGTCTGGAAACTACCATGGTCTGGTCAAATTCGAACAGAATGTGGTTCTTTGTGAAGTAAATACTTACCTGATCATCCACTTCTCCGGACAGGATCTTGCTTACTTCACTTAAAGTTTTTCCTGGAACTACCACTTTCTGGTCTGAATAATCTTTCTTCAGCGGCATTTTTCGGATTGAAATACGGTGGCCATCCAGAGAAACTACCTTCAGACAGTTATCTTTGATCTCAAAAAGTTCACCTGTCATCAGTTTATTGTTCTCATTTACAGCAATGGAAAAAATAGTCTGTCTGATCATTTCTTTCAAAGTATACTGAGAAATTGTAAGTGGTTCATCTTTTTCAATCATTGGTAAATACGCAAAATCTTCTCCGGATTTTCCGGGAATATTGAATTTTGCTTTTTCACAGGTGATGGTTGCTGCATATTTGTCATCAGTCTTAATAGTAATGTCACTATCTGGAAGTCTTCTGATGATTTCATAGAAGATTTTTGCATCAAGGGCAACCAAACCTTTTTCTTCAATCGTACCTTCAACAATTGTTTCAATTCCCAGTTCCATATCATGGGTGGTAAATTTGATCTGGTTTGTTGTTGCATCCATAAGAATACATTCAAGTATTGGCATGGTGGTTTTTGATGGAACTGCTTTGAGTGCGATACTTACACTTTTTAACAGACTGGATTTGGAGCAGATGATTTTCATAATGTGTATAACTCCCTTTCTGAGTAAATTGTGGTTTTTATAAATATATTTATAGAAAAAATCCGCCGTAACCGCCGTAGGGGTCCAGATTTTGTGAAAAACTCCCGCGGGGCGGTTGTTTTCAAGGCTTTTCGTGTGGGATAACTTTGTGTATAAGTGGTAGTTTAGGATGTGAATAACCCGGGGATAAAATTACCGCCGAATTTTCGAAAAAAAGTTGTACACATCCTTCCACATACAATCAACATGTTATACACCAGTAATGTGGAAAACTTTCCTAAACTTGTGGATTAATCTTCTTTTTCAATATATCAATGGTATTTTTTAAGTTATCGTCGTTCTGCAATTCGTTTTCGATCTTTTCAATGCCGTGCATAACGGTAGTATGGTCGCGGTTTCCAAGTGCTTTTCCGATATTTTTCAGTGGTGTGGAGATAATTTCGCGGCAAAGATACATGGCAACCTGGCGCGGCATAACGATTTTGGAGTTTCGCTTGTTTCCGCTTAAGTCTGCAGGTGTTACTCCGTAATGTTCGGAGACAACAGAGATAATATACTCCGGTGTGATGACTTTTTTCTCATCTGGAGAAATAATATCTTTCAGTGCCTGTTCGGCAAGTTCCAGAGTAACCTCTTTTTTCTCAAGTTTGGCTCCGGCCATAACCTTATTAAAGGCACCTTCAAGCTCTCGAATATTGGATTTGATGTTGGTTGCAATGTATTTGATAACATCTTCGCTGATGCTGTAACCGTTCATCTCCTCATTTTTGTGAAGAATCGCCATTCGTGTCTCATAATCCGGCAGCGTAATGTCTGCGATCAGACCCCATTCGAACCTTGAACGGAATCGTTCCTCCAGGATCTCCATATCTTTCGGTGGTTTATCTGAAGATATGATGATCTGTTTTTTGGCGCTGTGGAGACTGTTGAATGTATGGAAAAATTCCTCCTGTGTGGATTCCTTTCCTATAATAAACTGAATATCATCGACGAGAAGAACATCAATATTTCTGTATTTTTCACGGAATTTGCTCATTGCCGTGTTATTTCCGTTTCGGATTGTTTCGATCAGTTCGTTGGTGAATTCCTCACTGGTTACGTAGAGAACCCGGCTGTTTTCATCGTGCTCAAGTATAAAATGAGCGATGGAATGCATAAGATGCGTTTTTCCAAGACCGGCTCCGCCGTAGATAAACAGTGGATTGTAGGTATCTCCCGGAGATTCAGCAACTGCCAGGGCTGCAGCCTGGGCGAATTTATTGTTGCTGCCTACAACGAAAGTGTCGAAAGTGTATTTGGGATTTAAATGTGCTTCTTCGTAACGTGTATCATGAACCTGTTTATCATAGGAAGTGTTTTTTTCTGTTTTTTTGGGGAGATCTTTTTCCAGGACGAAGCGAACTTCGCATTCTTCCATGCCTGTCAGCACACAGATCGTAACCTGAAGCGGTATTTTATAGCGTTTACTGATGTAATTGACCCCGATCGCAGCCTGTTCAGAAGGAACAACCACTGTTATCAGCTTTCCGTCAACTTCATAAACTTTCAGTGGTTTAAGCCAGGTGTTGAAAGGGACATCATTCACCTCATATTCAGATTTGACAGTTTGTAGGATTTCCTCCCATTTTTCAATAACAGCGTTCATTTTTTCCTCCCATGAGTATTATAATAACCCCAGCCTGTGGCTGGAGACAGATATCCTTTTATATATTACAATGAAAATGGGGTTTTCGCAATGGAAAACGTTGAGATTTTGGGGAAAACAATGTGGATAATGTGGGGAAATTACTGTGGATAGGAGTGGAAAACAGTGTATAACTAAGAATTAGGTTTCCATAAGTCGGAGTTTTGTGGAAAACCGAAGGAAATTATGTGTATAAATTTATCCACTGTCAAAATACCGTAAAATAAGACTTTTTTTGATCTTTAATAAAAAACGGCCGTAAAAAAGTGGATAATTTTTCGGATAATCCACTAGTTATCCACAAGTTATCCACAAAATGTGGATAATGTTACGTAAACCATAAGCGTAATCCACATAAAGGCCAAAATAAAAAATACAAGTCAGGTGGTATTTTTCAAACCCTTGATTTTGTTGGGTTTTTTGCAATTTTTACTTGACGAAAAGAAGGTTTATTTATATAATTGAAACGATGTTCTGAATGATAAGTTATTTCATAACAATTAATTAAGAATAGATAAAGGAGGTGCTTTACCTATGAAGATGACATTTCAGCCAAAAAAGAGATCCAGAGCTAAGGTTCACGGCTTCAGAGCTCGCATGAGCACAAAGGGCGGACGTAAAGTATTAGCTGCAAGAAGATTAAAAGGAAGAAAACAGTTATCAGCATAAGCTGCAAGACCGCATTTATGTGGTCTTTTCTTCTATCCGGAGAAATATCCGTGCAGACGGAATTTAATTAAGGAGGATTCGTTTGATCAGATCAGAGTCCTTAAAGAAGAATCAAGATTTTAAAGTTGTATATCAGAACGGAACATCATACGCAAATCGGCTTCTGGTGATGTACGTGCTGAAGAATCAGCACAAGAAGAATCGTCTGGGAATATCAGTAAGCAAAAAAGTAGGGAATAGTGTGGTTCGCCACAGACTCACCAGACTGATCAGAGAAAGTTATCGTCTCAACGAAACAGATTTTGACAGTGACCTTGATATTGTAGTAGTAGCGAGAGCTTCTGCCAAGGGCAAGGGCTTTCACGAGATCGAGAGTGCTTTTCTGCACCTTGCGAAGAAGCATCATATAACAGGGAATGACCATGATAAAGAAATTTCTGATTAAGATGATAAGACTCTATCAAAAATATATATCGCCGATGAAGAGAACGAAATGTCCTTATATTCCCACATGTTCTCAATATGGTTTAGAAGCAATCGAAAAATATGGTGCATTTAAGGGCAGTCTTCTTGCGGCATGGAGGATATTGCGATGCAATCCTCTGTCCCACGGGGGCTATGACCCTGTGCCATGAATTATTTTGTAACTGTTCGGCCTCTTTTTTCCCGGGGCAGAGCAGTTACCGGACTTTTACAATTGAATAAGAAGTCTAGGAGGAAATGAATTTGGAACTGTTTTTAGCAACAAAAACCGGAACTCCTATTATCGGACAGATCGCGTCTGTGATGGGATGGATCATGGATGGCATATATAAGATGCTTGATGGCCTGTTCGGAATCCAGAATATTGGTCTTTGTATCATTATCTTCAGTATTCTTATCTTTGCCTTTATGACACCGCTGCAGATCAAGCAGCAGAAATTCTCCAAGTTAAGTGCGATCATGCAGCCTGAGATCCAGAAGATCCAGAAGAAATATCAGGGTAAAAAGGATCAGGACTCCATGACAAAGATGAACGAAGAAACCCAGGCTGTTTATCAGAAGTATGGTGTTTCTCCTACCGGAAGCTGTGTACAGTTAGCGATTCAGATGCCGATTCTGTTTGCACTGTATCAGGTTATCTACAGGATTCCGGCTTATGTTGGAAGCGTAAAGGGTATTTTTACAGATACGGTTACTCAGCTTTTGAAGGTCGATGGATATACAGATATCCTACAGCAGTTTATCACAGACCATTCCATGTCAAGAGTTCGTCTCGTTATGGACAGTGCCGGAAATGCTACAAGTAATTCCGTTGTTGATTTTCTGTATGCGCTTTCTCCTGAACAGTGGAAGGAACTGTCCAAGATGGATCAGTTTTCGGGATTTTCCGATGTGATCACAGGTGCTTCCGGTGAGATCTCCAAGATGCAGGGGTTCTTTGGCCTGAATATCGCAGATCAGCCGCTGTACTATATCATGGACTTTGTTAAAAATCATGGTTCTCTGTTACTTGCCATTGTGGCACTTCTGATTCCGGTACTTGCATGGGCAACACAGATGCTCAACCTGAAGCTTATGCCGCAGGCTGCAACACAGACAGACGGAAATGACCAGGCGAACGCAATGGCCAGCTCCATGAAGACCATGAATATGGTTATGCCGCTGATGTCAGCCTTCTTCTGTTTCACATTCCCGGTAGGTCTTGGTATTTACTGGATCGCCAGTGCAGTTGTACGAAGTGTACAGCAGCTGCTTATCAACCGTCATCTGAATAAGATGGACATTGATGATCTGGTTAATGAGAATATGAAGAAGATCGAGAAAAAGCGTGAGAAGGCAGGACTTCCACCTCAGAAGATTACAAACCAGGCTCATCAGTCCGCTAAGAATATCAATAAACCTGTGATCAATAAAGGTAACAGTGGAAACAACAGTGCTTCAGAGCGGGCACGAAAGGTTGATGAGGCTTATGAGAAATCAAGAAATGCAAAAGCAGGAAGCATCACAGCCAAAGCTAATCTTGTAAGAGATTTTGATGAGAGAAATAAGAAGAAATAATCAGGAACGGAGGGGTTCGTAATGGAAGATTACATTCAGTTTTCAGCAAAAACAAAGAATGAAGCTATCACAAAAGCGTGTCTTGAGCTTGGAACCTCCAGTGACCAGCTTGATATTCAGGTTGTCAGTGAAGGCAGCTCCGGATTCTTTGGAATTGGCAGCAAGCCTGCCATAATCAAAGTTCGTAGAATCGAGTCAGTTCCTGATATGCAGGAGATCAATGACCTGGTAGAATCCGTGAAGCTGGACGCTATTAAAGATGAGAAGAAATTAGACAAGCCGTTTACTCCGAATGTTAAGAAAGAATCTGCACCGAAAGAAGCTTCTGTAAAGGAGAAGAAACCGGTGAAGACAGAAGCTGTACAGCAGGAGAAAGCAGCCGAAGAGAAAACTGTAAAAGAAACTCAGCCGAAGGAAAAACCGGCAAGAGATTTCCAGGCAAAAGCGAAGCCTGCACGTGAGAAACAGCCGAGAGCTCCGAAAGAGCGTCAGCCAAAAGAAACACGTGAAAAGGCACCGAAGCAGGGAAGACCGGTGGAGATCCTGAGCGATCCGCAGAAGATCAAAGAGGTTGAGGAGAGAGCAGTTGTATTTCTTCGTGATGTATTTGGTTCCATGGATCTTGGAGAAGTGGAACTCACATCCAAATATAACACTGCAGATGGCTCTCTTGACGTAGATTTTGAAGGTGAGGATATGGGGATCCTCATTGGAAAAAGAGGACAGACACTGGATTCTCTTCAGTATCTGACAAGCCTTGTGGTAAACAAAGGCGAGTCTACTTACATCCGTGTAAAACTTGATACAGAAGATTACAGAAGACGTCGTAAAGAAACTCTGGAAAACCTTGCAAGAGGAATCGCTTTCAAGGTAAAGAAAACCAGAAAACCGGTAGTTCTGGAACCGATGAATCCGTATGAGAGAAGAATCATCCACGCATCTCTGCAGGGCAACCGCTATGTAGAGACAGTCAGTGAGGGAGAAGAACCTTATAGACATGTAGTGGTAAAACTGAAACGTAATAACTACTAAAAGTGGTAAAAAAACAAGCCGCATCCCTGAGCGTATGCTCCAGGGTGCGGCTTGTTTTTTTGTATCCTTGGAAACGATGATTGCTGTCAGAGGCAGACTTCTTTTTGGAATAAACAGAAATTTATCATTGAAATCTCAGCGACAATTCTTTATAATCATGGAAGAGAAAATAATAAAAGTATTACTGCAGCGAATATCTGAAATACAGGAATATCTTTTATAAATATAGAAACTGAAAGAAGATGTTATTCTAGGTGAAAGCGTGAATAACACGTGTTTTTTGCGTGTAAACAGCTTTTCCGGAATAACTTTTTTTGTACTAACAGGGATAGGAAAGCAAAAGCTGTTCATGCTTGCATGATAAAGCTTTTGATCTCCTATCACGCCAAACATGAAAAGGAGAATAATGGAAGAGACAACGATTGCTGCGATTTCCACAGCTATGAGTGCATCGGGAATCGGAATCATCAGGATCAGCGGGCCGGAAGCTTTTGAGACTGCATCAAAAGTGTACCGCTCCAAAGGCGGAAAAAAATCTCTGGAGAATGTCCCAAGCCATACGATTCATTACGGATATATATATGATGGCGAGGAAATGGTGGACGAAGTACTGGTCATGGCCATGCGCGGTCCACGGACATATACAGGTGAAGATACCATAGAAATTGACTGTCATGGAGGCGTACTGGCAATGAAAAAAGTACTGGAGACAGTACTGAAAAACGGTGCCATAATTGCCGAACCAGGAGAGTTTACCAAGCGTGCATTTCTTAACGGAAGGATTGATCTGTCCCAGGCAGAAGCCGTTATGGATGTAATACAGTCCAAAAATGAGTACTCATTAAAAAATTCTGTAGGCCAATTAAAAGGTTCAGTCCGGAAAACCGTACAGCAAATCAGGGGAAAATTACTGTACCATATTGCGTACATTGAATCGGCATTAGACGACCCGGAACATTATGATCTGACAGGATATCCTGAAGAATTAGAGAAGATCGTGTCAGAAGAAAAAGAAAAAATACAGGGACTTCTGAAGACAGTAGAAGATGGAAAAATCATGCAGGAAGGAATCCGGACAGTAATCCTGGGAAAGCCAAATGCAGGAAAATCATCGCTGCTGAATCTGCTTCTGGGAGAAGACAGAGCTATCGTAACAGATATTGCAGGAACGACCAGAGATGTGCTGGAAGAGTATATAAATCTGCATGGAATCACATTAAAGATCGCAGACACAGCCGGTATCCGTCAGACAGAAGATATAGTAGAGAAGATTGGTGTATCCAAGGCAAAAGAAATGGCAGCAGATGCAGACCTGATACTTTATGTAGTAGATTCCTCTGTGCCGCTGGATGAAAACGATGAAGAAATCATAAAAATTTTGCAAGAGAAAAAGACAATTGTCCTCTACAGCAAGACAGACCTTAAATCTGCTATAAATATAGAAGATTTAAAAAGCAGAATAGACCAGCCGGTGATACCGATTTCAGCAAAAGAAGAGACAGGAATCACAGATCTGGAAGAAAAAATCAGGGAAATGTTCTTTAGTGGAGAGATTAACTTCAATGATGAAGTTTATATCACCAATGAACGGCATAGGCAGGAGCTTTTGAAAGCGAAGGAGAGCCTTTCTCTGGTAGAGAACAGTATAGAGAGCGGAATGCCGGAAGATTTTTATTCTATTGATCTGACGGATGCGTATGAGAGTTTGGGAAGGATTCTGGGAGAATCACTTGGGGAAGACCTTGTTAACGAGATATTCTCTAAATTTTGTATGGGAAAATAGAAAGGAAAAAAGCATGAAAAATTTGGAACAGTTTTTCGACATCATAGTAGTAGGCGCCGGCCACGCAGGCTGCGAAGCCGCATTAGCAAGTGCCCGCCTGGGCCTGCAAACCGTAATGTTCACAGTCAGCGTAGACAGCATCGCTCTGATGCCCTGCAACCCCAACGTAGGCGGCAGCTCCAAAGGCCACCTCGTCCGTGAGCTGGACGCTCTCGGCGGTGAAATGGGCAAGAACATAGACAAAACATTCATTCAGTCAAAAATGCTCAACCAGTCCAAAGGACCTGCAGTACATTCCCTCCGTGCTCAGGCAGACAAACAGGCCTACAGTACAGAAATGAGAAAAACTCTGGAAAACACTGAGAATTTAACCATCCGCCAGGGCGAAGTAACCGAACTTCTGGTAGAAGACGGACACATCACAGGCGTAAAAACTTTCTCAGGAGCCACCTACCACGCAAAAGCAGTTGTTCTTTGTACAGGAACCTACCTGAAAGCCCGCTGCATCTACGGTGACGTAAGCAACTACACAGGACCGAACGGACTTCAGGCAGCCAATTACCTCACAGACTCCCTGAAAAAACTGGGAATCGAAATGTTCCGTTTCAAAACCGGAACCCCGGCACGAATCGCAGGAAACACCATCGACTATTCCAAGATGGAAGAGCAGTTCGGAGACAAAAAAGTAGTTCCGTTCTCTTTCTCCACAGATCCGGAATCCGTACAGATCGAGCAGAAATCCTGCTGGCTGACCTACACAAACGAAAAAACACACGAGATCATCCGTGCAAATCTGGACAGATCCCCGCTGTACTCCGGCATGATAGAAGGAACCGGACCAAGATACTGTCCGTCTATTGAGGATAAAGTAGTACGTTTTGCAGACAAAAAACGTCATCAGGTATTCATCGAACCAGAAGGCCTTTATACAAATGAAATGTACATTGGCGGAATGTCAAGTTCCCTTCCGGAAGATGTTCAGTACGAAATGTACCACTCTGTACCAGGACTGGAACATGCCAAGATCGTAAAAAATGCCTACGCCATCGAGTACGACTGCATCAATCCGCGCCAGCTCTATCCAACACTGGAGTTCAAAAAGATCAAAGGACTTTTCAGCGGCGGACAGTTTAACGGAAGCTCCGGATATGAGGAAGCAGCCGCTCAGGGCCTTATTGCAGGAATTAATGCAGCAATGGAAGTAAAAGGAAAAGAACAGCTCATTCTGGACCGTTCAGAAGCATATATCGGTGTTCTCATTGATGATCTTGTAACAAAAGAAAATCACGAGCCATACAGAATGATGACAAGCCGTGCAGAGTACCGTCTGCTTCTCCGCCAGGATAATGCAGACCTCCGTCTCCGTAAAAAAGGCTGGGAGGTAGGCCTGATCGACGATGAGACCTATCATAAATTACAGGAAAAAGAGCGAATGATCCAGGAAGAGATCGAGCGAGTAGAA
This sequence comes from Eggerthellaceae bacterium, assembly GCA_963598855.1. Taxonomy (GTDB): domain Bacteria; phylum Bacillota; class Clostridia; order Lachnospirales; family Lachnospiraceae; genus Blautia_A. Next base: position 22,133 of record CAVBVT010000012.1, read on the forward strand.
CATACAACAGTAGGCGGATCTGCAGAAGTACAGAGCCTTCTGGAATCTCAGGGAAGCACACTTCTGAAATCCGGAACCACGATTGCAGAGCTGATCCGCAGACCTGAGCTTAACTATCATGTACTTGCGCCAATAGATAAAGAAAGACCAGAACTTCCGGAAGATGTATGCGAGCAGGTAGAGATCAACATCAAGTACGACGGTTACATCCGCCGCCAGATGAAGCAGGTAGAACAGTTCAAAAAACTGGAGCAGAAAAAAATCCCGGAAGACATTAATTATGAAGATGTAGGAAGCCTTCGTATCGAAGCCCGTCAGAAACTGGAATCCTACAGACCGGTATCCATTGGCCAGGCATCCCGAATCTCAGGTGTCTCCCCTGCCGATATCTCCGTACTTCTTGTATACCTGGAGAGCAGATCAGGACATAAACATTAATAACATAATCTGTCCAACCTGAATAATAAAAATACAGAGAAATAGAGAGGAAACTACATGTACAATTTAGAAATCCTGGAAAAAGGCTGCGAAGAACTGGGAATTACTCTCAATGACACGCAGAAATACCAGTTTATCCAGTTCTACGAATATCTTGTAGAAAAAAATAAGGTCATGAACTTAACCGGAATCACAGAATTCGATGAGGTTCTCGTGAAACATTTCCTAGACAGCCTCTGCTGCGTCAAGGCTGTAGATATGAGCCAGGTAAAAACTGTCATGGACATTGGAACCGGAGCGGGATTCCCGGGCGTTCCGTTAAAGATCGCTTTTCCGGAGGTGGAAGCCTGCCTTCTGGACTCCCTGAACAAGCGGGTAAAATTCCTGCAGGAAACCTTCGAACTTCTTGGACTTGACGGAATTTCAGCCATTCACGGAAGAGCAGAAGAATATGCCAAAAACAAATCCTACAGAGAAAAATATGATCTCTGCGTATCCAGAGCAGTATCCGGACTGGCAACTTTATCCGAATACTGTCTCCCATATGTAAAAGTAGGAGGCCTTTTTGTATCCTATAAATCCGGTTCTGTAAAAGAAGAAGCAGAAGCAGCAGAGAAAGCAGTAAAGATTCTCGGCGGAAAGATCCGCGACATCCAGTACTTCGACCTTCCAGGCTCCGAGATCAGCCGTTCTCTGGTAATTATCGAAAAGGTGAAGAACACACCAGGAAAGTATCCGCGAAAAGCCGGCACACCGCTCAGAGAGCCGCTTGCATAATTATCCGAATTGAAATCTCCTGTCGAACAACAGCAAAATTTGTATGACAGGAGATTTTTTGTCCTGCAGTTTCACAAAATTATCACAAAGTTATCCTACTTTTATCACAAATTACTTCTACACTATAAAATGATAGAGATGCCCCTGGATTCCCCCATTCTCTGTTTCATCCAGGGGCATTTTCTATTGTAAAAGATGCTTAAAGGAGGAGAGTAACGTGATTGAAGTAAGTAATCTGGTCAAAAAGTATGGCGACCATACCGCTGTTGACCACCTTTCCTTTCAGATCGAAAAGGGGAAAATTTACGGATTCCTGGGTCCCAACGGAGCAGGAAAATCAACAACAATGAACATGATCACAGGATACATTGCATCCACAGAAGGAAAAGTAATGATCGATGGTCATGATATTCTGGAAGAACCAGAAGCAGCTAAGAAATGCATCGGCTATCTGCCGGAAATGCCGCCGCTCTATTTTGATATGACAGTTCTTGAATATATGAAATTTGCGGCTGATCTGAAAAAAATCCCAAGAAACCAGAAAGACAAACAGATCAAAGAAGTTATGGATATGGTAAAGATCACAGACATGAAAGACCGTCTGATCAAAAATCTTTCCAAAGGTTATCGTCAGCGAGTAGGTCTTGCACAGGCGATCCTGGGCTATCCGGAAGTTATAATCCTGGATGAGCCGACAGTAGGACTTGACCCGAAGCAGATCATCGAGATCCGTGACCTGATCAAGGGTCTGAAGAAAAAACATACCGTGATCTTAAGTTCTCACATTCTTTCCGAGGTCAGAGCCGTATGTGATTATGTCCTCATTATTTCCCACGGAAAACTGGTAGCCAGTGATACACCGGATAATCTGGAACGTCTGGCAGCAGGTTCCAACAGCCTTCTTGTGAAAGTAAAAGGCGAAAAAGATACGATCCATAACAACCTGGAAACTATTGAAGGTGTTACAGGTGTGGAAATGTCCTACGACAGCGATGAGAAACTGTGGAAAACAAAGATTTCCATCGAGGAAAATGTGGATATCCGGGAAAAAGTCTTCTATGCTATGGCGAAAGCAGACTGCCCGATCTACGAGATGCAGGTTAAGAGAGTTTCCCTTGAGGATGTCTTCCTTGAACTCACCGAAGGTGAAAAGAAATCTTCAGCAGGCCAGAAGAAATTTCAGTGGAAGCCGGTAGAAGATGAAGCTAAAGACGAAGAAACAAAATCTGAGGAAACGGAGAAATCTTCAGATGAGAAAGAGGGGGATCAGTCATGACAGCAATTTTTAAAAGAGAACTGAAAAGCTATCTGACTTCCATGGTTGGATATCTCTTTATATTTTTTGTCCTGATACTGACCGGAATTTATTTTTCCGCATATCAGCTTTCAGGTGGCTACGCAAAATTTGAATATACTTTAAGTGCACTGACATTCGTGTTCCTGATCGGTGTGCCGATCCTTTCCATGCGTGTACTTGCAGAAGAACGCAAGCAAAAAACAGATCAGCTTCTTCTGACAGCACCGGTATCTGTATGGGATATCGTATTGGGAAAATATTTTGCACTGGTAGCAGTATTTGCAATCCCGGTTGTAATCATGTGCTTTTATCCGCTGATCATGAGTAAATTCGGAACAGTGGCATTTGCATCCTCATACACCGGAATCCTGGGATTTTTCCTTCTGGGATGTGCAAATCTGGCCATCGGAGTATTTATGTCAGCACTTACAGAGAGCCAGGTAATTGCAGCAGTACTTACTTTTGTATTCCTGTTTGCTTTCTATATGATGAACGGAATTTCTTCATTCTTTTCACAGACATCCATGTCAACTGCAGTTGCATTCGGACTTTTGATTGTGGCTGTTGCGATCATCATCTATACCATGATCAAAAACATCCTGATTTCAGCAGTGATCGGAGCAGTGGGAGAGATTGCCCTTGTTATCGTATACGTTGTAAAATCCAGTATTTTCCAGGGAGGTATCCAGAAAGTGCTGAATGTATTCAATCTGAGCGGACATTATGACAATTTTACAAACGGTGTGTTTGACGTGACAGGAATTGTTTATTTTATTTCTGTTGTTGCAATCTGCCTATTCCTTACTATGCAGTCCATTCAGAAGAGACGCTGGAACTAGGGGGTGAATGGAAATGAAATTCAGTGATAAATTCAAAAAAAATAAAGGCGAAACAGCAGTAAACGAAGCTGTACAGGAAGGATCTGAAAAGAAAAAACATAAACCAGATCCGAAAAAGCTTGTAGGAACCATCAGCAAAAAACATATCAAGAACGGTTCTTACAGCATGGCTATGGCAGCGATCTTTATTGTGATCGTAGTTGTGATCAATATGATCGTGGGAGCGATCCCATCCAAATATTCACAGCTTGATGTAAGCTCATCCAAGCTTTACACCATTGGCGATGAAACAAAAAAAGTGCTGAAAGCACTGGATAAAGATGTCACGATCTACCAGATCGCACAGAGCGGTTCTGAGGATGACACCATTTCAAATCTTCTGAAACGTTATGAAGATGAATCTAAACATATTAAAGTTGAAGTAAAAGATCCGGTTGTAAACCCGAAATTTGCTTCTGAATATACAACAGATGACCTTGCATCAAACAGCCTGATCGTAGTTTGCGGAGACAGAAACAAAGTAATCAGCTACAGCGATATGTATTCTACTTCTGTAGATTACAATACCTGGCAGCAGACAACAACAGGGTTTGACGGAGAAGGACAGATCACAAGTGCTATCGGATATGTAACTTCCGAGGATCTTCCGATCATGTACACTTTATCCGGACACGGCGAACAGGATCTGGATTCCAGCTTTAAAGAGGATGTCCAGAAAGCAAACATTGATATCAAGGAGCTGAACCTTCTCACAGAGGGAAAAGTTCCGGATGATGCAGACTGCCTGATGATCGTATCTCCGACAAGTGATATTTCCGAGGAGGAAAAAACAGAGATCCTGGATTATCTGGAAGCTGGCGGAAAGGCTATGATCTTCTCTGATTATTCGCAGGATGATCTGCCGAACTTCGATGCAGTTCTTGAAAACTATGGCGTGAAACGTGCAGCAGGAATCGTATTTGAGGGTGACAGCCAGCATTATGGAATGCAGATGCCATATTATCTGGTACCGACTGTAAACAGCACAGATGCAAGCACTGAGACAGCTTCTGCAGGTTCTTATGTACTTGCACCATATGCACAGGGAATCCAGAAAACAGACGATGTAAGAGATACCGTAACGATTGACAGCATCCTGACAACTTCCGATCAGGCTTATTCCAAGACAAATATGCAGAGCAGCAATATTGAAAAAGAAGACGGAGATATAGATGGACCGTTCGATCTTGGTGTTGCGATCACTGAGACGTTGGATGATGATAAGGAAACGCAGATCGTTTATTATTCTACATCGAATCTGATGCAGAGCCAGGTAAACCAGATGGTATCCGGCGGAAACGAAAAGCTCCTTCTTGAATCGTTGAGCTGGATGACCAACACAGATGAAAGCAGCTCGGTTTCCATTCCATCCAAGAGCCTTGAATCCACAAGCCTGACTGTAACTGATTATGATGCAGCATTCTGGAAAATCTGCACCATTGGCCTGTTCCCTGGTGCATTCCTTGTTGCAGGTTTCCTGATCTGGCTTAAGAGGAGAAAAGCATAATGAAAAAATCAACAAAACTTGTTTCGGCAGTTGTTGTTCTCGCAGTCCTCGGTGGGGTTTACGTAGGTTTGAATACCTACGTAACCAAAGAGGAGGCAACAGAGAGCAGCAGTGAAGAGGAAAGCAAAACAGAGGTATTTTCCGTTGATACGGATAATATCACTTCCTTGGAATTTATCATAGACAAGAAGGATACTACCTTTGAGAAGGATGATGATTCCTGGGTAAAAAAAGATGAGACAGCTTTCCCTGTAAATCAGACAACGCTTGATTCCGCAGCCTCTGCCCTTGAAAAAGTGGAGGCAGACAGAGTTCTGGAGGATGTAGATGACCTCACGGAATATGGACTGGATTCTCCGGCCAATTCCGTGACAGTTACAACAGATGACGGAACAACGAAATTCAACATTGGAGATGAGAATACTTCTACGAATCAGTATTATATTTCCAAGGATGATGAAGACAGCACAGTTTATGTAGTAGCCGCAAGCACAGTAACACCGTTTATGAATTCTCTTTATGACTATGCTGAGGGAGAAGATTTTCCGACTGTTGATTCTTCTACAGTGAAGAAAGTACAGGTCAGCCAGGATGAAGATTCTTATATCCTTGAAGAAAATGCTGATGGAGCTACCTGGGATGTTTCTACAGATGGAAGTGACAAAGAAACAGCAGATACTACAGCAGCAGGAAATGTAACCTCCGGACTTGGAAGTATGGCATATGATCAGTTTGTAGACTACAATGCAGAAGATCTTTCCAAGTATGGCCTTGATAAGCCGTATGCGACCATTACGGTGGATTATCAGGAAGAGGTGGAGAACGACAGCAGTGATGAGTCTGAAAGCGATTCTGAGGCATCTGAGAGCGTTACAGAGGATGATGTGGATTCCACGGAAGCTACTTCCGGTGACAGCAATGACAGTACAGAGGATGAAGACTCCACTGAGACAACAACAGTAGATAAACAGCTTGTGATCTACGTAGGTGATAATGCAGATGATGGCGACAGATATGTAACAGTAGACAACAAACAGGTTTACACAATGTCTACCGATACTTTAAGCGCAGTGATCGACAAAAAAGCATCTGACCTCTGGTCCCTGATCGTAAATTATCAGTCAGTAAAAACTCTGGATCAGCTCCAGGTTACTTACGCTGGTGAAACAAACACTGTGAATGTTTCACGTGAAACATCAACAGACGATGATGGAAATGAATCAGAGACAACAACATATAAGATTGATGGAAATGAGATCGACAGCACAACATTTACAACCTTCTACAACAAGCTTGTAAATATGGCAGGACAGAAACGACTGACTGAATCCTACACACCGGCCACAGACGCAGAAATGACTGTTACCTTTACAGATACAGATAACAACCAGACAACCGTTACCTTCTACACATATGATACAAACTATTATGCAGGTGTTGTTGGCAGCAAAGTATTCCTTGTAAACAAAATGACAGTAAAAGAAATGTTCACAGCATATGAAACTCTGGTAAACGGAGACGCGAAAGCAACGGAAACACCGACACCAACTGCTGAGGCAGAATAAAAGAAACAGCAAAGAAAGCACTACCAATGGAAACGATAATACGTACTGTTGGCAGTGCTTTTTTGCATAGGAAATTATTCCGTAATGTTCCAATGACATAAAAAAGCCCTCCGGGCAGGATTGAAAGAGTATAAAAAAACCTGTACAGTGGATTTTCACCACCATACAGGTTTTTTGCTTTTTTATATCTAACAGAAGGTTCGGGGGAGCTTCTGTTAGTTACATATTATTAAGCAAGACCTCTTTCTTCAAGCCAGTCGAAGAGAACAATTTTGTTTGCTTTCTTTCTCTTAGCCATATGGTTGAACTGAAGGATTGTCAGGATCGTGAAGATCACAAACAGTACGGACAGAACAACAACGGAAGTGGTAATGCTTCGGCCACCGCTGATCGTTGCACGGAATGCATCGACAGTGTAGGTGAATGGCAGGTATGCGTGGATCTTTCCAACAAATTCAGGAGAAATCTCAACCGGGTATGTACCGGCGGAACCTGCAAGCTGGACTACCATGAATACCAGCATCAGGAAACTTCCTACCTTACCAAATGTAATGTTAAAGAAGTACATCATAGATGTAAATGTTACTGCTGCCAGGCAGGCGAAGAGAATTGTATTTCCCATCTCAGCTGGCGTAAATCCGTTAAACTGATGTAACAGAAGGATCAGACATATTGCCTGAAGGATCGCAACCGGATAAAGTACGGAAGCTTTGCTTGCCCACCATGCAAAACCGGATTTCAGTTTACCTTTATACTGAGCCAGAGGATACATCAGGCAGAATGCCAGAGCACCAACCCAAAGTCCTACAGACATCATATAAGGTGCCATTGCGTGTCCGTTATTCGGAACATCAGTAAGTTTTGTTTCATCGCTTACAACCGGAGTTGCAAACATCTTAATTGTTTCATCGCTTGCAGTATTATCTTTTACTGTCTGAGCTCCATCGCTGAGGCTTGTTGACAGTGTCTCGGAACCATCCTGAAGTTCTTTCATACCGTTTCCAAGTTTCTTGGAACCATCATAAAGCTGAGAAGAACCACTCTGGATCTGGGATGCACCATCTGCCAGCTTTTTGGCACCATCGTTCAGTGTGGTGTTGTTGCTTACAAGTTTCTCTGTACCGCTGAGAAGAGTAGAGGTACCATTTGATAATGTCTTAGTTCCGTTTGCAAGAGTAGTAGTGCCGCTTGCAAGAGTTTTAGCTCCAGAAGAGAGCTGGCTGGTACCGCTTGTAAGAGCGGAGCTGTTTGCAGCAAGTTTTGCAACACCGTCGGTGTAAGTTGTAATTCCTGCTGTCAGTGAGCTGGAACCATTTGCTAATGCTTTTGTACCATTTGCAAGAGTAGTAGTGCCGCTTGCAAGAGTCTTGGCACCAGAAGAAAGCTGGCTGGTACCGCTTGTAAGAGCGGAGCTGTTTGCAGCAAGTGTTGCAATACCATCTGTGTATGTCTTGATTCCGTCTGTCAGTGTTTCAGTACCTTCTGCCAGCTGGCTTGCACCAGATTTAATCTGCGGAAGTGCACTGGAGATCTGTTTGCCGGCTGCTTTCAGGCTTTCAGCACCTGAAGTAAGTTTCTCATCGTTAGCAGTTAATGTATCAAATCCTGCATTCAGTGCCTTGATTCCGGCTGCTGCCTGCGGGAAAGAAGCTGTATTTGTTTCCAGAGTCTCAAGACCGGCAGAAACCTGTTTTGTTCCGTTGTTTACTGCTTTAGCACCTTCATAAAGCTGATTTACACCAGTAGAAAGCTGTGTGAGCAGATCAGAAGGAACATCTGGAATCTGGCTTGCGCCTGCGCTCATCTTTTCAGCACCTGCGTTCATTGCGGTTGCGCCCTCTGTCATGGATGCTGCGCCTTCTGAAAGCTGACTTGCACCATCTTTCAGATTAGCTGATCCGCTCTTAAGACCATCAGAAATAGATGTCAATCCAGCAGCAGCTTCGTTGAAGCTAGAAACTGTATTGTTAAGTGTTTCCTGTGTATCAGAAAGTTGCTGGGATACACCAGCTGCAACCTGTGAAACCTGGTCAGAATAGCTGCTCATGTAAGAACCATCTACGCCAGACATTTCTCCGGCTGTGCCATTTAAAGTATTAATAACATCGTTCAGGCTTTCAGCAGAGATTGTACCATCTTCAGATGCTGCAGACTGAATTGCCTGAAGTGCGGCAGCGGCATTGCTCATAGTAGACTGTGCAGTACCGATCTTTGTGTTAGCTTCTGTAAGTCTTTCTCCGGTAGTTTGACCATATTCGGTAAGAAGATCACTAATCTGGCTGCTGACACCAGAAAACTGTTCGCCTGCATTCTGTACTGCTGGGATTAACTGCTGGGAAATACCTGTGCTTACTGAAGTAGTAACTTCGGCAGCTTTGTCAACATAACCTGCTGCATTATTTACTCCATCAGCTGCATTGTTAATTCCATCAGCTGCGCTTGTCATTCCATCAGCTGCGCTTGTCATTCCATCAGCCGCATTGTTCATACCCTGTTTGGCTGTTGAAAGACCAGCTGCCAGTTTATTAATGGATTCTTCTGTAGTGCTGTCTTTTAAAGTAGAAACTGTATCGTTCAGTGTTTTCAGCCCATCCTCAAGCTGCTGAGTTCCATCTACAAGAGAAGTGGATTTATCAGAGCCGTTTGTGACTGCCTGATTCAGCTGGGAAATACCGTTGGAAACATCTCCAAGCTTCTCCAGTCCGGAGAGCTGTTTTGCGCCAGCTGCTAACTGCTCAGCACCTTCTACATAAGCTGTTGTTCCATCTGCAAGAGTGTCAGCACCACTTACATACTGTGTTGCTCCGTCGGAAAGAGTGTTAATACCTTCGCTTAATGCTTTGGCACCGGATTCCAGACTGCTTGCACCGGATTTCAGTGTATCAGAGTTCTCATTGAGCTGATCTACACCTGCAGTATACTGCTGGATACCTTTGTCCAGAGAATCAATGCCGGATGTCAGGTCAGGAACTTTTGAAGTGAGAGTGGAAACACCGCTGTCAAGCTGTTTAGCACCGGATTCCAGGCTGCTTGCACCGGATTTCAGTGCGTCGGAGTTCTCATTGAGCTGATCCACACCTGCGGTATACTGCTGAACGCCTTCATCCAGAGAATTGATACCAGATGTCAGGTCAGGAATTTTTGCAGTAAGAGTAGAAACACCGCTGTCAAGCTGTTTAGCACCGTCATCAAGAGATTTGGCACCGTCATTTACCTGTGCAACACCATCGGTATATGTCTTAAGACCTTCGGTGAGGCTTTCGGCACCGCTTACAAAAGTAAGTGTGCTGGAGGAAAGTTTCTTCAGGTTTTTGGTAATTGTTTTGTTACCATCAGCTGCTGAATCCAGTCCATCTTTGATCTTACCAGATCCGTCGGCAGCTTCCTGCATTCCGTCGCCGGCTTCTGTGATAGAATCAAAAACGGTTTCTGTGTAGGTTTCTGTAACCTGGGCTGCAATGTTGTCACGAAGTTTCAGGATTGCTGTCTCACTGAGCTTGGAAGCAATGTAGTTGGTTCCAGGGTTGGTTTCGTAAGCTAATTCCATCTGCTTCGGATTCTCATCCATTACAGTAGCAGCATTTGCGGAAAAATCCTCAGGAATGGTGATAACCATGTAATAGGTTCCGTTTGCCAGTCCATCCTCTGCTGTCTTGCTGTCTACAATGTTGAATGCCATTGAGTCGTTGTCTTTCAGCTCATCCGCCATATCCTTGCCTATACTTAGCGTCTTGCCATTGTACTCAACTGGTTTGTCTTCGTTTACCACGGCCACCGGCAGGTTATCCACGCTTCCGTAAGGATCCCACATGGATTTCAGAAACAGGCCTGCATAGATGATCGGGATAACGATAATGGCGATTACTACGACAAGCATAAGCTTATTACGAAGTAAGCTCTTCCATTCGTTCTTGATCATAATACCTATCCCTTTCTTTATTAAGTTTTATATATAAAGATTAGTTGACTAATCAAACTTTGTTCCAGTAATGGGTGCAGAATCTATTAATCACTTCGGGCTTGCTTAATAGCTTTCAAATCCATTATCAAACAAAGTGTTGATTTTCTTTACGTGATGTATTATACTAAACACATACCGCAGATACAACCATTAAATATTTGAGGTATGTACATTAATAGACAAAAATAAACGAAATATCTATAAAATATAAAACTGTATTATAAATAAAAAAACGTGTTTGGGTTTTATGTTTAAATACAGTTGATGAGGGAGATCATCAGGCAGAGGAAGTGTTGATCTGCTTGTTTCTGCCTGTCAGAAACTATTTTATGTCATGTGAGCAAGTAGCGAAGGCAGAATATTTTATATATATTTCTATGGCATAAATCTTTTTTTATGATTGGGGGAAATTGAGATGGCGGAAAAAGTTGATAGAAGAGTACGAAAAACTAAGGCTCAGCTTCGTGCAGGCTTGGCTCGGTTAATGCAGAAAAAGAGTATTAAAGAAATTACGGTGAAGGAACTGGTGGAGGAAGTCGATATCAACCGCTCGACATTTTATCTTCACTATACTGATATTTATCAGATGCTGGAATCTATAGAGGGAGAGCTGATGGATGAGGTTTCACATTTAGTTGATGATTATCCATTGGATCCTATTAATAATAAGGAGAGCTCTTATCCGTTTATCGAGCAGATCTTTACAATTCTGGATAATAATAAGGATATTTGTATTGCGCTGCTTGGAAAGAATGGAGATATGGCTTTTGTCAGCAGAATTGAGAAGCTGATCGCTGAGACAGTGCTGCATCGCTTGTCCAGCAGAATGCCTAAGGACAACAGAGATATTGAATATGCCTATGCGTTTTGTCTTAATGGCTGCGTAGGAATGATCAAAGCCTGGCTGTCCTCGGATAACCAGGAGTCCACACAGCATATGGCAGAACTGACACATAAATTAATCGATAACACTACGCATATGTATTTAGAGCAGGCACTGAAATAAATTACAAATGCCTGTTTGACAGGATGTTTCACGTGAAACAAAGAATAATAAAGTTTATCTAAAAGTATTTTATAGTTCACAGCATAGATATAAATAAAGAAGATATCAAGACAAAACAGAAGAATATGTAAGTTAGAAAACGTAGACATTCAATGTGAAAAAATGAGTGTCTGCGTTTTCTTGCATAAATGAAGTTTTGATTGAAGTCAATAAATAAAATTATCCGCATTTGCTACGTGGTTCTATAAAGAATAATTGCTTCACAGTTTATCAGTAGGAGAAGAAAGTAAAAGTCCTCACCCGCCGCTTATTATTTTGGTAATTAAAGCGGTGGATGGGGACTTCCTTAATTTGATTAAAAAAGATATGTTTTACATGAAAACAGATACCTGCTCCAGGAAAAGTTCCGGGTTTTCGAGATGAGGAAGGTGTTTTGTTTCAGGAATCACTGCAACCTCAATAGAAGAATTCAGTTTCTGATATTCCTCAGAGATAAGAGAGTAACAGCCTTCTTTTTCGCCGGAAACAATGTAAATGCAGGCGACAGAGGACGCAACGGCATTGTTAATACTGATATTAAGGTATTTTCCAATATAGCTGGAGTACAGATATTTGGCACTGGAACCACCTTTGTGAGCTGCTTCGTAATAAGTATCTACAAGAGTATCTGTCACGTGGAACGGATTATAAAACATTTTTTCCATAAATAAACTGCTGATAGATTCTCGTGCGGATACCATATGATAGATCAGCGTTCCAAAAATTGGAAGCTCAATAATATGTTTAAATAACTTGTTATCTTCACAAGGAGCTTGTTTCAGTGAACTGAGACTTGGTGGATTTACAAGCATGATCTTGCGGAAATAATCGGAATTATTTCGGTATGCCATAATTGCAAAAGAACCGGAAAAACCACTGGCAATGACATCAGTTTCTTCTTTAATAACATTCTTTGCAAAATCACAGAGCAGTTGAGCAAATACAAAATTGGTATAAGTAATATCTGGTTTCTCAGAACGTCCGCAGCCTAATAGATCAATAGTATAAACAGTGTGTTCTGTTGCCAGCTGTTTTTCTACAGCGTTCCATTCATAACCAGATGCACCTGGCATAATATCATGGATAAGAAGAAGTGGGGAACCCTGTCCCTGTTTTGTGTAATGAATTCTTCCAAAACGCCAGTCATATGTCTTACTGCGTGGCTGTTCCAGTATATCTTTAAGCTGGGATGTGGCATCTATGAAACGGTTGGCAATATGAATAACTCCTGCAGCTGTGCCTAATAAAGCGGCAAGGGTGAGTAATCTGTGTCCATTTTTTTTCATTGAAAACCTCCTGAAATCGTAACAAAATTTCTGAATATTTTAGTACAGCGAATATTAAGTAAACGCTATATTGACTTGTCTGATTTTTCATATG
>CAVBVT010000013.1:0-34719 GCA_963598855.1 Eggerthellaceae bacterium
CCCTGAGATGGTTCTCGTATGTTCTGTCTGCTGCTTTCTTCAGAAGTATCTGGGATACCGAAGAAATAAACACAGAAACAAGAAGCAGACATATGGCTCCGGTCAGTGTACTCATACGCGCTCCCCTCCGTTTTCTTCTTTATCACCACTTGTTACAAGATAGATTCCCGCAAAAATAATACAGGCTCCAAGAAGCATGTTCCAGGTGATCTTTTCATCAAAGATCAGTTTCCCCCAGATAATCCCCCATATCAGTGTCACCGGTTTGTTGGCATAAGCTACAGTCAGTGGCATCCTCTTCAGGATCTGCTGCCAGATGATCGCATACCCGAACATGATCACAAACACCAGTCCAAACCAGAAGATAAACTTCAGGGAAAAAACATTGTCTGTGTATCTGGATGCCATTTTGGAGCAGACTCCGCTTAATGAACTGCACAAAAGACTTACGTGCAGCAGCAGAAAAAGACTTTTTTTAATATTTCCGTGGTTACTCATGTTATTCTCTCACAATCATGATATAAATTCAATGTTTATTTTCAACAAAACATCTGACAGATTTCGCCGGCAGTCGTCCAGATTTTTGCCTTTCAGTATTACCTGGCCGATCCTGTCCCGTCCGTTTTCATACTTTCTTATCTCCTCGCCCGGCTCCACGTTAAAGGAAAGATCCACGATATTTTCTGTCACAACATTATCATTATGGATCTGTTTCAGGATTCCGGATCTGTCTGAAGTCAGAATGTGGGACAGGTTGGCTGTGCATGGAGATTTTTTTTCAAAAAGGCTCTCCGGGTTCATATCCAGGGCCAGTCTCACCATAGCTTCATAATAATCAGTATCATAATACAGGCTCACAGCTTCCGGAAGGCAGTTTCCTCCGGCCCGTCCGGTGATCTCAATGACATAAATCTTTCCGTCCTTCTCCATCATATCGCAGTTTACTGGACAGTTGTCCATTCCAAGAGCCCGAACAGCAAGTTTCAGCTGATGCTCCACTTCGCTTCCAAGAGTGTCCAGTTTCTCATATGGAACAGAATGGCCTATAGGAGTCGGCACGTAGCTCTGGTAATTCTCGATATTATTCGGAAGGCAGAACAGAAATTTCCCGTTGGAGATCATGGCTTCACATCCAAGCATCTGTCCCTGGATGAATTCTTCTACCAGACAGTAGTCTCTTCTTGTAGCCGCCATGGTATCCGGATAGTGCTCATAAACTTCCTCACGGGTCTCACACCGGAAAAGTCCCCTGCTTCCCATCTGATCCACCGCTTTGAGGATCACCGGGAATTCCAGCTGGTCAAGAACTGTTTCCAGTTCTTCTCTGTTATGGACGCAGATATGTTTTGCACAGCGGACGCCTCCTTTTACAAAGGATTCCTTCATATAATATTTGTCGCTGCATAAGAATCCAGCCTGAGCTGACAGACCTTTCAGCCCCATATATTCACACACATAACCAATGGAACGGATTCCCGCATCCAGACAGCAGGTCGTGATTCCGTCAATGTTACGCTCCCGGGCAGACTGTAGAACTGCTTCCGGATCAGAAATATCTGTATAGGAACATTCATCTGCGACATCAAAACCAGGCCAGTCTCCGGGCGTACTCACTGCTACTGTGGCAATGCCCAGTTTTTTTGCTGTTTTATAAAGGGGAAGCTGGGAATAGCTTGCCCCAAGGATCATCAGTTTTTTCATGCTCGTTCATCCTCCAGAAAATCAAAAAATAACGGCAGTCCGCCTGTATGCAGAAAGAGGATATTTTTTCCCTGGATCTTGTTCTCACAGATGTAATTCATCATTCCATGAAATGCTTTTCCTGTGTAGGTCATATCCAGATACACGCCGTCTGTCTCGTATACCTTGCGGATCATTTCCGCCACTGGTTCTGACCAGGCTCCATATCCGCCTTCCATATATCCATCTGTAAAAAAGATCTCTTTTTCCCATCCTTCAGGAAGTTTCATGGAAAATCTCTCTGCATATTCGAGAAGATTATTGCAGATCACTTCTTTTCCGCGATTTTCATTACGTGAAACAGAAATCCCTACGATATTGCAGTCCGAACCGTTCTTAATTTTCCCTGTCATCAGACCAGATTGTGTTGCATTGGTGCTGGATGCCAGAAAAATATAATCCAGATTCACGCCGGAAGTTTTTTCCCAGGAAAGGATCTCCTCGTATGCTTCCTCGTAAGCCTTCATTGGCGGCCATTCATTGCCCTGGCCGAATTCGTTTCCGTAAATATAATATGGCCGAAAACCTTTCTCAGTAAGCTCTGCCATAGCGAGGCGCACGGCATCCGCGATGCCTTTTTTGCCGCAGGGGATCTCATGGACGTTCATCCTGCGGATGATACGGCTGTTTCCGGTTTCTTTCGACTCTTTAATATCTTCTGTATTGTGGATCATGTAGCACGGCATGGAAAGCTCGTTGCAGAGACTTGCCAGGATCCGGCAGAGATTGGAATGATAATTGCCGTAGATGACCATACTGTCGTAACCGTCCGCCTGCATGTTTTCCACATACTTTCTGGCAAAACGCACCTTGTTTCCACCAAAAGAGAATGGCAGAAGATCATCTCTCTTCATATAGAAAGTATTCTGCCCGTCAGTGATGCGAAGTTTCTGTACCGGTGTCTCAAAAATCTGGATGGGATTCTCCAACGGTCCTCTGTGAAGGATGTGGTTCATCTCCTCCATGGTCTCCGTCTGCAGAATATAAAATCCAGGCCTGCTTCCGCTGTCTGTGATCTGGCAATGCGCTGCGTCTCCCTCCAGAACTGTCTTACAAATAGCTTCCGGATAGTTATTCTGTATCCAGTAAAGCTTTTCCAGATCTTTCTGCCCCATAATAAAACGCACTGCTGAGATATGATGTTTCGCATCTTTCTTTATCTTCGGCGGATTTCCGGCTGCCACATCTACTACCATGCCGACAAAATCCTGCTCTGTGGAAAGCGGCACCAGGTCTGATCCGATGCAGTCTCCTCCCATACGGGAACCGATTTCAATGATCCGCACATTACCTTTTTCATCAATACGAAGCTCGCTGTGTCCGGCTCCGTTCTCAACTTTCAGTGCTGTCAGAGCCCTGAATACTGTTTCTTTTACTTTCTCCTGAAGTTCATGAGAAAGCGGTGCTGGCTCCAGATGGCCAACTTCTATATAATGGGGCGCACCTGTTGTATATTTCTTTGTGATAGCAAGCAGAGTGTGCATTCCTTGATAGCTGATGGTCTCCACACTGTACTCAGCACCCTGGATGTATTCTTCCACAATGGCTTTCTTCTCAAAAGCTTGTTCAATGGCCTGATTGATAGCTCCTTCCAGACCTTCCGCTGACTCTACTTTTGTGATGGCACGGCTCCCGGATCGGTCTGTCGGCTTGACGATCACAGGATAAGATGGCGGTGTCACCTTATCATTCTTTCCCACAGCTGCAAAAAACGGAACTGAAAGTCCCGCTTCTCTGAAAGCTTTTCGCATAGCAAATTTATTGGTAGAACTGATGATGCATTCCCGGCTGTTTCCTGGAAGTCCCAGCTTCTCTGCCAGGTACTGAACTGTAATATTCGCCAGGTCAGATCCAATCGTTGCTACTGCATCTGGCTGTATTTCCTGGCAGATTTTCAAAATTTCTTCTTTTTCTGTGATGCTGATCTCATAGAACCGGTCTGCGTCTGCTGCTCCTGTTGCACCTTCTCGCCAGGCAAAAACATGGGTCTCATAACCCATGTTTTTTGCTTTACAGATCAGCGGTCTCTGAAAATCATTGGCACCGATGATTACTATTTTTTTCATTATTTACCTTTTTTCTTTGCTGCGGCCTGTGCAGGTGTAATATAGACACCATTTTTGTCAAATGTATAAGTTTTTCCCTTGATCTTTACTGTACAATCTCTGTACATGATTCCTGTATCTTCATCAAAGCAGTATTTCTTACCCTTCAATGTAAGCCAGGTCCTGCACATCTTTCCATTTGAAGTAAAATAGTAAGTATGGTTCTCATCGTTTCCACTCCATGTATAGAATACATTTTTGACCATGATTCCATTGTTTCCAAAGTAATATACATCATCATTGCTGTTCATGTATCTTACATTTTTCATCATGTAGCCTTTTTTCGCCTGGAAGTAATAGTAATTGCTTCCAACCTTTTTCATTCCTTTAAGTGCATGTCCAGACTTATCCACATAATATTTCTTACCACTTACAGTAATCCACTTGCTTTTAACAAGGACTCCATTTTTGTCCACATAACACACTACATTCTTGGAATCTGTGATCAGCCGACTCTTGCACATTCCCTTTGTTTTATCGATATAATACGTCTTGCTTCCTACAGTTACCCAACCTGTTTTTTTGACTCCATTAAGATAATAAAATTTCTTGCCTTTTTCTGTTGCCCAGCCTGTTTTTCCATTAGAAGTATCCGGTTTTGTGGATGGTTTGTAGCTAGTGTTTGCATGCCACCTTGGAGTGATCGTCTTTGTATAATCCACATATCCAAAATCAATATCTACAGTAGACCAGATAGGAATTCCTGCAACCAACCCTTTGGTGGATTTCAGATATCCTCCTCCATCTCCGTCTGTTGACTGCCATATTGTATATTTATAATTACTTTTGGAAGGTGCCAAGATTTTATCACCATAGCATGCAAGCCAGACATCATAGCCAGTAAGCTTGCTCCAGTCGATCTTATTATCGTACCAGTCTGTATTGCAGTAGATCATTGGATAATAACCAGCTTTTTTGACCTCATTGCAAAAAGCTTTCGCAAGATTAGCAATCTGGGTTGAAGATAATTTACGCATTCTGTCGTATTCAATGTCATATACAACCGGATATGAAACTTTATAGCCGTCCATCTTCTTGATAGCAAGCTGAGCTTCTTTCATAGCCTGCTGTGTAGTTGTAGCAAGACTATACACATATGTTCCGACTGGAATTCCTGCTTTTTCTGCCTGCTTCATATTATATGTATATTTCTTATCCATATAATTCAGGCCATATGAAATTCTTACAAAAGCAAAATCTACATTTGATTTCTTTACCTTGGACCAGTTGATAGTATCCTGCCATTCGGAAACATCAATTCCACGTGTAATAGCTCCTTCCAGCTTCTTTCCGCTTCCGTTATAGCATACACCATTGATCTTCTGCCATGCTTTAGAACTGGTACTGGAATTCTGTGTTGCTTTTCCACTTGGTACTTTCTCCTCCTGGGCAACAGCTTCACTTCGGTCTACTCCGCCGCCTCCCATCGCCATTACTGTAGTCCCCATTGTTCCAATGCTCAGCATTACCGCCATACAACCTGCTGCCAGCCATTTCCTCCAATTTCGCATTTTATTTCTTTCCTTCCCTGAATCTACTTATTTGTTTCTGCATATTTTTCATTATACAGATAGAAAAATGGAAAGTAAAGCTATATATGGAAAAAGACCGGTGACAGCCACGCGGACTGAACACCGGTCTTTTAAATTTTTATACTGTTATCTTCTTATCTTTTTTAACAAGATCACGGAACTTCCGGATCTGTTGGGTCAAAGTTCTTGGAACCACGTAATGGTGTGATAGGCTTACGTCCTAACGGTCCCTTGAACGCCTGATTCTTGTTGTATTTACCGTCAAAAATACGAATGGTAGCTCCATTGCAGTTGTAATATACCCATTTTGCATCTGCAACACAGGTGCGGATACATCCATGAGATGCCGGATTACCAAGTTTCATATATTCTCCAACTGGAAGATTATAAACACTTCTTGTTCCGCCAGCTACAGAATGAACAAAGATTCCTCCCTGTCCACATCCCTCAACGTGAGTTCCATACTGTCCCCAAGACGGACCCATCAATGGCTGCCATCTCAAACTGCTTCTCAATGTATAAGTACCGGTCCATGTAGGTGTTCCGGAAAGTCCGACAGAAACACGGATGGTCTTAACTGGAATTTTCTTGCTGGAATTTGTGTATACAGTCATAACGCCATTGATTCTGTCAACTTCCACATAATATGGTCCTTTATAAATAGAAGACACATCATCACGACGATATCCGTTCTTATCAAAGTAATAGAGTTTACCATCAATCCAACGGCTTGTATTTGTCAGATATTTATCTCCGGTACTTGGATCAATATATTTTACTTTATTGTTATAGTCACTGACAATTACCCAGCCTGTAGAAAAACGACCCTGGCTGTCAAGACGGCCATTAACTTTACCGCGCTTGATTGCTTTATTGGTTACTACTTTATAGTCTTTCAGATAATACCAGTATTTACCAACTTTCTGCCAGCCAGTCTTCTTCAGAACGCCCTTGCTGTCTGCATAATACCAGTTATTCTTATAACGGATCAGTGTACTCTTGTACATCCATCCTCTATGTGTCTTGGAATCAGAGGTTGCAAAGAAATAATACTTGTTGTTGATCTTTGTGATACCGCTTGCTACTTTTCCTGTACTTGTAAAGTAATAGCTCTTCTTTGATGACTTCACAGTGATCATCTGGTTCTGGTAATGATTTCCGTTCTTATCAAAGTAGAACCAGCCATAATATTTTCCTGCTGAATTGGTAAGTTTCTGCCAGCCAGTCTTCTCTGCAACTCTTCCTGCTGTACTGCCAAAATAATAGTATTTGTTAGATGCTCCAGGGCATTTATGCCAGCTGTTCTTCCAGGTAGCTCTCTTTCCGTTGCTGCCGAAATAGTATCTGTATCCTTTGTATTTAACAAGTTTATTCTTGATGACATAACCTTTTTTGGAGTCTGTAATATAATAAGCATTATCCTGTGCTTTCGCCATAGTTCCCTTCAGGACATATCCGTCAGCACTTAAAAGGAATGTATTGGTCTTGGCCATTACCTTGGATACATATATTCCATGTTTCATGACCTGGCCGATCGTAGCAGCCTTAGGGCTACAGTAAATGAAACGTTTTACACCCTTGCTGTTCTTATAGTACATCCATCCATTATGGAAAAGTTTTCCAGGGATACCATCCGTACCCTTAGTTGGCTGGAAATAATATTCAAAAGTCTCAGATCCTGCTTTCAGCTTCTTAATTCCTGTGTATGGCTTACCATTTTTATCTAATGTATAATAATCGCTGCCAATTTTCTGAAGTTTGCCTATCTTCTTGAGATCTGTTACAGATTTAAAATTTCCTGTTTTATCTGCATAATAGCGGAATGTACTTCCTGTCCACAGCCAGTATTTCTTCTGCTGCTGTCCCATATTGGATGTCCATGGTGTAATAGCCTTATCCTTGCTGTCAGAATACAGAGTTGCCTTGTCACTCTCCATGAAGTACCATTCTACTGTCTGTGTTCCTGTGTATCCAACTGTTCCCGGTTTGCGTGTCATACGATTTGTTACCAGATATCCGTCCTCATTAAAGAGATAATATCCTGTATGTCCGTTAGTCCTGATCTGAAGAAGACCATCCTGTGCTGTAAAGTAATTATCCTCAACAGATCCTGCGTCTGCCGCACTGGCGTCATTATCCTGTGCATCGGCTCCTGTCTGTGCAGCATCTCCCTCGGAAACCTCTGTTTCTGCTGCTGAATCCTCTGTCACATCCTCAATTTCTGTTTCTGCTGCCTGCTGTGCCTCTGTACTATCTGTTGAAGTTTTTCCTTCCGGAACCATGTCATCAGCCACTTTTTTCTTACGAAGTCTGTAACCCAGATTATCAGATGTCCAGTCATTAACTGTAGCTTCAACAATTCCATTTACGATCTCTGCTCCTGTGCTGGAAACAGCATCTGCATTTCCATTGTCTACAGCCTTCTGATCTTCTCCATCTGCTGATGTGATCTGTAATTCCTCTGCATCCCCTGCATTAAAATCATCTGCCTGATCAGCATCCGGTGTCTCAGTGACTTCCGGTGTCACAGTACTGTCTGGGGTTTCAGTGATATCCGGTGTTTCCGTAATTTCCGGCATTACCTCGGTCCCTGTACTCTCTCCTGGTGTCTCATCAGTCTGAGACTGTTGTTCCGCCTCATCACTGAAACTATCACCGGCTGATTCTGACTCAGTCTCAACCACAGTCTGTACCTCCGGAGTGCCCAATGCAGCTGCTCCGGCTTCCAGTGTTCCGCCCATACACAAAGTAAGGCTGAGCACTAATGCCACAATTCTTCTTTTCACAATAATTCCTCCTGCTTGTGCCGCCATAAATGGTTGATATATTTGTTACGGTTTTACTCGCCCAGCCCACTGTTGATAAGAGCCGCAAGAGAATCTATTGCCTCCTGTTCATCCTCACCTTCGCAGATCAGTGTGATTTCATCTCCGCTTTTTACACAGGCTCCCAGCACACTCAGTACACTTTTGGCATTCGCTTTACCTCCATCATACTGAAATGTCACCGAAGATTTATATTTGATCGCCTCGCCGCATAAAAGTCCTGCGGGGCGGAGATGAAGCCCTGACGGGTTTCTGACCGTTACCTTATAACTTAACATTACCGCTTTCTCCTATACTGTTCCTCATCTATTGATTTACTGATTGCTTTCTGTATCCACATTAGAAACCTTCGAAACCTTGATCTCCGCAGTTACATCTTCCAGCAGAGTATAACCATCCGGAAGACTGATCTCGATTGGTACCTCATAGCTTCCTTCCTCCCAGTTATCCATGGAAAGCGATGCGCTTACCGATTTCAGTTTGAAATCTGACAGATCACCATCTTCAGCCTGTACCTTCACCTCTACGTCTGCCACTTCAAATGCCATCTGAAGATCATCCGGCAACCCCTTAACCTTGATATCCTCTGTAGGGAAGCTATATATCTTACTGCCTTCCGGCAGGATATTCACTGTGATCCACAGATCCGAGCTGGATCCTGTTGTCAGCTTCAGTCCATCCGGCAAAAGTTCTGCCAGGTTTACCTTCTTTTCTACATCATTGCTCTTACCCGAAATATCTACATTCTCATTATCCAGATAAATGGTATTTCCCTGAAGTTTCAGATTATTCAGTGCCTCATCATTACCAGCTACACTAAATGTCTCAGGAACAGTTGTAACACTGTCTACAACATATCCTTCTGCTGGTTCTCCAGTATATCCGGCACTGATCCTTATATCGGAACGTACCTTCCAAAGTTTCGCTGTAACATTAACTTTTCCGTTATTATCAAATTTCAGATAACTCATGGAATTAGAAGAAAGTGTATCCTGATTCTTATCTGTAATCGTCATCTCTGCATTAGAGATAGTGGTGTCCTGTGCGATTCCGTCCACTTTAGAGCTTACATCTACGCTCACACTATCTATTTTAGCAACAAGTGATTCCGGTCCTGTAATTCTGACTTTTTCCGGATTCGCAGTAAGCGATGCAATCTCCATTCCTTGTGCAGCCTTGCTGTCACCGCTGCTTACATTAATCGCAAACTCCTTGGTCACTTTTTTCTCAAGGTGAACACTTAAATTCTGCGGTACTACCCGAATATTCTCCGGAAGAATTCCTGCACAGGTTACGGTAATAGGGATCATCACCGGATCGGTATCTGTAGACTCTGCCTGCTGAAGATCCGCAACTGCCTTGATATCACTTGCAGTAAGACTATTCACTGTCTTACGTTCACCTGTAATATAAACTCTCACAGAATTTTCACTATCATCCTGCATGACCATTTCGCCAAGCTGATCCACATATGCTTCATTAATGATCTGCACATCTGAGATCACGAAACCTTTCGTAACAATGGGATTATCTACATTTACCACGATCAGCCAGACCAGGATTCCCACAACAACAGACATGATCTTTAAAGGGATATTCTTAGTCAGATTTTTCTTCATGTTTCACTCTCCCTTTCAGCAGATTTCTCAGTTTGCCGTTTTCTACTACTTTCTTATTCTGGGCAGAAACAAGAACTTCACGAAGCTGCTTGCTGTCCAGTCCTCTGGAAAGTTCTCCACCCTCTGCAACTGAAACCTGTCCTGTCTCCTCTGAAACAATGATCGTAAGAGAATCCGTTGCCTCACTGATTCCAACACCCGCTCTATGTCTGGTTCCGAGCTGTTTGCTCAGTTCCATATTGTCAGACAGCGGAAGATAACAAGTCGCAGCGACAACACGGTTTCCCCGAACGATCACTGCACCATCATGAAGAGGTGTATTATGTTCAAAAATGTTGATCAAAAGCTGACTGGTAAGAATACCGTCAATATTGATACCTGTACGTACATATTCGTCCAGACGGATCTCTTTTTCAATAACGATCAGGGCTCCTGTCTTCACTTCACCCATATCAAAACATGCCTTAACCAGCTCATTAATGGTCTTATCGTTAAAACGCTCCTGCACTTCCTTTCCGGAATCAAATGGAATGATCGTAGAAACAATCTTCTTCTGACCAAGCTGTTCCAGTGCGCGCCGCAGCTCTGGCTGAAAAATTACGATCACACCGATCACAAGGACATTGGCCAGATTGCGGAATATCCACAGGATCGTATTCATCTTAAATATATAAGCAACCAGAATGAATGCAAGTACTACCAGAATACCCTTCAGAAGCGTGTAGGCCCTAGTGAACTTGATCCAGGCCATAAACTGATATACAAAAAAGGAGATCAGTCCAATTTCAATAATGTCTATCACGCCAATTCCAGGCAATGTGAGCTTTCCGATATATCCGCCAAGAATCGCCAGAATATTCTGCATAGTCTCCTCCTTTCATTCTGATCATATTTAACCGCTTTTTTATTTTAAAAGGTCTTTTAAAGATCTTTCAGGGACTCTTCCAGCTGTTTTTCAAAATCGACCTTATCAACTTCCTTCGGAGTCTCATTTACCGTACTTTCAAAAATATTCTCCGGTGTCTGTACCGGTTCATTTTTTTTATCAGAAAGCGGTTCTTTTTTAGTTGGAGCTGTTTTTGTTTTATAGGAAACAGCTGTATTGTCTTTCTTTTTTTCTTCACGTACAGGCTCTGCGTTGATCTTCTTGATACTTCTCTCAGAAGTTGCAACCACTGCCTTCGGCACAGCCTTTACATAGTAGTAATATTCATCATCTTCATATTCCAGACGTTCTGTTCTGCTGTAGTCCCCTCCAAATACAAAGAACTCCATCACAAAACCGATCAGTACAGATACCACTGTGGAAATGATCATCGGTAGCATGGATACTGTCACATCAAAGCAGAAATCTCCGACAAGAATAACCAGAATATAACTTACACCGCCAACAATAATGGCAATCCTCCACGCATGATCAAAAGAACGTGTTCTCAGAAGATTCACAAGAAGAACTACTACTACAAATGCGATCACAGTGATCCACATAGCCCAGTTCTGTATCAGTCCGTCAGAAAGAAGCTTGATCTTCGCTGCGATCTCGGTATTCGGATCACTCAATGCTGCTGACTGTGCGTGAACAAAACGAATAAAATAGTAGATCACAACGCCGCATCCTGCCGGCAGGGAAGATAACGAACTTCCCAGCAATCCTGCTCCAATAGGAAGAAGCGTCGGCACACTGAATCCAAAAGAAAGCGGTGTCAAAATCATCGCCAGATTCTGTGAACTGCTGAATCTCAGGAACAGGATCAGCATAAATAGGATCAGGATCAGCATAAATCCGGCTACTTCCACGCTTACTGCATAACAATGGCCGATCATCAATGCAAATCCGATAAACATCATCACAGATACCGGAAGAATAGAACATACCAGTGCCAGAATAAGGATCACAAAAATGTTATCCAACTGCTTCATATATCCCATATTGCTGTTGATCCAGAGGAAATAGACAAATGCCAGAAGGAATTTCAGAACTGGCAGTATATATACTTCATATTGTCCGTAAAACTTTTTTATATTCTGTTTGATCTCGAGTAAAGCTGTCATTTTTTATTTCCTCCTGCATTTCTCCGGACAGGTGCTCTCATCTCTTCCCGCCCGTAGATTTTTTCCAGTTTGGTAAGATCCTGGTAATATTCCCGGACGCTCTTCTTCGCCCTGCTGTATTTCACGGAATACTGGATGTAAGTCAGCACTGAATATACAACAAGTACGATCAGATACCCGACTACAATGTAAATTCCCACAGCGACCAGATTAATCTTATTCACATTATCCATAAGATATTCGCTGAAATATGCAGCCAGACCGGCAAGTCCCAGTACATAGCCGATGGTCACCAGAAAGAAATTCTTGATCAGTGCAAGTCCGATATAATCACTCCGGTAAAATCTGCTCACCGGAAGATATTTCCGGCCCTCACCATGTTCATACATGGCCAGTCGGTTCATGACCTTCACCTTTTCTTCATTTACCATAAATTACTCCTCATAAGCTTTCTTTTAATGCTCTTTTTACTTTTTTACGCAGTAATCCTGTTTAACTGCAATCAAATTTATTGTAGCATATATCACTACCTATGAAAAGTATTTTTTGGCTCTTTCACTGCCTTCCTGCGCATACTGTGAGGAAATAAACAGACTGCGCTCCGGCATCTGTAAGACACATAGCCATGGCATCCATGGTACTTCCTGTGGTGTATACATCATCAACCACTAATATAGAAATATCGTCCAGTTTCTTTGTAACTTCATAAGCATTTCTCAGATTGTTCCGTCTATGTACAGCATCCAGTTTCTTCTGAGATCTTGTATTCCGGATCTTCAGCACCAGACTGTCCGTCCATGGAATCCCTGTATAGCAGCTCAGCTTCTCTGCAAGGTATGCCGCCTGGTTAAAGCCTCTCATACGTTTTTTTGCAGAATGCAGCGGAACTGGTACGATCAGCTGCGGCTTCCATCTCTCCAGATACCTCCTGCCGTACACGCTCATGGCTTTTGCATAAAAATCTCCATATTCCCGACATCCGTAATATTTAAAACGTACCAGGGACTGCCGCCACGCCTCCCCATAGGGAAAAACACTCCTTCCTTCTGTAAAATAGTGCCCACCCGCTCTGCAGACCGGACAGTATTCCTCCTCCATCTTCACCGGTTTCCCGCATTTCATGCACAGTGCACTGGAAAATGGCCGTAGCTTCTCTGCGCATTTCCCGCAGAGAAGCTGATTTCTGTCTTTCAGTGCCTCATGGCACAGAGGACATTTCTTCGGATAAAGCATATCCAGTAAAAACTCAGCAGTTTTTCTCAAGAAAATCCTTTCTCCCCGATGGCACTCTCCTGATCGTCTGCTTCATTCATCTCCCTGATTCTTACATCCAGGGAGCTGTATCTCTGCTGCTGTTTCTCATTGCGGATCATCTCTGTAAAAGTATTCTCACTGCCTACCACAGTAACACATTTCCTGGCCCTGGTAACAGCTGTATAGAGAAGATTCCGGTTCATCAGCATCCTCGGGCCGGAAAGCAGTGGCAGGATCACTGCCGGATACTCGGATCCCTGGGACTTATGTATGGTAACAGCATAGGCAAGCTCCAGCTCCTCCAACTGTTTAAAAGAATATTCTGCGCGGCGGCCATCTTCAAACTGTACAGTAGCTGTCTCTGCAAACTCATTGATTTCTTCCATAATGCCGGTATCTCCGTTGAACACGCCTACACCTTTATCAACCGGTATCTTATATCTTCCAAGGATCTCCCACTCAAGCTGGTAATTGTTTTTCACCTGCATGACCTTATCACCCTCGCGGAAAAGCCTCTGGCCGATTTCTTTCTCTTTCTTCTTATCATCCGGCGGATTGAGATATCTCTGCAGGATCTGATTCAGCCGTTCCACTCCCAGAAGTCCCTTACGCATAGGTGTCAGAACCTGGATCTCATATGGCTTCGCATCTACATAACGCGGCAGTTTCTCCTGGATCAGCGCGATCACCACACGAATGATAATATCTGCATCATATCTTTTCAGGAAAAAGAAATCTCTGCTCTTATTGTTGATCGTCACCTGCTCCCCGCGGTTGATCTTATGTGCATTCACGACAATATCGCTCTCGGAAGCCTGGCGGAAGATCTTCTTCAGTTCCACAACAGAAAAACATCCGCTTCGGATAATATCACGCAGCACATTTCCCGGGCCTACACTTGGAAGCTGGTTCTCATCACCTACCAGGATCAGTCTGGTTCCTGCTGTCACAGCCAGAAGCAGGGAATGTATCAGTGCAATATCCACCATGGACATCTCATCAATGATGATCACATCTGCCTCCAGCGGATTCTCTGAATTTCTGTCAAAATGAACTGCACGGCCTTCCTGTTCTCCTTCCGGCATCCCATTCAGTTCCAGGAGACGATGGATCGTCTGTGCTTCATAGCCTGTAGCTTCTGTCATTCTCTTGGCAGCACGGCCAGTAGGAGCTGCCAGACGAAGCTCTGCCCCTTCTTCCTCAAAATAACGGATAATGGCATTGATCGTTGTTGTTTTACCTGTTCCAGGCCCTCCTGTAAGAATAAACAGTCCATGCTGGGCTGCTGCCATGATCGCCTGTCTCTGCATTTCATCCAGCTCTGTACCGGTTTCCTTCTCGATCCTGGCGATCCGCTTCACCATCATCTGCTCATCCTCCGGACAAAGAATGTTCAGCTCATTCAGCATCCTCGCCGTATTCAGCTCCAGGTAATAATAGCGCGTAGGATAAACAACCGCCCCTTCTTCTGTCTCTTTCATGATCAGTTTCCGGTCTACTACCATATCCATGAGATGCTTCTCCATATAGGAAGGATCCACCCCCAGAAGTTGGGATGCCCTAGAAAAAAGTACCTCTTTTGGAAGATAGATATGGCCTTCCCCGGAAGCCTGTAAGAGAGTATACAACATGCCGCTTCGGATCCTGTAATCTGAATCTGTATGTATTCCTATCCTGGATGCGATCTCATCTGCGATCTTAAAACCTACTCCGCTGATATCCTCAGCCAGGCGGTAAGGATTCTCCTGAAGAACACTGTATACAGTCTGTCCGTACTTCTGATAGATCTTGGCTCCCAAATTCAGAGAGATCCCGTATTTCTGCAAAAAGACCATGGCACGGCGCATATCTGCCTTCTCCGTCATCTGTTCTGCGATCTCCATCGCTTTTTTCTGGCTGATCCCTTTGATCTCTGCCAGACGTTCCGGTTCTTCCTCCACGATCCTTATGGTATCATCTCCGAAACGGCGTACGATCCTTGCAGCAAGTGCAGCACCAATCCCCTTAATAGCACCAGATCCCAGATAACGTTCCATGGCAAGGGCATCTTCCGGCATTTTCTCCGTGTAAGAAGAAATCTGAAACTGCCTGCCATAAACCGGATGTGTTGTATAATTTCCCACTGCTTCTATGGACGCACCCTGGGTAAGTGCCGGAAAAGTCCCCACGCAGGTCAGTTCCGAATCATCCTCCGTTCCCTTCATCACCATAACTGTATATCCATTATCTTCATTTCGAAAGATCACATGATCTATATATCCTGTAACTGTTTCACTCATCTTAATCTCCATCTGTAATATCTGATGACACAGAAAACCAGCTTCTCAGAGCATGAATTACTGCCATCAGAAATAATACAAAAGGCACTGCATCTGCAGCGCCTTATCTTATATGAACTCTCTCCGTGAACATTTCGCTCTGCTATGTTCATAAATAGTTAATGTTCACTGATAATATTCCGCGAGGTGTTTTTTGTGAGCAAAGGTCACAGAAAACCCGAGAAGTACAGTGCGCAATCATGCCTGCATGATTTCTGTGCATCGTGAAGCGTGTTCCTAGTACAGCGAAAATTAAGTATCTGCTATATTGACGCAGGATGATTTTCTCATATGCAAGGCAGAGGAATGAGGCGTAGCGGTGGCTACGGCGATTGACGACAACGCCGCATATGAAAAATCAGACAAGTCAATATAGCGTTTACTTAATATTCGCTGTACTAGTCACAAAGTGAACAGTAACCATAATGCAATCACTTCTCTTATCTCTAGTAAAACGGACTGTATCGCGGGCATTCCGATTCCGTTATATTACATCCTCGACATGATCTCCGCATATTTACCTGTTCCGGCTGCTACTACCAGCATGGCATCCTGAACAGTCAGTGTGCTGACTCCTGTCTTCTGCTCGATCAGTGCGTCCATTCCATGAAGCATGGCTCCGCCGCCTGTAAGTACGATTCCTCTGTCCATAATATCTGCTGCCAGTTCCGGCGGTGTCTTCTCGAGAACGCCATGGACTGCCTCTACAATCTGCCCGGTGCACTCCCGAAGTGCCGTACGGATCTCTTCGGAAGTCAGCGTCGCTACTTTTGGAAGTCCTGTAATGATATTCCTTCCCTTCACTTCCATAGTCCGAAGATCTGCTTCTTCACTTGCTGTTCCGATCTCAATCTTGATCTTCTCAGCAGCATCCTCACCAATAAAAAGGCTGTGCTTCTCTCTCACATAATTCATGATCGCATGATTGAAGTTATCTCCTGCAACCTTGATGGATGCGGAAACTACCACTCCTCCAACGGATATCACCGCTACATCTGTGGTACCGGCTCCAATATCCACGATCAAATTCCCAAATGGCTTGGTGATATCCACACCTGCCCCAATGGCTGCCGCAATAGGTTCCTCCACAAGAAAGACCTCCTTGGCTCCTGACTGATAAGCAGCTTCTTCCATTGCCTTACGTTCTATTTCTGTGATCCCGCTTGGAACGCTGATGCTGACTCTCGGCTTGCGGAACGCTCTACGTCCCATAGCCTGAGAAATAAAATACTTCAGCATCTTCTCCATAACATTATAATCTACGATCACACCTCTTCGGATCGGCCAGATCACCTCCATATTAGAAGTAAGATGACTTGCCATCTGTCTGGCTTCCTCTCCGATCGCCCTGATCTTCTCTGTATCTTTATCATAAATGACCACAGAAGGTTCTCTCAAAACGATTCCCTTGCCTGTGGAAAACACCAGACTGTTTCTGGTTCCCAGATCGATTCCGATATCTTTTGCCGGCATAAATCCTCCCGCCTGCGTCAGCAGACTCTGTCTGCAGTACGCACTTTCTGACTTGTTCTGTTTTATAGTAAAGCAGATATTTTCCCTCCGCTCTGCTACATGTTTAACCTATATCCTAAAAGTTCTCGCACTTCATTATATACAAAACAGCACAAATTGAAAAGGACTTTTCCCGGTTATTTCTGCTCCAAATATTTCTTAACATACCTGCCGGTATAGGAAACCGGGCTGGCAGCAACCTCTTCAGGCGTACCTTTGGCGATCACGGTTCCTCCTCTGTCGCCGCCCTCAGGGCCAATATCAATGATATAATCTGCTGTCTTGATCACATCCAGATTATGCTCAATCACAACAACTGTATTTCCGCCTTCAGACAGTCGGCGCAGGATCTCGATCAGCTTGTGGACATCTGCAAAATGAAGTCCTGTCGTAGGCTCATCCAGAATGTAGATCGTCTTTCCTGTGCTGCGCTTGCTCAGCTCCGTAGCAAGCTTGATACGCTGCGCCTCTCCTCCGGAAAGTGTGGTAGACGGCTGTCCCAGACGGATATAGGAAAGTCCTACATCGTACAAAGACTCAATCTTTCGCTTAATAGACGGAACATTCTCAAAGAATGTCAGTGCCTCTTCCACTGTCATATTCAGCACATCGTAAATACTCTTATCTTTATATTTCACCTCAAGGGTCTCTCTGTTATAACGCTTGCCCTTACATACCTCACATGGCACATAGACATCCGGAAGGAAGTGCATCTCGATCTTGATGATTCCATCTCCGCTGCAGGCCTCACATCTTCCGCCCTTCACATTGAAGCTGAAGCGTCCCTTCTTATATCCCCTGGCCTTGGCATCTGCTGTCGCTGCAAAAAGATCACGAATCTGGTCAAATACCCCTGTGTAAGTAGCCGGGTTAGAACGGGGAGTTCTTCCAATCGGAGACTGGTCAATATTAATTACCTTGTCCAACTGGTCGATCCCCAAGATATCATCATGCTTACCTGGGATCACTCTTGCTCTGTTCAGATCTCTTGCAAGCCTCTTATACAAGATTTCATTGATCAGTGAACTCTTGCCGGAACCGGAAACACCTGTAATGCAGGTCATCACTCCCAAAGGAATATCCACATCAATATGCTTCAGATTATTCTCTGCTGCCCCTTTAATAGTCAGGAATCCTGTTGGCTCTTTCCGTACTTCCGGTACCGGGATCTTCAGACGGCCGCTTAAATATGCACCTGTCACAGAGTTCTCATTCTTCATCAGATCCTCTGCTGTACCCATGGCAACCAGCTGCCCACCATGTTCTCCGGCTCCCGGACCGATATCGATCACACAATCCGCCACACGCATGGTATCCTCATCATGTTCTACCACGATCAGGCTGTTGCCAAGGTCACGAAGACGCATCAGTGCGCCAAGCAGCTTGTCATTATCTCTCTGATGAAGACCGATACTCGGCTCATCCAGGATATAGGCAACACCAACAAGACCAGAACCGATCTGTGTTGCAAGACGGATTCGCTGTGCCTCTCCACCGGAAAGAGTTCCTGTAGCTCTTCCAAGGGAAAGATATTCCAGACCAACCTCTGAGAGAAATCCCACTCGCGCACGGATCTCCTTGAGAATCTGCTTACCGATCAGTTCCTGCTGCTCCGTAAGTTTCATCTCCTTTAAGAATCCTACCAGTTTCTCCACCGGCATATTGGTCACTTCATAGATATTCTTATCTGCCACAGTAACAGCCAGGGATTCCTTCTTCAGTCGCTGACCCTTACAGGTATTGCACGGGGTGATCCGCATGAAACTCTCATATTCCTGCTTCGTAGTCTCAGAACCAGTCTCACGGTATCTCTGCTCCACATTTCGGATCAGTCCTGGAAAGGCCACATCATAAACGCCCTCTCCGCGCTGTCCCTTATAGTAAACCTTCACAGAATGGCTCCCTGTACCATTGATCAAAATATCCTGGATTTTCTTAGGATATTCGCAGAACGGAGTATCCAGTGAAAAATCATACTCTCTTGCCAGCGCATCCAGAATCGCTCTCGAAAAACTTCCCTGAGTAGTACAGGACTGCCAGCCAAGAACAGCAATAGCACCCTCATTAATACTCAGCTTCTTATCCGGGATCATCAGATCGATATCAAACTCCATCTTATAACCAAGTCCCAGACACTGCGGGCAGGCTCCAAATGGATTATTAAAAGAAAAGCTGCGCGGCTCGATCTCATCAATACTAATGCCGCAGTCCGGGCAGGAAAAACTCTGGCTGAAATTCAGCAGTTTCCCGTCCATGGTATCTACAACAAGAAGTCCGTCAGCCAGCTCCAGAACTGTCTCAATAGAATCAGAAAGACGTTTCTCGATTCCCGGCTTCACGATCAGTCGGTCCACAACGATCTCAATATTATGTTTGATATTCTTATCCAGCTTAATCTCTTCTGAAAGCTCGTAAAGGCTTCCATCGATCTGCACCCTCACATAACCGCTCCTTCTGGCCTGATCCAGAAGTTTGGCATGAGTTCCCTTACGTCCGCGGACTACAGGTGCAAGAAGCTGGATCTTCTGGCGTTCCGGAAGCGTCATGATCTGATCTACCATCTGATCTACTGTCTGCTTGCGGATCTCACGGCCGCACTTCGGGCAGTGGGGGATTCCCACACGGGCATATAAAAGTCGGAAATAATCATAGATCTCTGTTACTGTTCCCACTGTAGAACGTGGATTCCGGTTGGTTGACTTCTGATCAATGGAGATTGCCGGAGGAAGTCCCTCAATGCTCTCCACATCCGGCTTCTCCATCTGGCCAAGGAACTGCCTTGCATAGGAAGAAAGTGATTCCATATACCGTCTCTGTCCTTCTGCATAAATGGTATCAAAAGCCAGGGAAGACTTACCGGAACCGCTAAGTCCGGTAAGAACTACAAACTGGTCTCTGGGAATATCCACACTGAGATTCTTCAGGTTATTCTCATTGGCTCCCCTTATTCTGATAAAACGCTTCTTATCTTTTATCTCTGCTGACATCTCTGCCTCCTAATCTGTATCTCCATGTTCAGGCGGATTCCTGATCTGCTCCACCGTGTAAATCTCTATAAAACGGGTATTCACATTCCGATCTGCTGTTCGGTTACATCTTTTTTACAGTATACAATCAGAACATCCGTTCGTCAAGCTGAAACTTTCGACAAATCATCGCTGTCCGCTCTGTAGTCAGCAACTCGCTTCGCGGAATATTACCAGTGTTCCATAACCCGTAATCCTCAATATAACTCCGTTTTCAGCAAATCAACTATACGCTACGCTCTCGATCTCACAGCAGAAAATCTGCCATCACCCCGTTACTCACATGAATTCCTTTTCTCGTAAGATATATCCTGCCCTCTTTTTTCTCCAGCATTCCGATAGACAGATGTTTTTTCAGCACATCCCCGTAGATACTTTCCATTTTTTTGCCGAAATATTCCTCAAATACACTCTCAGACACGCCTTCCGTCATACGCAGACCTAGGAACATGAACTCAGCCATCTCATCTGCATCTATAAGCCGCTCCATATCGCAGCGGATCTTCTCCGGCTGTCCGCTGTTTTTCAGATATTCTTCCATATTATCTGTATTGGAAAAACGTACATGATCCAAAAGAGATGATGCCCCAAGACCCAGTCCCAGATAATCTATTCTCTGCCAGTAGCCCTTGTTGTGCCGGCACTCCAGGCCTTTTTTTGCATAATTTGAGATCTCATACTGATGAAATCCGTACTCCCCGAGGATTGCTGCCGTATCCTCATACATCCGGTATTCTGTATCCTCATCCGGAAGCTTCAGATCCCGTTCCCAGAAAGGCGTCCCTTCCTCCACGATCAGGCTGTAGGCAGAAATATGCTCCGGCCCGAGAGCCGCCACTGTGCGGAGATTTTTTTCCCAATCTTCATATGTCTGATCCGGAATCGCGCTCATCAGGTCAATATTGATATTGGAAAATCCCGCCTCCCTTGCCAGGGAAAAACTCTCCAGAAACTCTTCCCATGTATGGATCCGTCCCAAGATCTTCAGTTCCCGGTTCTGCGGTGACTGCAGCCCCAGACTCAGCCGATTGACTCCATGTGCCAGATAGTCTTCCAGCTTCTCTTTATACAAAGTCCCCGGATTCGCTTCGATGGTGATCTCAGCATCCGGGGCCATAAAAAACTTATTTCTGATCTGATCCAGAACCGCCCCGATCAGGGCAGGATCCGGCACGGAAGGCGTTCCTCCGCCAATAAAAACTGTAGTGATCTCCCTGTCCGGAAACTCCGGAACAGCTTCCACTTCCTGCTGAAGAGCCTGGAAATATTCCGCCTGTCGTTCTTTTCCCGCAGGCTCTGAAAGAAAATCACAGTAATCACATTTTTTTACGCAGAAAGGGACATGGATGTAGAGTTCCAGAGGCTTTTTTGCCTTATTCTCCATCGTAGTCTCCTTCCCCTGTATCGTCATAACTGTCTGATCCGTCATCGTAGCTGCCGTCATCATAACTGCTGTCATCCGAATATCCGGAATCTCCGCCATCATAAGAACTATCATCACCTTCGGAACTATCTGTACCATTTTCATCGGATGAATCTCCATCAGACGTATCTGTATTTACCGTATCTCCATCTGATGTATCTGTTCCGGAATCACCGGTGCTTCCGTCCGAAGCTGCCGGAGTCGGTGTTGCTGCTGCCGCTCCCAGTGCTGCCCCGCCATTCTCTGCCAGATATTCATTCACCATAGTCAGATTTCCATTGGAAGTCACTGCATCCGGATCAACCTTCTCAGGATCCGGCGTCGCTGTTGGTTCCGGAGCTGTACTGATCTTGATCACACTGTCAGCTGCATCTGTTTTTTTCCTGGAACCGCATCCGGTAAGCAGAACGGCTGACATAGCCAGAAGTCCTGCTGCCAGAAACAGTTTATTCGTATTTTTTTTCAAAAAGTCATCTCCTATTTATCATCCAGCTTCAGTACGCTCATAAAGGCCTTCTGCGGAATCTCCACGTTACCTACCTGACGCATACGTTTCTTACCTTCCTTCTGTTTCTCCAGAAGCTTCTTCTTACGGGAAATATCACCGCCGTAACATTTGGCAAGAACGTCTTTACGCATGGCGCGTACTGTCTCTCTGGCAATAACCTTGCTTCCGATCGCTGCCTGGATCGGGATTTCAAAAAGCTGTCTCGGGATCTCGTCTTTCAGCTTCTCGCACATCTTTCTGCCTCGCTCGTAAGCTGTGTCTGCATGTACGATAAAGGAAAGTGCATCCACTTCTTCCTTATTTACAAGGATATCCAGTTTCACAAGTTCACTTCTCTCATATCCGTCCAGCTCATAATCCAGGGACGCATATCCTCTGGAACGTGATTTCAGGGCATCA
The DNA here is from genome assembly GCA_963598855.1 of Eggerthellaceae bacterium. Taxonomy (GTDB): domain Bacteria; phylum Bacillota; class Clostridia; order Lachnospirales; family Lachnospiraceae; genus Blautia_A. The sequence continues at coordinate 22,314 of CAVBVT010000013.1, forward strand.
AAGAAATCGTAAATGATCTCGTTAAGCGGCAGTCTGTATTTCAGAAGCGCACGTGTTTCTTCCATATATTCCATGCCTTCATACTGTCCTCGTCTCTCCTGGCAGAGATCCATGATCGCACCAATAAACTCTGTTGTCACCATGATCTCAGCCTTGACCATCGGTTCCTCCATGTATTCGATCTCAGAAGGATCCGGAAGGTTTGTCGGGTTTGTCAGCTCAATGATCTCACCGTTTGTCTTGTAAACTTTGTAAATAACACTCGGCGCGGTAGTTACAAGATCCAGATTATACTCTCGCTCCAGACGCTCCTGGATGATCTCCAGATGAAGAAGTCCCAGGAAACCGCATCGGAAACCAAATCCCAGGGCAACCGATGTCTCAGGCTCGTAATAAAGAGAAGCATCGTTAAGCTGCAGCTTCTCTAAAGCGTCACGGAGATCGCCGTACTTGGCACCATCAGCCGGGTAAAGTCCGCAGTAAACCATTGGATTTACCTTCTTATATCCAGGCAGTGCTTCTGCACATGGATTATCTGCATCTGTCACAGTATCACCAACACGGGTATCACGGACATTCTTGATGCTGGCTGTGATATATCCAACCATACCTGCTGTCAGCTCATCACAAGGAATAAACTGTCCTGCGCCAAAATATCCTACTTCAACAACCTCTGTGGTAAATCCGGTAGCCATCATGTGGATCTTCGTACCCTTCTTCACACGGCCGTCTTTAATTCGGCAGAATACGATAACACCTTTATACGGATCATAAACAGAGTCAAAGATCAGTGCTTTCAGCGGTGCATCCACATCTCCCTGCGGTGCCGGAACTTTATTTACGATCTGCTCCAAAACCTGATCTACATTCAATCCTGTTTTCGCAGAGATCTGCGGTGCATCCTGTGCCTCGATTCCGATCACATCCTCGATCTCATTGATCACACGCTCAGGATCTGCACTTGGAAGATCGATCTTGTTGATAACCGGCACTACATCCAGTTCATGATCCAGTGCCATATATACGTTGGCAAGGGTCTGTGCCTCAATACCCTGGGCAGCATCCACAACAAGGATCGCACCGTCACAGGCTGCAAGGCTTCGGGAAACTTCATAGTTAAAGTCTACATGTCCCGGGGTATCGATCAGGTTAAAAATGTATTCATTTCCGTCTTTGGCCTTGTATACAATACGAACAGCCTGGGATTTGATGGTAATTCCACGCTCTCTCTCAAGTTCCATGTTATCCAGAACCTGTGCCTGCATTTCTCTTTCTGTGAGAAGTCCTGTCATCTCGATGATACGGTCTGCAAGGGTAGATTTTCCGTGGTCAATATGTGCAATGATACAAAAATTTCGAATTTTACTCTGGTCTATCATTCAGGAAGTCCTCCTTATGTTTCTTTCATATAAAGCTTCTGCATTTATCATGCAAAAAGCATATTTCTCCATACTGTTCCTTATCATAGCACATTTTATCCTTCTTTGTCACTGCCTTTCAGCACTCTGTTTAAGATATCTGCAAAAGGTTCCATTGCATTTCGGACTTCCTCCACAGTATTTGTCTGCGCACCGGCTTCCAGAAGCAGTGCCCTTGGTCTTAAATGGAGGTTGTAGCGGAGACCTGCCAGATAAATTCCCCTGTAAAACTGCGGATAGTACTGCGCTGCCTGGTATTCCAGCTGAAAAGAAAATGCCAGATTATCTTCTATGTAAGGGTTTGGAAGATAACTCACTGCCCCCTGATTGATCGTATAGCTCAGCCCATTATAAAAAAGGATCTGGGCGGTCTGTTTTCCATTGATCTCCGTTACCAGATGGCGGTCGTCCGGCACTCCGTCCCTGTGAAGATCAATCACTACCTCCACTGTAGGATTTTCCTCCAGAACTTTTTCTATGGAAGAGCGCGCATAGTCGTAAGCTTTGCTTCGGTCCAGCTCCCCGCCCATGATATCGAAGGCATCCGTCACATGGATCACCTTGTAGCCGTAATTTTTCTCCAGAAGTTCTGTGAGATAATTTCCCACCCCCACTATGGTATCCTCTGTTTCACCTTCCCTTGAATCGGAAAAAGTCTCCTGGGAATGAGTGTGGTAGATCAGGATCTGGGGTACAGATGAGTCCTGTTTAATGGACAGATCTTTTTCCAGAAATCTTGTCCCGCTGATCTGCCCTGCATTGGTTTCCGTATTGGAATCCAGGATAAAAAAATTGTTCATCACATAATCAAAGTCTGACAGTTTTGCCTGGGATAAGTCGATCTGAGGATGAGGCAGTGCCACGGTTTCCTGGTCTTTTATTGAAGAGTCTGACTGAATATCTGCGTCCGACTGTATTTCGGTACTCTGTGATGTTCCCTCTGATCCTGATGATTCCGGAATCTGCTCATTCTGCTGATCTGCATCGGCTGTTTCCTCCCCCTGTGTCTGCCCACTCTGCCCTTCCTGCGCTTTCACCCCACTTTTACTTTCATCCATTATTTTGCCTTGTTCCTCCTGCGACTCACCTTGCATCTCATCCCGACTACCCGCAGCATCTTTCTCCGCCTCCGCCATCAGAAGTTCCTCCTGCCTTCTCTGGTTCTCCGCTGTTACTTCTTCCCCAAGATGCTCTGCATTTTTTTCCTGCAAAAGCATCTCCGTTTCCAGGTCTCTGCCGTTTTCCTCCTGCAAAGCCTTCTTTTCCAGAAAGCAGTACAGCGGCAGAGATCTGTAAATTTCTCCATGCCTGAAAAAATCTCCCGGAAGCGCGGCCACCACACAAAGAAAGATCAGGCTCAAAACCACGCAGAATGCCCTCTGGATATTCGTCACCAACGATCACCTCTTATGGTATTTTATGACATGTCCTCTCTGATTAGACTATCGGAAAATGCCAGGTTCAGTCCCTCCGAGATCGTAAAGCTCAAATACTTGACAGTCTCATCCACATCCTTCGGGGTCACAAACATGGTATAAAGCTTCGGCGAGATCATCTCTTCCAGAAATTCCTTCTGCTCCTCTTCCTCAAGTGCGTCCAGAAGATTGGCCATGGAATCATGGACGATGGTAGCTGCATCTACCACTGTAGGTACCCCGATCCCGATCACCCTCACAGAAAGATTCTCTTCATTTAAGCCTTCTCTGTGGTTTCCCACACCAGAGCCTGGACTGATCCCTGTATCAGTGATCTGGATGGTGCGGTTCAACCTTGCCGTACTTCTGGCAGCAAGCGCGTCTATCGCAATCACCACATCCGGTTTTGTCTCGGAAACAACCCCCTGAACGATCTCCAGAGTCTCCATTCCCGTCTGTGCCATCACACCAGGAATAATTCCGCTGATCTGGTGCATTTTCATATGAGAACTGGATTTCAGTCCATACTCCCGGATCACATGCCTTGTCATATGAAGATTTCCCACTGCCCGTGGGCCAAGGGAATCTGCTGTGATGTCCTGATTTCCCAGGCCTACCACAAGTACAGACTGCTGCCGACTGAAATCGATCAGTTCTCTTAAATGATGCGCTACCTCTTCCGAAATCTCCCTGTGATAATCTTCATCCGGCACGGAAAGATCCGGAGCCTCGATAGTAATATACGTTCCCTGGGGCTTTCCCATCGTCTTCGCACCATTTTCCGTTGTAATCCGGACAACCGTAGTCCGCACATCTTTCTCCTTGTCGTACTTTTCCCGGACCTCCACTCCATGAACTTCTACATTGTCCTCTTTGAAACACTCCGTCGCCTCAAGTGCCAGATCCGTCCTGATCCTGTCCCTTCCTGCCATAAACTCTCCTCTTTTCCTGAAAATTTCAATCATCTGATCGCCGTCCGCCTGATCTTGCCTGGTATTCCGGTATTTTCCCTCAGCCTGCCGCAGAAGTTTCATATTCCTGACCAAACTATCTCACGCTATACTTCTCATTTTCTACGCTTTGTTCACCAGCAAAAAGTACCATATAGGATACCTTCCGCGAGCATTACATCATTTCCCTTCTATTCTTCCCTCACTTTCCCATAAATATGTATCATTTCCTTCTCCCTCTACATTATCTGGTATTTTTTTGTCAAATTTTTGAAATTTCCCCGAAAAACATCTTGACATTCCCGTTCACGTATAATAATATATATAAGCATGTTTCATAGGAGCGCCCGTGTCTGTTCCTGTGAATGTAATTATTTATATTATATTTTTAGGAATCGGAGGTGTACGAATTGGCTAACATTAAATCCGCAAAGAAGAGAATCTTAGTTAACAGAACTAAGGCTGCAAGAAACAAAGCAATCCGTTCTGCAGTTAAGACTTCCATTAAGAAAGTTGAGACAGCAGTTGAGAATAAGGATAAGGCAGCTGCAGAGGTTGCTCTTAAGGACGCAATCTCCACAATCAGCAAAGCTACATCCAAGGGCGTTTATCACAAAAATAACTGCGCCAGAAAAATTTCCCGTCTTTCCAAAGCTGTCAACAGCATTGCGTAATAGACAACGGAATATTTTAGTTATAAGCTTATAAGTAAAAGGAAAGACAGTCGAACCGTCAGCGACTGTCTTTTTTATTTATATACAAACACAAACATTTTCACCTGCCAACCATTAACACCCAAATACAAGGAGCTTTTTTCATGAATCAACATCCCTTCCCCTACCGCCTTATCCGCAGCAACCGCAAGACCTTGGCGATCCAGGTCAGCACTTCCGGTCAGGTAACTGTCCGCGCACCGCGTACAATGCCAAAATCCACTATCGACGACTTCCTCACTAAAAAAGAAAGCTGGATCCTGAAACATCTCTCCCATGCCACGCCTGAACCAGTACAGGACCCGGCCAAAGATCACCCGCTTTCTGATTTCCGCCGCAGCTATTATATGGAATCTGCCCGAAAAATATTCAAAAGAAAAACCGCATTTTACGCTGGAAGAATAAGCGTAACCTACGGCCGTATCACCATCCGGGAGCAGAAGACCCGCTGGGGAAGCTGCACCAGCGAAGGCAACTTAAACTTCAACTGGCGCCTCATTTTCGCCCCGGAAAATGTTCTTGATTATGTTGTTGTACACGAACTTGCGCACCGGAAAGAAATGAACCACTCCCCTGCATTCTACGCAGTCGTAGCCTCCGTAATGCCTGAATATAAAACCTACGAAAAATGGCTCAAGGATAATGGCAGAACTCTGTGGCAGAAGCCCTGAAACTCACGCACTCTTCCGCGCAGAACTATACTTCACGATCAGCAGCTCCACGCTGAGCACATCTCCCAGCGCGCCGGTCTTCACAGCCTCTTCCGCGTCCACGAAATCCCTGACTGCATTCTCAAGTTCCTCCACAGTATAAGACCTTGCGCAGGAAGCCAGATTCCTCACAACAAAAGACGGCACACCAAGTTTGGAAGCGATCTCCGTCTGGGAAAGTCCCTCCTGGGAAAACTTCTTCGCCAGACAGATCTGGCGGAACTGTTTCGCCAGAAGAAATAGGATCCTCATCGGCGGTTCACGAAGCATCAGAAGATCATAATACAGATCCAGCGCACGTTTCTGGTTCTTCTCAGTCACCGCCCGCACCATATCAAAAATCTTATTAGTTGTCTGCGTGGTGCAGACAGCCCGGATATCCTCTCCAGTCACAACATCCCTGCCCTCTGTGTAGGAGATCACTTTTTCCAGTTCCATCCTCAAGTTTCCCATGTCTGTGCCGGTCATGGACAGAAGCAGTTCCACATCCCTCTGGGTGATCTTGCGGCCGTTTTTCCCGAGGATTCCTGCTGCCCAGCGCATCAGAGTCTTCTCATCCTGCTGCTTGAATTCGCCGATACTTCCGCAGGCTTTCACCGCCTTGTACATACGGCTTCGTTTATCCACTTCGGACTCACAGAACACAAGATACAGGTAATCCGGCAGTGCCTTCATGTAATCAGCCAGTTCCTCGCACTTATTCTTAAAAAATCCCGTATCCTCCAGAAGCACGATTCTCCGCCCCGCAAAAAAAGGCATGGTATCACAAAGACTGATCAGTTCCCTGACATCGATCCCCTTCCCCTCATACCGGGCAAAATTCATGGTATCATCATCCGGGTTGAGTGCTTTTACCAGGTTTCTCTTATACTGCTGTTTCAGATAAGCTTCCTCGCCGTGGAGAAGATACGCCTGCTTAAATTTTCCTGATTTAATATCTTCCTGAATATTTTTCAATCTATATTTCTCCCTGTCTTCTATTCTCTTCCATTTCATCTTCAAACCAGTCTAATCCCAGTTTAAACGACCCCCGCAAAAAATGCAACACCTGACAAAAATTTGACTTTCCAGGAAATTCATGGTACTGTAGACGGGTACATATTTCGGCAGAGCCGTTCTGCCAGCGAAATATGCGGAAGGGAGTGTTCCATTATGGAGAAAAAAAGAAACAACAGAACAAGCAACCTGAAGAGCGCAACCACAAAAGCCAAAGCTACTGTTAAATCAACTGTAGAGAAGATCGAGAAGACACCTGCAGCTGAGAAAACTGTAAGCGCAGTCAAGAAAGCCACAGAGGCTGTAGCAGCTAAGGCACCAGAAGTAGTAGAAGAAGTTAAGAACACTGTAAAAAATCATAAGATCAGCGGCATCACACTTGAAATTTTTGAGACATCCATCACAGTTGCAGACCTTGAAGCAGCTGTTAAGAAAGATGCAGAGGCGAAAGGCCTTAAGGGCAAAGAGCTCCACATCTATGTAAATGCAGAAGAAAGAGCAGCTTACTACACTGCTGACGGAGAAGGTTCCGACGATTACAAGATCGATCTGACAACTCTGTAAGTTCACGTGGATCAATCCACCTGACCGTCACAGGCAAACCCGTAGGTACATAAGAAATAATCTCCTGCAATCAGGATTTACCACCTGCGATATAACGCCTTCGTGACACCACAAAAAAGCCATGCACAGGACATTCATATAGATCTGTCCCGCTGCATGACTTTTATTTTTACTATTTACTGGATCTTTTTAATCCAGTCTCTGGAACAGCCTACTGCTGCTCTCCATCCTTTTACCATCGCATTCCGTTTCTCATCATCGATCTGTGTGCGGAAAATACGCTCCACAGTACGGCTCTCAAGAACCGCCTCTTTGCTCTCCCAGAATCCAACTGCAAGACCAGCCAGATAAGCTGCACCAAGAGCAGTAGTCTCAATGCACTCCGGACGTTCCACAGCCACATTGCTGATGTCTGACTGGATCTGGAGAAGAAGATTATTGGCACTTGCACCGCCGTCTACACGAAGAACTGCCAGGTTACTTTCTGCGTCCTCCTTCATAACCTCCAGCACGTCATTTACCTGATATGCAAGAGATTCCAGCGTTGCACGCACAATATGATATTTATTTACGCCACGTGTCAGGCCTACGATTGTTCCACGTGCATACTGATCCCAGTAAGGAGCACCAAGTCCTGTAAATGCAGGCACTACATAACAGCCATTGGCATCTGGCACTTTTCCTGCAAAATACTCCGTATCAGAAGCTGAATCTACCAGATGAAGCTCATCACGAAGCCACTGGATCGCAGCACCGGCCACAAATACAGATCCCTCAAGGACATATGTAACCTTTCCGTTCAGTCCCCATCCGATGGTCGTAACAAGGCCATTCTTGGAAAATACCGGCTTGTCGCCTGCATTCATCAGAAGAAATCCGCCGGTTCCGTATGTATTCTTGGTCTCGCCTTTCTCAAAGCAGGCCTGTCCGAACAGCGCTGCCTGCTGATCTCCTGCTGCACCAGCTACAGGGATCCTTCCGCCGAAGAATGACGGATCTGTTTCCCCATAAATCTCACTGGATTCCTTTACCTGAGGAAGCATACATTTCGGGATATCAAGCTCCTCAAGGATCTCATCATCCCATTCCAGAGTATTGATATTGAACATCATGGTTCTGGACGCATTGGAATAATCTGTCACATGGACAGCTCCTTTGGTCAGTTTCCAGATCAGCCATGTCTCCACAGTACCAAAAAGCAGCTCACCTTTCTCTGCTCTTTCTCTTGCACCTTCCACATTATCCAGGATCCATTTCACCTTTGTTGCAGAAAAATACGCATCTATTACAAGACCTGTCTTCTGACGGAATTTCTCCTCCAGGCCTTTTGCCTTCAGACTGTCGCAGTACTCGGCTGTTCTTCTGCACTGCCATACAATCGCATGGTAAACAGGCTGTCCTGTATTCTTATCCCAGACAATGGTAGTTTCTCTCTGGTTTGTGATACCGATCGCTGCAATATCCTCCGCTTTTGCTTCGATCTGGCTCATAGCCTCTCTGGCAACAGAAAGCTGCGTAGACCAGATCTCACTTGCATCATGCTCCACCCAGCCTGGTTTCGGAAAATGCTGGATAAACTCCTTCTGCGCCACGCTGCGGATCCTGCCATTCTCGTCAAAGAGAATACAGCGGTTGCTGGTGGTTCCAGAATCCAGTGCCATAACATATTTTGCCATATAAAAATCCTCCAATACATTATCTTAACCGCATAATTAACGTCTATGCGGCTTAAAGCTCCCATACCCCCTGATTTGTAGTGGAAACAGCTGCCGCCCCCGCACCCAGTGCTCCCATCACATCCTCCTTATCGGAGATCAGACCGCCTGCGATCACAGGCACTCTGCTTGTTTTGCATATTTTTTTGAGGATCTTCGGCATCAGGCCTGGCAGAACTTCCACCACATCCGGCAGCTGTTCATGCTGATTTCCCAGATTCTCAATATTCTTGATCGCCATGGAATCAATGAGAAAAAAGCGCAGGACAGTATACATCCCGAGCTTTTTCGCCCTGCTGATCATTGATGCTTTTGTGGAAATAATTCCATCTGCATGAATATCCTCGCAAATATAATCGACAGAAACTTCTTTTGAACTTAACCCTGTTATCAGGTCTATATGTACCATCGCGAGCTTACCTGCCTGGTGGATCCGCTCCACGATTCCCCCAATGGAACGGATATCACCATACAGGATAAAGATCACTGTAAGTTCTTCTCTTCGCAGACAGTTAGCCAACCCCTGTTCGTCCTTCACTGCCGCTATAATAGGATTCGCCTCAACGGCATCCAAAAATTCCTTGTTCATCTGTTTGTCCTCCGCAATATTCACACAATATAGTTACACCCTTATATTTTGTCTAAAGATAGTACTTCTATTGTATCAGTTTCTTGCTGCAAAGACCAGACAGATTTACTAAATCCTGATATTTTCACTAAAATCAAGCAAGTCTTAACGACTTGCTTGATCTAGCTGTATTATTTCTCAAATGGGAATTTGAACTGTGTAAGTCCGAACTCATCACGAAGTCCGATAAACTCTTTCTGAACTGCCTCTGTTACCGGAACTCCCTTATCTTTACGATACATCCATACATCGTATTCTTTCTCGCCTGCTGTGTAGATACGTTCCTGTCCAGGAGCTTTCTCAGATCCTCTCAGGTCTCTTAAGATATCGCCGCATGTCTTCTTGAATGCGTCAGCACCCATGAATGCTTCTGTATCGATAGCAATGAAGAAATGTCCAAGATGATATGGACGGATACTTCCATCATCATTCTTTCCTTCCAGTGCTCTTAAGAAGATACCGGACTGAAGTGCTGCGGAAAGGATCTCAACAACTGTGGAATATCCATATCCTTTATATCCTCCTGTTGTTTCGCCAAATCCGCCGAGAGGAGCAAGTGCAGCCTGTTTGCTGCGGATCTTCTTAAGGATCTCTACGCTGTCTGTAAGCTCCTCACCATCTCTGGAAATAACAAGACCTTTAGGAGTATCGTGTCCGATACGTGCGTAGTATTCGATCTTGCCGTTCTGTATAACAGATGTTGCGCAGTCCAGTACAAACGGGAACGGCTCATCTGTAGGCATGCTGAATGTCAGCGGGTTGGTTCCAAGCATATTCTCAACACCAAATGTCGGTGCAACGGATGGTCTTGCATTCGTACCGCTGATACCGATCATGTTCTCTTTAACTGCGAGTCCTGTCCAGTATCCTGCGATTCCATAATGAGAAGAATTACGAACTGCAACCATACCCATGCCATATTTATGTGCTTTCTCAATACACATATCCATAGCTTTCTTGCTGGCTACCATTCCCATACCATCATTGGCATCGAGAACTGCAGTTGTAGGTGTTTCTTTGATGATATCGATCTTAGTTACAGGATTTAAGATTCCGGATTTAATACGGTCGATGTAGATCGGTTTAAAACGGTTGCAGCCATGGCTCTCGATTCCACGTCTGTCACTCTCAAGAAGTACGTCAGAGCAAAGTCTTGCGTCTGCTTCCGGAACTCCCATTTTCTCGAATACAGCAGTCATAAAGTCATCTGCGAGCTGCCAAGGAATAAAAGGTCTTGTTTCTTTCTCCATTGTAAAAATCCTCCATATACATTTATTTATAGTTTATTTATTAACTTTATCAATCTTCGTCTGCAACTGCTCTGCCTTTGTCAGGATAATTGGTAATGATCGAGTTTACTCCCCATTTCTTCATTCTTCTCATATCCTCTTCTTCATTTACAGTCCAGACATTTACTCCAACCCCGTTCTGTGAGCAGTTGCGAACATGCTCTTCTTCCAGATATTTCAGATTCGGATGATAGTACTGAACATCACAGGTTCTTGCATAAACGCCTGCATTGTCTACATATTTATCTACCAGAAAACCGCCTGCGATAGTCTCATCGTTCTGTCTGCACAGTACGATGGATGCGTTATTAAAGGAAGAAAGGATGATCCGATCCTCCAGTCCATATTCGCAGATCATGTCAATAACTTTCTCTTCCATACCGCCGTAATAGTAAACACTGTTCTTCAGCTCAATATTGGTGATCAGATCTTCCTCTTCTGACATCCACTCCAGATATTCTCTGAGTGTCGGAATCTGAAGTTTACCAAATTTACCGTTATATTTGTCCGGATAACTGCAGTCCAGACGGCGAAGTTCATCATATGTCATATCATAGATACATCCAGTTCCGTCTGTAGTACGGTCAACCTTCTCATCATGCATGATCACAGGAACAAGATCCTTGGTCAGCTGTACATCAAGCTCGATTCCGTCACAGCCAGCTTCTACTGCTTTCTGAAATGCCAGCATTGTATTCTCCGGATATTCTCCGCTGAAACCACGATGTCCAAATACTTTCATTTTTACTCATCCTCCATTCGATGTAATACACTGATTTCAAGCATATTTACTAATTTATGCAAAGAGTATATCACACCCTTTATATGTTTTCAACATTTTTCAATGATTTTTTGTGCATTTTTTGTTATTTTTTAATTAAATTTATTTGCTTTTCATTTTACATTTTGTATATTTTGCACATTTTATTTCATAGCAAACAGAGCGGTTGGCTGAACCACTATTTGAATCCTTTTTATATACCGCTCTGTTTGCAGGAGGGTCGTTATATCCTGCTCAAAGCCTCTGGATTTTCTGAGCTGGCTGCCATGCCTGTTCTCGGCCGGCAGCCAAGTCTGTTCAGAATATCCGTTGCGATTGCGACACAAGGATCACTGTCCGCAGATCATATATTCTGCGAGGAGTACTGTTTACGAACAGAAATCCTTCAAGTGACTGCCACTGTTTTCCGTTATTTTTACGCTGTAACCCTTTGTAATCCTTTTGAAATATTAATATTTGTGCATAAAAATAGCCGACATAAAAACACATAAATCTATGTGTCTTCATGCCGGTCTCTGTTCTCAATGGCATTCTCTGTATTCAGATAACTGAACCAGATTTCTTCTTCACTTTGTAATCATTGTATCAGACTATTCCTGGAATTACAAGCATAATTTTTGTAAAATATATTGTTTTTTCTTTAACACACTCTTCATTTTACCAAAATTATGAGGTTTTTTCAGATCTCCTCCACAGAGATCACACCGTCCTGCTGTCTCGCCTCACGAAAAACCGTATGACGGGCTTTCCACTTGGCTGCTTCCATCGTTGCCTGGATCACAATGCTCTGTGTCTTGGATTTCTTCTTGATGACAACCACATTGGAGATCAGGATATCCTCTTCCCTTAGCTTCTTTATGGCCATACTCATCTTATCTTCATTTTCGAATTCCATATACACATCGTAAGTGTTAGAATGTTCCTCCACATAGGATTCGATATATTTGGAATATTTAAACACCACCATAAGTCCCAGTGTGGTAAAACATGCTCCGCTGTAAAAACCAATTCCTACTGCAAGTCCGATACATGCAGAAGTCCACAGACTTGCCGCAGTGGTAAGTCCGGAAACATGTCTCTGACCAGTTACGATGATCGTTCCAACTCCAAGGAAACCGATCCCGCTGACAACCTGTGCACCAAGTCGTGCAGTGTCTCCGATCCCTGCTCCATTGGAATATACATGGATATAATCTCCTGTCATCATCACAAGCGTGGCACCCATAC
>CAVBVT010000014.1:0-8533 GCA_963598855.1 Eggerthellaceae bacterium
CTTCTGAACCTGGAGAAGATCGTCTTTGCTTCTTCCTGTAAAGAAACTATAAAAGAATTTGCTTCTTACATCTGGGATGAGAAAGCCCTGGAGAGGGGAGAAGACAAACCGGTGAAACAGTGGGACCATTGTTGTGACGCTGTGAGGTACCTATGTAGCACCATAATCGGCAGAAAAGCAGCACGTTTCCGAGAGATAAGGAGGTGAGAGAAATATACACATTTACAATACCGAGAGAGAAATTTGATGAGTTAAACCCAGATAAACAGATGATACGCCAGTTGATCAGCAAACACATCAGCCTGGTGGATCGTTTGAAAAAGAATATGTCCTACTACGAAGGAAAGCACAAGATCCTGGATGAGACCAACCGGGACAACCGTCTTGTGTGCAATCACGCAAAAGACATTTCGGATACAGCCAGCAGTTACTTTATTGGCAATCCGGTAACATATAAGTCTGATGAGGATATCAAACCGCTTACGGATGCGCTGGAAGCGGCTGGAGCAGATGAAACAGATGGAGACAACGGCCTGGAGGCATCCATCTACGGTCTGGCCTATGAATATGTCTATGTGAAGGAAAACGAGAACAACCTGCAGACCAAGAACCTGTCTGCTGAGAATACCTTCATGGTAAAGGATGACAGCATAGAGGAAAACGAACTCTTTGCTGTCTATTATTATATCCGGAAAGATGATTCCGGAAAGCTTCCGAACCACTATATGGCCACAGTGGTGACTGCAAACTATAAGTACGAGCTGGACATTGAGAACAGCAATACGATCCAGGCAACCACAGAACCGGCGGTGCCCCATTATCTTGGCGAGATCCCGATCATTGAATACCTGAACAATAAACTGGCCATCGGAGATTTTGAACTGCAGATCCCTCTGATCGATGCGTACAATGCGCTGATGAGTGATCGTGTGACCGACAAGGAACAGTTCATTGATGCAATCCTGGCCATTTATGGAACACTGTTGACCGATGAGGACGAATCGGACACGGAGGATGAAGATGAGAGTATACGGAAAGCCAAGGCCCGCCTGAAGAAATACAAGGTCCTTGAGATGCCGGACACAGCCAAAGCAGAGTATCTGACCAGGACTTTTGATGAGAGCGGTGTGGAGATCCTTAAGAAAGCCATTGAGCAGGATATCCACAAGTTTTCCCACATTCCCTGTATGTCAGATGAAAGCTTCGGAGGGAATGTCAGCGGCGTAGCCATGGAGTTTAAACTTCTGGGAATGGAGAATATCACGAAGATCAAGACCAGATATTATAAAAAAGGTCTGAGGAAAAGAGTGCGGATCTTCTGCAACTACCTGGCTCTGCACGGGACCAGCATTGATCCGGCCGGGATCACGATGACTTTCACCAGAGCATTGCCCAAAAACCTTCTGGAGATATCCCAGATTGTGGCAAACCTGTGGGGAAAGGTAAGCCGGAAAACCCTGCTTTCCCAGGTTCCTTTTGTAGAGGATGTGGACGAGGAACTAAAAGCCTTGGAAACAGAGGAAGAAGAGAATCTGAAGCGGCAGCAGGAAGTATTTGGACTGCAGGACAATACGCCACCGGAACAGAATCCGGATGATAAGGAAAAGGTAGATGAGTAGGAAATACTGGGAACAAAGATCAGCATGGGACATGTATCAGTTCATGGAAGATGCAGAAGAGACAGCAGATCTCATTGCCAGGGTATACCGGAAGGCATCCCTTCAGCTGGAATATGCCGCAAGAGATATCTTTGAGAAGTTCATGACGAAATATGGTCTGTCAGAAACAGAAGCCTGGCAGATCATAAATTCCATTCAGGACAAAAACTCCATAGACCAGCTGAAGCAGGAACTCCAGAACCGGAAAAAAGACAGTGAGATCCTGAAACAGCTGGAAGCTCCGGCGTACCGTGCAAGACTGGAACGCCTGCAGGATCTTATGACACAGGTGGATGCAGTGATGCAGCAGGTGTATCAGCAGGAGAAACAGTTCGATACCAAACTTCTGGAACAGCTGGGAGAAAAAGCGTATTATCATTCCATCTACAATATGCAGAAAGAAACCGGACTGGCATTCAGCTTTTCTCATGTGAGCAGGAAGCAGATCGACCAGGCTCTGCAGATGAAATGGTCCGGAAAGCATTTTTCAGACCGTATCTGGCAGAATACACAACAGCTTGCAGATTCCTTGAAGGATGAATTACTGATAAGCCTTCTTACCGGCCGGACAGACCGGGAAACAGCGGAATCTATCCAGGCACAGTGCGGAGGGGGAGCAAAACAGGCCAGACGAGTAGTAAGGACAGAATCCTGCTTTCTGGCGGGAGAACTGACTGCACAGAGCTATATTGACTGTGGCATCAAGAGTTATCGTTATGTGGCTGTACTGGATCTTCGTACCAGTAAGATCTGCCGGGAACTGGATGGAAAGGTTTTCCAGGTAAAAGAACGAAAAGCCGGAGTGAACTATCCACCCATGCACCCATATTGCCGTTCTACGACAATTTCTGTCATAGATAAAGAAATCCTCAAGGACATGAAAAGAAGCGCGTACAACCCGGAAACGGGACGTACAGAGAAGGTTCCGGCAGCCATGACCTATGAACAGTGGTATGAGAAAAACGTCAAAGGAAATCCAAAGGCAGAAGCCCAGGAGAAAGCGGCCAAAAACGTTTCATCAGACCTGAAACAGTATGATCAGTACCGGGAACTCCTTGGAAAAGACATGCCGGAATATTTTGCAGACTTCCAGGAAATGAAGTATAATGAACCTGAGAATTGGAAGTTCATGAAACTGGATTATCAGCGAAGGAACGAACTTCTGGAACATCCGGAATTGAAACTGCCGAATGCAGAAAAAGCTATTTTACCTGAACCTAAGTTTACGAAATATCTGTTTGATGAAAATAGTGAAAAGGGATATCCTAAGGGAAGAGCTTTTACAGATCGCTTGGGTTATAGTTTGGATAATTGGCAGAAGTTGCAAAAAGCATTAAAACAAGGTGCCGTGCAGTATCCGGCAGTGTTTAAAGAAAATGCAGGATTTGGCGATAAATATGAGCAGAAAATGATTTTACATGGACTGAAGGGCACACCTGCAAATGTAATTGTTGGATGGATATTAAAACCAGATAATACATTAGCATTAACGAGTGCATACATCAAGGAGAAATGAAGATGGAGATCAAACAATATTGCACAGTTGTTTTAAAAGATGGCCGAGAGGCTGCTGTTGTTGAAATATGGGATGATACACATTTTCTGGTGGATGTAGGAGATTCTCCTGCTGATTGGGATACCATTGATGTGACTATAGATGATATCGAAAGAGTGAAAAGCAGTTCGGAGGGATAGGAATGGATACCACCAGTCAGAAATGACAGGTGGTCTTTTTAAACCCATTTTTAAGAATTGCGCCGGCGCAACGGAGGGGAGGTGAGGACCATGAAAGTAAAATGCACCAAAAGATACAGCGACATCTGCTTGAAAGAAGTTGTTGAAGAGGGAACCGTTCTGGAAGTGACAGAAGAAAGAGGGAAGCATCTGATCGAAGAAGGTGTTGCTGAGGCAGTAAGAGAAGCAAAGGCAGCAGCCAAAGGGAAGGAATAGGTGATCCACAGATCTCCCGTTGAGACGCAGGGTGAAGCGTCTTATTTTTTATGCCTTTTTCCGCCAGGCGTTAAAGAAGCGGATTCCACAAACTGAATGGCCCGGGCGTGAGAACGAATAGGCTGGGCAGAAAGGAAAAGACATGAGAAACAGAGTATTCAAAGCAATGTGTAAAGTTCCAATGAACCTGCAGTTATTCGCAGAAGGCGGAGACGGTGCTGGGGCCGGTGAGGGCAATGGCGGCGGATCTGGCGAAGGTACAGGCGGAGAAGGGGACAATCCCCCATCTTTTGATGACTTCCTGAAAACAGGCGGCAATCAGGCAGAGTTCGACAGACGTGTCCAGGAAGCAGTCAATACGGCAGTGACAAACGCACAGGAGAAGTGGCAGGCACTGACGGATGATAAGCTTTCCGAAGCTGAGAAGCTGGCCAAAATGACCAAGGAAGAAAAAACGCAGTACATGCAGAAGAAAAAAGAAAAGGAACTTTCCGACAGGGAGGCAGCAGTAACCAGAAGTGAACTCATGGCAGAAGCAAAGAACAATCTGTCAGACGAAGGCCTTCCGGTAGAGCTTGCAGAAGTGCTGAACTATACAGATGCAGACACCTGCAAGAAATCCATGGAAACCGTTAAAAAAGCGTTCCAGACTGCAGTTGAGAAAGCAGTAGATGAGAAGCTGAAAGGCGGCAAGCCCCCGAAAAAAGCACCAGAAACAAACACACAGGAAGCCCTTGAAAAGCAGGTATACAATGCGATGATGGGCATTTTTTAAAGGAGAGTGAGTAAACAATGGCAATCAATACTTTAGCAACAGCAACCTCATTTATGACACAGCTTGATAAGATCGCTGTCCAGGAAGCAACCACCGGCTGGATGGATGCCAATGCCGGCCAGGTGATCTATAACGGCGGTGCCGAGGTAAAAATCCCCAAAATGAACGTTCAGGGAATGGGTGATTATGATCGTGAGAATGGATATCAGCGCGGCTCTGTTACTCTGGAATATGAAACCAGAAAAATGACACAGGATCGTGGCCGCCTGTTCCAGATTGATCCGATGGACATTAATGAAACAAACTTTATCCCGACAGCTGGCGCGATTATGGGAGAGTTCCAGAGAACACAGGTAGTTCCGGAGATTGATGCGTACCGTATCAGCAAACTGGCCACTGAAACACTTACAGCAGACAAGGCAGGAATGATCGGAGAATCTTACGTGCCAGGAACAACCGGAACATCTGCCCTGCGTAAGCTGAAAGAAGGAATCAAAGCGGTAAGAGAAAACTATAACGGAGCTCTTATCTGCCAGGCAACACCAGATTTTATTATGGAGCTGGAACTGGAACTTGCAGGAAAGATTACGGCAGTAACATTCTCAAAAGGTGGAATTCAGACCCAGGTTCCTTCTGTAGATGGTGTACCACTGGTTTCTACACCTTCCAACCGTATGTATACAACTGTTAAGGTTAATGACGGTAAAACAAGTGGACAGGAAAAAGGTGGATATGAAAAAGGAACATCTGCAAAGAACCTGAACTTCTTCATCTGCCCGGTAACAACACCGATCGCGGTGACAAAGCAGGACATCATGCGTATCTTTGACCCGACAACAAACCAGAAACTGAACGCATGGCAGATGGATTATCGCCGTTTCCATGATTTGTGGATCCTGGACAACAAACTGGATTCCATCTACCTGAGCATGCAGGAGGCAAAAGCATGAGACTGATCCGTAAAAACGTGGAAAGAGAAGCTGAAGGATCCACAGCAGAAAAGCTGATCGGCGATGGCTTCACACCGATGAAAGAAACCACACCAGACACAGCACCAGAGGAGAAAACCGGTAAGGATATTGAAGATATGACAGTTGAAGAACTGAAAGCTCTTGCAAAAGAGAGAGGGCTGACAGGAGTATCCTCCCTGGCGAAAGCAGACCTTCTGGCAATCCTGAAAGGGTGATCTTATGGCATCAGCAGAAGATATCAAAAAGCTGAAGATCCTGACTGGTGAAAAGGATGAGGAACTTCTGACAGTCCTTCTGGATGAAGCTGAAGCTTTCGTACTGTCCTATACAAACCGGACACAGTTAAGGACCGGGCTGGAAAAAGCAGTCCGGGACCTTGCCGTGATCGCTTTGAACCGGATGGGAACAGAGGGGGAAAAGTCCAGAAGTGAGGGTGGAGAGAGTTACACATTTAATGATGCCCCGAGACAGATCTACGACACACTGAACCGGTATCGTCTGGCCAGAGTAGGAGGAAAGGCTTATGAGGCTGAGAAGAAGCAGACTTGAGGAATTTTCCCATAAAAAAATGACGGTAAAGAAAGATAAAGAGGGCAGTACCAGCGAGGAATATGGTGCTGCCTCTTCTGTTACCGGGGAAAGCTGGCCGGCATCCGGAAAAGTACAGGCTGAACAGTATGGCCAGCGTCTGAATTATATCCGTAATGTACGGATACAGGGAAACTACAAGATCCAGGCCGATGAAAAAGGCCGGCTGCACTATATCCTGGAAGATGGAACAGATATAGAAGAACGGGACGGGATTTGTTTGTATGTGGCAGCAGATCAGCCTCCGGATTATCGGATCATATCCATCAAGCCATATCGTTTCCTGACCATGGAGGTAGAAAAGATATGAGCGTAAAAGGGTTTGACGAGGTAGCAAAAGCATTGCGTGAGGTGTCCGAGTTGGACACCCGGCAGGCTGTAGGAGAAGCAATCCAGCTTGTACGGTCGGCAGCAGCAGAAAATTGCCTGTCAGATACAGGAGAGCTTAGACAGAGCATTTTTGCTGAAATTACAGAGCAGAAGGACGTAGTTACAGGTATTTGCTGGACAAACAAAGCATATGCGCCATACGTAGAATTTGGAACCGGGCCTATAGGCGAGGATAATCATGAAGGAATTTCGCCAGAGTACAAAATTAATTACTCACAATCACCATGGTGGATCCATGAGAGCCAGGTTGACAGGAGACGAGCTGAAAAAGCCAGATGGTTTTATATCGATACAAAAGATGGCCGATTTTACAGATGCTACGGACAACCGGCTCATCCGTTTTTATATCCTGCTATGAAAGATAACGAAGACAGGCTTTTAGGGAACATGAAGGCTGATTTTGATGCCGGATTTCCAAAAGGAGATTAAATGAAAAATGTAAAAGATCAGGTGTACGCAGCACTGTGCAAAGTATCGAATAATGTTTCAGATGCGTATCCCCGTTCCTGGACGGAGGGCTCGACAATCCAGTATACAGAAGAACAGAACGATGTATACGAAGCCAGCTCCGATGCGGAGGGGATGAGGGAAGACAAAGCTCTGGTAAGATACCGGATTGATATCTGGAATAATCACAGTACCTCAGAGGCAGCTCTGCAGGTGGACGAGGCAATGAAAGCAACAGGCCTGAAACGGATCGCATGTGCAGATGTGCCGGATCCGTCCGGGATGAAACATAAACAGATGCGCTACGAAGGGATCATTGATATGGATTCTGATAGCGTGTATTGGAGATAAGGAGGAATAGCGATGTTAGCGAATGGAGCAACATTAGGTTACAGAAAGCATACAGAAAGTGGAAGCAGCTCTGCGGCTTACACAGACCTTCCGGGACTGAAAGAAATCCCGGAAGTTGGTGTGGAACTGAACAAACAGGAAAATACCTGCCTTACAGATTCACACATGATATATGAAAATGGTATCGGGGAACTTCCTGATATGAAATATAAATGGAAGTACGATAACAGCAAAGCAAACAGCCCCTACAGAACCATGAGGGATGCAGCAGATAAGAAAGAAATCTGGGACTTCCAGGAGAAAACAAAAGATGGCACAACTACCGAATTCACCGCACAGTTTGCCGTAAAACGTACAGGTGGTGGTGTAAACGGCGTGATCGAGTTTGAAGTAACCATGGCAGTGCAGTCTGAGATCAAACAGACAGATCCGGCATAAGGAGGAGTAAAAGATGATGAATTTTGAAGGTATTCAGGATCTGGGCGGAGCTTCTGCCCAGAACGAGACACAGGCTCCGGAGGAAAAGGTAGTCAATCTGGAAGAACAGAAGAAAAAAAGACAGCCCTTTGCTTACTGGAATGTAGGCAGCAGAAGTTTCAAACTGAAGCTCAAAGCTTCCGGAATTGGTCGTCTGGAGAATAAATACAGACAGAATCTCATGAACATGCTGGATGATATGCCGCCGCTTTCCGTGATGCTGACGATCATCCAGGAGGCAATGGCTCCATGGGAGCATGGTGTTGACTATCAGGATGTACAGAAAATTTATGATGCCTGGATCGAGGAAGGAAACAGCCAGCTGGAACTTTTCCAGAAGGTTCTGATTCCTCTTATGGTGGTATCGGGTTTTTTACCGGAGAAGATGGCGGCAAGTCTGATGGAGGACATCGAGAACATCTGATGTCAGAACAGCTCTCAGAGTTATATCCTGTAGCTCTTGAAATGGGAATTCCGGCAGAAATGTTCTGGAATCTTTCTGTAAACGAGATCTTTGATACTCTGTCGAACATCAAAAAGCGGCTGCTCAGAGAAGAAAAGCAGCGGATTATGGACAATTTCATCCAGGCACAGGCCATAGCAGTAGATATCTCAGC
Source organism: Eggerthellaceae bacterium (assembly GCA_963598855.1). Lineage (GTDB taxonomy): Bacteria > Bacillota > Clostridia > Lachnospirales > Lachnospiraceae > Blautia_A. Next base: position 8,225 of record CAVBVT010000014.1, read on the forward strand.
GTTATTCGCGAAAGACGGTAAGATGGCTCATCCCTGGGACTATTATCCGGAATTGTTCGAAAAAGAACAGAAAACATACGAAGAAGCAGAAGAAGCCCGCCAGTGGGAAGAATACATGGAAAAAAGAAGGGCATATAACGCCGAATGGAACTATAGGCATAATCATTAATTTATTAAGAAAAAGAGAGGAGGTGAGACCATGGGAGATACACTTCATAAGATGCAGGTGGTCATTGAAGCTTCAACCGCTCCGCTGAGAAAAGAGATGAAAAATAGCCAGCAGGAGGTAAAGAAAAGTGTTGATGCAAT
>CAVBVT010000014.1:8543-34064 GCA_963598855.1 Eggerthellaceae bacterium
GTGTTGATGCGATCCAAAAAGAAACAGAAAGAATTAAAAATCCGTTTAAGATCAATGAAAATGAAGCCGTTGCTTCAGTAAAAAACACAACGGAAAAAGTAAAAAAAATTCTTTCTGCAGTATCACCTAAGCTAAATTTAAAAGGAAAAATCCGGGAATTTCAGATTAATGCAAAATTCAAAGTTCCGACAGAAGAATATACAGCGGTAGAGAACAGTATTTCAAAACTTCAGAAAAAAATGAAATCTTTGCTTGAAGAGGAGAAAGCCCTTTCTGAAATGGGCGAGAATAAAGGAATGTCTGACCGATACGAGAAACTCTATTTGTCAGCTCAGAAAGCAGAAGAAGAATTATCCAAACTTCGAAAACGTCAAGGCGAATTAGAAAGTGGAGACGGTGCAACGGAATTTACACCTAAATATCAAAGTATATATGATTCTGCCGCCCAGGAACGGGAAAAACTTTCATCGTTGAAAGATGAGATAAAATCCAGGTTATCCAAAGGCATGAGCTTATCCGATGTCACGGAAGATGGAAAACTGTACAATCTGGACAGTGAGATTGAAAAAACACAGAAAAAAATAGAGGCACTTGGAAAAGAGATGGAAGCTCTGGAATCCAAGGGAAAAATGGAACAGCCAACCAAGGAAGCCCGAAAACTGGCAGAACAGATTGAAAAAGCAGAAGATGAAGTCGGAAAGTATAAAACGCAGATGACGGAATTGACCACAGATGGCACTGATAAAGGAACACAGGCTTTTGTGAAAAACCAGGAAGAAATCCGGAGGTGCACGGCAGAAATGCAGAAAATGGCCGTGACAAGGAAGAATCTGTTAAATTCAAAAGATGTGGCACAACGTCCGGTATCCCTGCCAAGACAGGCACTGAATTTGTCGACAGGAATTTTCAAAGGAATTGGAAACTCTGGAATCAATGCTGTACAAAAAGGCTGGGGTGGACTTACGAAGCTTATCGGTGGTATTAGAAGTGGCACATCTTTGTTTACTGGAGTGATTCAGAAATGCACGGGTGCGTACGCTGCACTGATCCAGAAGTTTACATCGGGTATCCCGTTCCTGAACCGGACAAAGTCTTCGTTTAATGGACTGGGAACGTCCGGCCAGGGTTTGATCGGCATTCTGAAGACAATCGGAATGACTGCAAAATTCATGCTTGCAAGCTTTGTAATCCGAGGAGCTGTGGATGGAGCCAAGCAGGGATTTCAGAATCTCGCACAGTACAGTGGAGAGACGAACAGAAGTATTTCGCTGCTGATGTCGTCCCTGACACAGCTCAAGAATTCGCTGGCAACAGCTTTTGCGCCAATCCTGAATGTCATAACACCGATCCTGAACAGCTTCATTCAGACACTGATCAATGTGGTGAACGCCATCGGCCAGCTGATGGGAGCCCTTACAGGCAAGACCACCATGGTCACAGCCAAGAAGGTCAATCAGGATTATGCAGCAAGCCTGGACAGCACGTCAACAGGCTTGGAAAACAATGCAAAGAACGCCGATACAGCATCAAAAGCAGCAAAACAGTATCAGCGTACCCTACTGGGCTTTGATCAGATCAACAAGCTGAATGATGATTCAGACAGCTCCGGATCAGAAGGGACAGGAAGCGGAACAGATACATCACCCCTTGGTGGTGTTGATGATATGTTCCAGACAACGGCCATCAAAAGCCGTTTCAAAGACCTTGCAAAGCTGATCAAAGATTCCTGGAAGTCCGGTGATTTCACGGAACTTGGAACTATAGTCGGCAATAAGCTCAACGATGCGCTGGAACGTATTCCGTGGGATAAGATCCAGAATACCTGCAATAAGATTGCAAAAAGCATTGCCACTTTTCTGAATGGCTTTATTGAAGCTGTAGACTGGAAATTAGTTGGCAATACATTTTCCAAAGGATTAAACACAGCTTTTGGATTTGCAGATAGTTTTGCAAAGAATTTTCATTGGAACAGTCTTGGAAAAGCAATCGGGGATGGTGTCAATGGTGCCCTGGAAGGTCTTGACTGGTCACTGATCAAAGGAACAGTACACGATACAGTATCAGGCCTGATCAGCACACTGAATACGGCGATTGCAACGGCAGACTGGAAAAAGATTGGAAAAACTGTTGGTGAGTACTTCAATACACATTTGGAGGCTCTTTATACAGCAGTTTCACAATTCCATTGGAGCGATTTTGGAAAGTCAGTATCTGACGCGATCAACAATGCGGTGTCCACGTTTGATGCGGCAAAAGCTGGAAAAACTGCGAATGATGCAGTTAAGGGAATTTTAGATGCGTTTATACAGGCTGTTGAGAACACAAATTGGCAGCAGGTCGGGGAGAAGATCAAAGAATTTCTGGTCAATATTGACTGGGTAGGCATTGTTGAGAAAATTTCGGAAGCGTTTGGAGCTGCATTTGGAGCGTTTGCGGCTACAATATGGGCAATCATCGGAGATGCCTGGAAACAGGTTGTAAAATGGTGGAAAGATACAGCCTATGAAGATGGCAAATTCACGATTGAGGGACTGTTCAATGGAATAATATCCGCATTAAAAAATGTAAATTCCTGGATTAAAGAACACATTTTCACACCATTCATAAACGGATTCAAAAAAGCTTTCGGAATCCATTCACCATCAACTGTAATGAAGGAACAAGGTGGATTTATCATTGCAGGATTATTCAATGGCCTGAAAGCAGGTATGCCAGGTGTTTTAACCTGGATTGGCAAGATTCCAAGTTGGACAAAAGATAAACTTGGAAATGCAAAATCCTGGCTGCAGGGAAAAGGCAAGGATGCGATTACAGGTCTGAAAAATGGTTGGGAAGCTGTAAGAGAATCAACATTCCTAAGCAGAGTAAAGAAAATAGGAACCCAATCCTTTAATGCTATCGGAAACATCAAGAATAAAGTAACGCCAAAAGGAAAGGACATCATAAGTGGTATGCGAACCGGTTTAAATAATAACTGGAACTCTTTATCAGGGTTATTAAATAATATACCGAGTAAAGTGGCGAATGCAATTCCGAGCTTATATAATGTCGGGCAGAATGTTATTCGGGGATTCGTAAATGGTTTTTCAAGTATACATATTCCAATGCCTCACATTGGCTGGGACTGGTCCGGAGGAAGTATTTCTATTGGAAATTTCAGCTTTTCATTACCGAGGTTCAACGTAAATTGGTATGCAAACGGAGGATTCCCAGATATGGGGGAAATGTTCATTGCAAGAGAGTCAGGTCCGGAGCTTGTTGGAAAGATGGGCAACCGTTCTGCAGTAGCAAATAATAACCAGATCATAGCCGGAATCCGTGCAGGAGTATTTGAAGCTGTTGTAAATGCTTTTGAAAGCATGCAGGGCAACAGCAACCGTGGCCAGGAGACCCATGTCTATCTGGAAGGCGATGCAAAGAAACTCTTTAAGATGATCCGGCAGGAAGGGAACAATTATCAGAAACAGACCGGGAATCCGGTATTTGGATAAGGAGGCAGTAAAGTGACGGATGACATTATTATTGACGGAGTTACGATGCCGACTCCGGCCCTTTCGGGTTTGACGATAAAAAAAGAAAAAATCTGGTCAAATAATACAGGACGCGCTGCAGATGGTGAGATGATGGGAGATCTTATCGCTATTAAATATACGCTCGAAATCACATGGCCAATGTTAAGCAGAGCAGATGCTGCAAAGATTGATGCAGCAATCAGCCCTGCTTTTTTCAATGTGACATTTACGGATCCTGGAAGCAATTCCAGGATAACACAGCGGTGTTACTCCAATACGCCAACTTATCCGGTATACAGTTATGTAGACGGAGTGAAGACGTATAAAGGAGTAGGCGCAACACTAATAGGAAAATAGGAGGAAACAAATATGTTAAAAGGCACAAAATCAATGAACCTCAGTTACAGTTCCATTATTGATGGAAAAAGCGCGGTATATATGACCGCCCAGGTTCCGGAAACCGGAAAAAGCAACTGCACAAAGACCATTCAGGATCAGGATGTGTATGAAGCGAATAAAGCAGAATGCAGAAAAGATATGGCTGCTTTTGATGAGCTTCTGTGGAAATTAGAAGATCAGAGTGCGTCAGTAGATGTAGCAGATACAAAGGATTCCACTGCGGAGGAACAGGAAGCATGAAAATGAAAAACAGTGAGATTGTAGCATTTTTAAATACCTGTGCAGGTCTGAGACAGAAACATCTGCCGGTCCGTCTTGCATATGCGATCAAGAAGAATATGTCTTCTGTTCAGGAAGCGGCAGCAGCCTACATGGATGAAAGAAAAGAACTTGTTGAGCGATATGCGCAAAAAGACGAGAACGGTGAATACCTGGAAAAAGACAACTGCTACATTATGGATGATAAGGCCGGTTTTGAAAAAGATATGAACGAACTCCTGGGGATTGAGACAGAAGTGGATATCCATACGGTCTCCATTGCCGTAGTTGAAAAATGTGATGAAGATCCGAAATACGATCCATTGACCATGGAAGAACTGGATGTCATTGATTTCATGCTGACAGAGTAAGGAGGCGGTCCTGTGTATCAGTCAACAGCAGAATTCGGAACCCTGGTACAACAGGATTCCAGAACTTTTAAGGTTCTGATCACATACGAAAAAAAGTCCATCACAAAAGTTAAAAGCATCAAGCTTACCGGAGGATCAGAGGGCGGAGATGATTTTTCACTGGGATCGACCATGTCACAGTACATAGAAGTAACGATCCCGGATGGAAACATCCTGATCGAGGGAAAAGAGCTCCTCCTGCAGATTGGGATGGATGTAAATGGCCTGACAGAATATGTCCCCATGGGGTATTTTACGGCAGGAAAGCCGAAGAAAGCAGATAATCAGATCACATTTACGGCTTATGACCGTATGATGAACACAGAGCGGACGTTCTCTATGAATGGAACATCTACAAATACAGTAGCTGTATTAAAGGAGATATCAGAGATCACAGGCGTTCCGGTAGTAACATCAGGGCTGACAGCGATTTCCATGAGCGTTCCAAAAGGTTACAGCTGCAGGGAAGTCCTTTCCTATGTAGCACAGCTCCACGGAGCATTTGCGGTATGTAGCCGTACAGGCCAGATCACACTGCACACTTACGAAGATCATGACTATAAGGTGGGTCCAGGCCGGTACTGGGGGAACTTTGAACATAATGATTATGTCTTTGATGTTTCAAAACTTGTGTGTTTTACTGGCCAGGACAAAGAAGGGAACAGCATTTCCATTTCGGCCGGATCTGGTGTAAGATCCGTGTCTTTTTCCAATCCGTTCATGACACAGACGGCACTTAACAGTGTCCTTGCATCGTTTAAAGACTTTTCCTATATGCCAGGCACGGTGAAGATGCTGGGTGATCCCCGCCTGGATCCGTGGGACATCCTGACTGTACAGGATCTGGCTGGAAATTCCTATAAGGTTCCAGTCATGAAACTGGAATGGGAATATGATGGTGGATTCACGGATTCCATTGAGGCAGTTGGATTGTCAGAAGAGGAAACCAACGCAGATTATAGAGGCCCTCAGACAAAAGAGATGGAACGGTATTATGCACAGCTGGTTATGGTCGACCAGGCAATGATCAACAAGCTGGATGTGGATACCGCAAATATCACATATGCAACCATCAAAAACCTTGACGTGGTCAAAGAGAACGTCCAGGAGATTAATGGAGAGCTTGGAAATTTTAAAGAACTGACGGCTGTTAATTTTACAGCTGCTAATGCAAAAATTGAAGTCCTGGATGGAAATTATGCAAATATCAAAACCCTGCTTTCTGGCGGGGCTGGCATTGGAGATCTGCAGAACATTCATCTGACTTCACAGAACGCGGTTATTGATTCGGCGTTAATCCGGTATGCAGTAATGCAGACGGTGTCCGTGGCAGACCTGCTAGCCGGCACGATCAGTACGAATAAATTCCTGATCACTTCAGATGATGGAGGAATTAAGATCCAGGGCGCAACACAGCAGTGGTCTGATGAAAACGGCACTGTCCGGATGCAGGCCGGCCGGGATGCAAAAGGAAACTTTACATTTTCGTTGTTTGATAAAACAGGGAAGGGACTTCTGATTGACGCAACTGGTGTTAAACCGGATGCGATTGCAGATGGCCTGATTGTCAACAAGATGGTTGCGGACAATGCAGGGATCTCCGGCTCCAAGCTGGATATCCCTTCCGTGGTATCTGCAATCAATAACAGCTCACAGACAATCAAAAGCAGCAGGATCTGGTTCGATGATCAGAATCAGTCCCTGAACCAGCTGTACAGCCGGATGGACACGAATGTTACAGAAATCCGTTCTACAGCAACATCGGCGGCAAACAAAGCAGACGCAGCAAATGAGACGGCTGGAGCAGCTTCGAAGACCGCACAGCAGGCGTTATCTGTACTTTCCGGAATCTCCACACTGGATGCAATCGGAGCCGCATTGAATAACGATGCACACGTGGTTCACACGAACACAGATGGCTCTGGCGGGGATTACAGTGATTGTTTTTCAAAGATAACAGTATACCTCGGAGATACTGACGTATCTGACGACAGTATATTTTCAGTAACTGTATCTGCAGGAATAACTGGTCATTGGGATGATACGAGCAGAACATACTATGTCACAGCTATGAGTACGGATGATGGATATGTTGACATTGATGCACTGTACGGCACAGGAGAACGATACCTGACTACAAGAAAAGGACTGCGGCTTACAACCAGATCAGGAAACTATCTTCTTGTACAGTCAGGCGGAGCGCATATCCGGAAGCGTTTCAGTATCAGCAAAGCGAAAGACGGAAAAATCGGACTGTCTTATAACCTACATAGTTCCACGCTGGCAGTCCGGAAGCAGAAAGACGGAAAGACGCTGATACCGGCATCTATCACTTTCTCGGCAACGCAGAATGATAACGGCCTGATCAGGAGTTATTCTGGAAGATATAAAATTCAGGAATCGAAAGATGGGACAACCTATTCACAAAAATATCTGTCGGCAGCTGACGAAGTCCAGAAGATTTACACACTATCTGAGACTGGGATAAAAGCTATTAGATGTACTCTTTTATCCGCGGGAGGGGTGTCCGAGTTGGACACACAGACAGTGATCGTTCTTGCAGATGCGGAAGGATTGACAGATGACATCAAAGAAGCACAGAAAACCGCAGATCAGGCAAAAGAAGCTATCACAACTACAAATCAGAATGTAGCGAATATAAAAACAAGTATAGAAGGCTTCCGGACGGAGCTATCTGAGATAACAACAGATCTCCATGGTCTGACAGATAACACCCTGCTTTATAATGTGAAATACCATGACAATGACGATGGGACAACCACTTTGAATGCAGTCGTATACAAAGATGGGGCAGATATCACAAAAACATATCCGGAGAGATGGTTCACCTGGAGCAGGAAAACGGAATCTGGAGAAAGATATCTCGGATATGGATATAGCATTACAGTAAAAAATTCGGACTACGAGTTTGGCGGCGTGACCATAGGAACATTTGTGACATACGAAACCTTGTATCTTACTACCAGATCCGGAAAACAGCTTAGCACCAGATCTGGAAATCATATCACAGTTTGGAAGGAGAAGAATTGACATGGCAGATCAGAATATAACCGCATTACCAGCAACAACATCACCGGCATCTTCGGACCAGCTTTTGCTCGTCGGAACCGCTGAAGAAAAGTTGATTGACTATGATAAGCTTGCAGATGCAATCCTCACAAAATTGACATCAAAGAAATTCACACTAGATCAGGGAACTAAGACACTTTTACAGGCTCTTAATGAATTAAATAGTAAGCCTCTGACAGCTACTTTGAACAATACCAGTATTGAGGCATACCTGGCCGGATTGGGTGAAGGTAATTACGCAATGTTATACATCACCAAAAACAGCGATAACCCAATCATTGATGGATTCACCTGGAATTATTTCTCGGTTTTGGTAATTAGAAGTCGTATAATTGCATTTTCACCAGCAGGTAATGCCGGAGCGATTATAACAAGGCAAAGTGTCAACGGCGGGCTAAGTGATTGGATTTCAATAAAATAGTAAGGCGTCAAGATATACTAAAATATTTGGATTCGTCAACAAACAGACTATAACAATTAAAAGTTCATCAAAATCGAAAAATTACGGTGTATTAATAATTGCCGTAAATCAAAACAATGGTGAGTATCCATTAAAATTTAGTGTGTCGCCTACTTTGAATAAAACTATAAATAACGTGTCTGCTGTAGCGGAAGATGAAACAACTATCGTAATTACATTATCAGCATTAATGACCCATGGAGTTATCTTAGCTGGTGGATCAATTTCAGAAGCAACTTTTACAACAGAGTAGTCTTCCCATTTAATTGATTTGTGAACAAGGCATTTCCTATGGCACAATGAAGCTGTAGGAGGTGCATTATTTTGACAAAAATCGAAAACATACAATCAAAAATAATAGGAAGAATGCAGGATGTGTTGACAAATGAACAGTTACAGCATTTGGAGAATGCTCTTGCAATAGAATTTCATGGAATAGAGGTGCAGGAAGAGTGTACTCAGCTTGTAACATCGGAAATTCATTGGCAGAAGATACTCAGAACGTTCATTGCTTCAAAGAGGATTGAAAACTGTAGTCCCGGAACGCTTGAAAGATACAACGATTGCGTGGTTAAGCTAGTTACAACTCTGAACAAGAGATTACAGGATATCACAACGAATGATATACGGTATTATCTTGCAATGTATCAGGAGCAGCGCAAGATTTCTATGAGTTACATGGACACGATCAGACGGTATCTGAGCAGCTTTTTCGCCTGGGTATCAGACGAAGGCTATATAAGTCGGAATCCTATGAGACGCCTTAAAAAGATTAAGGTACCACGCATGATCAAAAAGCCCTTCACGCAGGCTGAAATGGAACATCTGCGCTGTAATGCAGAGTGCCAGCGGGATATAGCTATAATGGCTTTCCTGTACAGTACAGCGGCCCGTATCGGCGAAGTTGTACGGCTCAATCGGAAAGATATAGACTGGGGAAACAAAGAGGTGATCATATACGGGGAAAAAGGAAAGAAAGAGAGAAGAGTGTATCTGACGGATGACTGCGCGTATCATCTGCATAAGTATCTACTTTCACGGGATGATACCAATCCAGCTTTATTTGTGAGCAATAAGCGGCCACATACCAGACTGGGGAAGCAGGCAATCCAGTCCATGCTGCGAACGTTAGGCCAAAAGACGGAGATCCATGCTCATCCGCACAAATTCCGCCGTACATTACTGACAGATGCCGGAAACAGAGGGATACCATTACAGGAAATTCAGATGTACGCAGGGCATCAGAAACCGGACACGACGATGATGTATGTGACAGTGAGCGAGGAAAATGTCCGGGCATCGTTCAGACGGTATATAGCCTGAATTGTTCTAAATAATATAGATTTTTGAAGCTGGCAGAAATGGCAGCCTTTTTGTTGTACCTAAAAATCACAAAAAGGCAATAAAGATTGAGGAGATAATTTGAATGACGATATTGTACAAAATGGGAAGAGGGAAATTTTTATTTGTCTACTAACAGCGTCCAACTACACCATTCATCTTTATTCATCATTCTGACAGCCATTTTTGCTTTATAAAAAGCAAGTATGTATAAATAATGTGAATTTCCGTTCATAGCAATAGCGATAGCTTCAACCCAACTGCCACTTGAATTAGGTGGAGCATTTAGTTCCGTTTTTCCAGAGTATACACCAGCACATTTAATATTATTCCAATCAGATACATTATTATCTACGGCAATCAGAGCCTTACTATTTTATCTCATAGAAAGGAGGTGGAAAATAATGAGGTTTCAAAAAGAAATAAACATATACGCGAAAGATGCAATTATAAAACGGTTTCAGGCGAATGAAACAAATTTTTCAGTTCTGAAAGGCAAGATAGAAGCTTTGATCAGCGAGAGCGAGATTGTCGAGTTACAGAACAGTAAAATAACTATGTACAGCAGACTTGCTGATGTAAAACTTGCTGTAGATGGTCTGTCACAGGAGTATTCGAACATATCGTCAAAATATGACTCTGTATCTGGACAGTACACCAGCCTGGATGCGAAAGTTGCTGAATATAAGTCCGGAGTAGATGGGTTGTCACAGAATCTATCACAGGTACAGAGCAATCTGAAAAATAATTACAGCACTACAACTGCGATGAATGCCGCTATCAAAGCCCAGATAGACGGGTTTTCCAGTACGGTATCTTCTACGTATGCCACAGGGACAAGCGTTGAGCAGAAACTAAAGGCAGCAAATTCAACAGCAAAAGGATATGCAGATGCGGCGAAACAGGCAGCCATAGATACAGCAAAAGCATCTACAGATGAACTGCTGAAATCATATGCAACCGTTAAGCAGATGCAGTCAGCAATAGATCAGAAAGCAGACAGTATCACAAGTACGGTATCTTCTACGTATGCCACAAAAGCCTCTGTTACATCATTAGAAAGCTGGAAAAAAGAAGCATCACAGAAGATCACTGACAGCGCAATCATATCAACAGTCAGTTCCAGTTCTGCATGGAATAAAAAAGCAGATAAAGCATCCCTGATCAGCCAGATCAATCAGTCTGCGGAACAGATCAAGATCCGTGGAAACATCATAGATCTGCAGGGCAACATCAGTATCACGGATATATCTAACGACACTATGGACACGATTAAAAACTATAGCATCACGGCACTGTCAGACGCAAAAAAATATGCGGATGAATGTGATGAGTTGGTGCTTAAAGATTCGCAGGATTACTCAAAAAGCTACACACTTTCCGAAATTGGAAAACTGGAAGCATCCGGAGGAAATCTCGTCAAAGGATACCGATTCTCTGACGATAACATAAAAGCATACTGGAACACGGCCGGGACAATCAAGACAGGACAGAATGATCCGGACGGCGGGAAAAACGCAGTGGCTATCGTTGCGGACGCAGAGAATTGCTATCTGGCTTCAAAAAGGAATGAAAACACGATAATCAACGCGACAGGCCGATATACAGTAACGTTCTGGGCAAAAGCATCAAAAGAGCAGACAGTAACATTCTCCTTTAACAAAGTCAGAGAAAGCATCGGTCTGACAACATCCTGGAAGAAATTTTCTTTCGTGAAGGACATCACGAGCGTCGCAGCATCTGGAAGTTTGATTATATTCGGCGGTACCAACTCGATCAGCACCGGCGATGGAACCATCTACATTTACCGGCCAGACGTGCGGCACGGATATTCTTCGGAAGATATATTCAATTTACTGACCGACAACGGGAACATCCAGGGCGTGTACATGACCGGCGGCAAGCTCTACTGGAATGGAACCTACATCAAGTCCAAGTCTATAACCACGGCCGCACTTGCGGCTGACAGTGTAACAGCTGAAAAAATTAAAGTAGATGATCTGTACTCCCTGAAAGCAAACATAGCCGGGTTCAAGATCTCAGCAGATACGATATCACATCAGAGTACTACAAATCCCGAAAGTGGTATCGGACAGACTTATTACGATACATACTTTACGTCAAAGGATAAACGTCTCACTTTCCGAAAAGGCACCGGAACATCTGACTACATAACACTTGGTATACAAGGACTGGGAGCCGGTATTAAAAAGCGCTTAAATTTGATATCAGATGCAGCCACAAATGATGAAGATATAACCGACGGAGCCCACCACTCTTTAGGGTTTACAAATGTTTACGGTACCCTGTACGTTGCATCGGGACTCAAGGTTGCCGGAACAAAACAGGCAGTCAGAGAGACAGAGAGCTATGGAGAAAAAGGCGTCTATTGCTACGAAACCCCGACACCGTATTTCGGAGATGTCGGATCCGGAGAAATATCAGAAGACGGAAAGTGTTACATCGACATCGAGGACATTCTGAAAGAGATGATCAACACGGAAATGCAGTATTATGTATTTTTACAGAAGTGTGGCGAGGGAGATTTGTATGTCTCAGAATGTTGCCCGGGTTACTTTGTAGTTGTTGGCACTTCTGGTCTCAAATTCTTCTGGGAACTGAAAGCAAAACAGAAAGGTTATGAGTATAACCGGTATGAAGGCGAAGACAGAGTGGTAGGATTCAAGAAAATAGCATATGACGATGAGTACCTGAACGATATAGAAAAACTCATTGAAGAAAGAGAGGAAATATGAAAGTATTAACAAGCTTTATAGCACTGAACACAGGAGAAGGCGAAAGAATCTCCTTCACTTATTCGGAAGTAGCTGAAGACGGAACTATCGTAAGCCAGAACAACAAGAAAAACTTCCTTGTACTTAACAAGGACCTGAAAGATCATATCAGCGAAATCAAGAAATATATCGAAGATAATCACCTTACAGAATAGGAGAATACATATATGAAAATCAGAGCGGAGCCGTAAGGCTCTTATTTTTTATACAAAATTGCGCCGGCGCAACACCGGAGAAAGGAAGTCAGAGTGGAAACAATCATCTCATCGTGTATCAGCGCAGCTGTGACACTCCTGGTGTGCCTAATCAGTAATCATAGTCAGCAGGAGAAAACACGTGCACTGATGGAATACAAGCTTGAGGAACTGACAAAAAGAGTAGACAAGCACAATAATGTTGTAGAACGGACGTATTTTCTTGAGAAGAAAATAGAAGTCCAGGAAGAACAGATTAAAGTGGCAAATCATCGGATTTCAGATTTGGAAGAAAAGGAGAATGGACATGTTTAAGAATTGCGTTTTTAAACCTAGCGTTAACACGGTTGCCTGGCTGAAAAAAGCGGGCATCAGAGCTATCAAGACAATAGCACAGACTGCAGTCGGCGTGATCGGAGCTGGAAGTGTTATCTCAGCAGTGGACTGGAAGATGGTAGCATCGGCAGCAGTTGTGGCCGGAGTGGTAAGCATACTTACCAGCGTAGCAGGAATTCCGGAAGTAGAGGCAGAAGAGGGCGAGTGATCGTCCTCTTTTCTTATCCAGAAAGGAAAAACATCATGAATGAATTAAAAGTATTAAATGAGCAGGAAGTACTTGGAAAACATTTTAAGGTATATGGCACACCGGAGGAACCGCTGTTTGTGGCGAATGATGTTGCTGATTGGATTGAACATAGCAACGTAACGGAAATGCTTAGAGGAATTGATGATGATGAAAAGCAGGTCTCAACAATCCTTAGGGCAGGTCAGAACAGACAAATGAATGTGCTCACCGAGAACGGACTCTATGAAGTCCTGATGCAGTCCAGAAAACCTATCGCAAAAGAATTCAAAAAGAAGATCAAGGAAATCCTAAAGACCATCCGTAAACACGGCCTGTATGCCACAGACAACGTGATCGACAATATCCTGAACAATCCAGACTTCGGCATCGAACTCCTGACAAGACTGAAAGAAGAACGTGCCGCCAGAGTAGAAGCAGAGAGAAAGAACGCTATCCTCATGCACGTAAATAAAACCTACACAGTTACAGAAATCGCCAAGGAACTGGGGCTGCGATCTGCAACTCAGCTGAATAGGATCCTGGCAGAGAAGAAGATCCAGTATCAGTTAAATGGTACGTGGGTAATGTACTCCAGATACAGCGATCAGGGATACGAAGAAATCAAACAGGAAGTTCTGGACTCCGGAAGAGTAATCTACCACAGACGTATCACCCAGATGGGCAGAGAGTTCATTCTGAGTTTGTTCCAGGCAGCCGCCTGAGAGAGGAGAGAACATGTTAAAGATCATGGGAAAACCACAGGCCAGTATTGAGCAGATGAGAGCCTACATCAGAAAGATGAATTCAGAGGTGTCCGATTCGGTCATTAAAATGATTCCTCTGTATATCACGGAAGGAACTGCGGAAGGAGTCCGTGGTGATGTCGCATTCGCCCAGAGCTGCCTGGAAACTGGAAACTTCACATTCAGTGGATCAGCGGTAACACTCAGTCAGAATAACTTTTGTGGTATGGGTGTGACCAGCACTGGTATAAAAGGTAACAGCTTCAAGACCCCGGCAGAAGGTATCCGTGCGCAGATCCAGCACCTGCAGGCATACGCTTGCACGGATCGGCTGAAACAGAAATGTATCGACCCGCGCTACACATATGTGTCGAGGGGATGCGCGGAGTATGTAGAACACTTAGGCATCCAGGAGAACCCGAAAGGCCAGGGCTGGGCATCCGGCCGGAATTATGGCCAGAAGATCATCAACATCCTGAATGGCATATTATCTATTAAGGTATCAAAAACAGAAAAGGAGAGTGGAAGTTTGAACATTACAAAAATGATCAGCAAGAAAAACTGCTATATCGGCCAGAACAAACCTGCTTATATCGTGATCCACGAGACGGATAACTGGAGCAAGGGAGCAGACGCAAAAGCTCATGCTACAGCAATGAAAAACGGCAATCTGGCCGGAACGGTGCACTACTACGTAGATTCTAAATCTATCTATCAGACCCTGGATCATACAGACGGCGCCTGGGCGGTAGGCGATGGACAGGGGAAATATGGCATCACTAACCGGAATTCCATCAACATCGAGATCTGTGTAAATCCGGAAACAGACTATTATGTAGCAGTCGGCAAAGCAGAGCAGCTGGCAGCACAGCTTCTGAAACAGTATGGATGGGGAACAGATCACCTGAAACGTCACTACGATGCTTCAAGGAAGAACTGCCCGCGCCGGATCCAGGCAGAAGGCCGGTGGCCAGAATTTGTGCAGAAGACTGCAGCATATATGAAAGGAGCAACAACAGTGAATAATACTACAAGTACAACAAAGAGCAGCGTAACATTAACCGACAAGATCGAAGTTCAGCTTCCGGTTATTCAGAAAGGCAGTAAAGGAACTGCAGTATCCATGCTTCAGGCTATGCTCGGAGTGAGTGTAGACGGCAACTTTGGAAATGATACAGATACATCCCTGAAAGCATTCCAGAAGAACGTGAAACTCACAGCAGACGGAATCTGCGGAAAAGATACCTGGACAAAGGTGATCGAACACATGAAGGCAAATACAAAATAACCTATTATATGAAAAAGTCCGGCAGGTACCCACTGCCGGACGGATATTGTATCATCTTCATGTATTTATAACATCCATGCGCCAACGAACTGGCACACCTGGAAATGGTATCTACCATAGTTCATCAGCTGACCAAGAATCTTTCCATGGAGGAGATCGAGAACAGCGGATTTGGACCGTATTATATTGATCATACAGTGGGGATATGGCCGCAGGCAGCAGGCGGAGTGCCGTTTAATGCCTGTGAATTCCAGAGCAAAGGTGATCCGATCACGGATCTGTTTGAAAACCTTGCTGCGGAACAGAAAGCACGCTCTACTTATGATAATATCCTCCGCGTGGTAAGAAATATTCCGGAGGTTGCTGATCCGATCCGCTTCCTTCGGGCAAGGGAAGTTGTGCACTTCCAGCGTTTCGGTGAGGCACTTCGCTCTGTTCAGGAACAGCTGGATGCCAAGAATTTCTATGCTTTCAATCTAAGCTTTGATAATCCATGCAAAGCGTCCTGCGAAGACTGCTGAATCAGAAGGAGTTCAGAGGTTTTAGACGGAGAGCATAGAAGGCTGCTTGGTTTGAATTATATCTGAAATTCAAATTATATATAAAATAAGAAAAACTGCACAGCTGTTTTCGGAAATAATAGAAACAGCTGTGCAGTTTAATATTGTTATCAGAGGATTATTACGCCTCTTTTTTATCATCCTTATGCAGATTCTTCTGCGCAGTGGAAAGCATCAGCTTGATTCGGTTCAGCTGGTTTACTTCACTTGCACCCGGGTCGTAGTCGATGGCAACAATATTTGCCTCCGGATGTTCGCGGCGAACTTCCTTGATAACACCTTTACCTACGATGTGGTTCGGCAGGCAGCCAAATGGCTGGATGCAGACGATGTTCGGAACGCCGCCGTGGATCAGCTCCATCATCTCACCGGTCAGGAACCATCCCTCACCAGTCTGGTTTCCTGCGGAAACGATCGGGGAAGCCATTTTTGCAAGGTCGCGGATATCAGCGGCAGGTGTAAAGTGACGGCTTTGCGCCAGTGCTTCGTTGGCCGTTTTGCGCAGCCAGTCAATCGCTTTAAGGCCTAAGTTGGCAACGGTAGCCTTGGATTTCTTGAAGCCAAGTTTCTCAACCTTGAAGTTCTGGTTGTAGAAGCAGTAGCAGATAAAGTCGATCAGGTCCGGAACAACCGGTTCTGCACCCTCTGCTTCCAGAAGATCTGCAAGGTGGTTGTTTGCTGCCGGAAGGAACTTGACAAGGATCTCACCTACAATACCAACGCGAGGTTTTTTCTCATCGGAGATCGGGATGGTATCGAAATCGTGGACCATTTCACGGCACATTTTCTTGAAGGTACCATGGCTCACGCTGCTGCCTGTTACAAAGGCAATGGCACGCTGCTCCCAGATCTTATGTTTGCGGTTTACGATGCCTTCTTCAAGCTCATATGGACGCATGCGGTATACACATTTCATCAGGATATCACCGAATACAGCACCGTAAACAACACGTTTGATCAGCGGCAGTGTCAGTTTAAAACCAGGGTTGCTCTCAAGGCCGCTTAAGTTCAGGGAGATAACCGGAACCTGTTCCATGCCGGCTTTCTTAAGAGCACGGCGGATAAAAGCAATGTAGTTGGATGCACGGCAGCCGCCGCCTGTCTGGGACATGATAACGGCTGTCTTGTTCAGGTCATATTTGCCGGAAAGAAGGGCATCCATAATCTGTCCTACCACCATCAGGGACGGGTAGCAGGCATCATTGTTTACATATTTAAGGCCTACATCAACGGCATGTTTGTTATCGTTCGGAAGGACTTCCAGATTATATCCGGATGCCTGGAAAGCTGCCTCAAGGATTCCGAAATGGAACGGAGACATCTGCGGGCAGAGGATGGTGTAGTCCTTGCGCATCTGTTTGGTAAAAGTAACTTTATTAATAGAAGACGGCTGGATGTTCCGCTTCTTGTTCTGTGCCTGTTTTGCGCGGATGGCGGCGATCAGGGAACGGATACGGATCCTTGCAGCACCAAGGTTGTTGACCTCATCGATCTTCAGGCAGGTGTAGATCTTGTCACTTCCGTCCAGGATCTCATAAACCTCATCTGTAGTAACCGCATCCAGTCCGCAGCCGAAGGAGTTCAGCTGGATCAGATCCAGATCATCTCTGGTCTTTACAAAGTTTGCAGCAGCGTAGAGACGGGAATGGTACATCCACTGGTCATTAACACGGATCGGACGCTCCACATGGCTAAGGTGAGCAACAGAGTCCTCAGTAAATACAGCGATTCCGTAGCTGTTGATCATATCCGGGATTCCATGGTGGATCTCAGGATCGATGTGATACGGACGGCCTGCAAGAACGATTCCGCGGCGGCCTGTTTCTTTCAGGTACTGGAGAGTTTCCTCGCCTTTTTTCTGCACATCGCGGTGTACAGCTGCAAGTTCCTCCCATGCTTTATGTGCAGCTGCTTTTACCTCGGCAGCAGGAATGTCAGGGAATTCTTCCACAAGCCGGCTTGTCAGGATCTCCTCGGAAGTAAATGCCATGAACGGATTGCGGAAAATGATGGACGGATCGTTAAGCTCGTCCACATTGTTCTTGATATTCTCTGCATAGGAAGTAACGATCGGGCAGTTGTAGTGGTTGACTGCATCCGGGAACTCATTTCGCTCATACGGGATACATGGGTAGAAGATAAACTTCACGCCATTGCGGATCAGCCATGTCACATGTCCGTGAGCAAGTTTGGCAGGATAGCACTCGGACTCACTTGGGATGGACTCGATACCCAGCTCGTAGATCTTACGTGTGGAGGTCGGAGAGAGAACTACCTGATATTTCAGTTCAGTAAAGAATGTATACCAGAACGGGTAGTTCTCAAACATATTCAGCACACGAGGGATACCAACCTGTCCGCGGATTGCCTTGTCCGCGGACAGCGGTTCGTAGGAAAAAATCCTCTTATATTTATAGTCAAAAAGGTTCGGGATATGATCCTTGTTCTTCTCTTTTCCAAGGCCGCGCTCGCAGCGGTTTCCGCTGATGTATTTACGTCCGCCGGAGAATTTGTTGATGGTCAGACGGCAGTTGTTGGTACATCCGCGGCAGTTGGCCATGGAAGTGGTATACTTAAGGTCATTGATCTGGTCGATGGAAAGCATGGAAGTTTTTTCACCTTCCTGATAACGCTCTCTTGCGATCAGAGCAGCACCGAAGGCACCCATGATTCCGGCGATATCCGGGCGGATAGCCTGGCAGTTGGCGATCTTCTCAAAGCTTCGAAGTACTGCATCATTATAGAAAGTACCACCCTGTACAACGATGTGTTTGCCAAGCTCGGAAGCATCGGAAACCTTGATAACTTTGTAAAGGGCGTTCTTGATAACGGAGTAGGCAAGACCAGCGGAAATATCGGAAACCTCTGCGCCCTCTTTCTGTGCCTGCTTAACTTTGGAGTTCATAAATACAGTACAGCGTGTTCCAAGATCGATGGGATGCTTTGCAAAAAGTGCAGCTTTCGCGAAGTCCTGTACTGTGTAGTTCAGAGATTTGGCGAATGTCTCGATAAAGGAACCGCAGCCTGAGGAACATGCCTCGTTCAGCTGTACGCTGTCAACAGTCTGGTTGCGGATCTTGATGCACTTCATATCCTGGCCGCCGATGTCAAGGATACAGTCGACTTTCGGGTCAAAGAAAGCAGCTGCATAATAATGGGAAACGGTCTCAACCTCACCCTCGTCAAGAAGAAGGGCAGCTTTGATCAGTGCCTCGCCGTATCCGGTAGAGCAGGAAAAAGCAATCTCTGCAGCATCAGGAAGCAGCTCATAGATCTCCTGGATGGAGCTGATGGTGGTTTTCAGCGGATTACCGTTATTGTTGCTGTAGAATGAGTAGAGAAGAGTTCCGTCTTCACCTACCAGTGCAGTCTTGGTGGTTGTGGAACCGGCATCGATTCCCAGGAAGCATTTCCCTTTATATGTAGAAAGGTCGCCTGTTTTTACCTTGTAGGCACTCTGGCGGTCATGGAAAGCCTGGTAATCTTCTTCTGTTGCAAAAAGTGGCTCCATACGCTCAACCTCAAAGTCAAGCTTGATGGTAGTACGCATGCGTTCTTTCAGCTCGATCAGGGATACCGTTACATCCTGCTTCGCATTCAGTGCAGAACCGATAGCTGCGAACAGATGGGAGTTATCCGGTGCGATAATGTGCTCGTCATCCAGCTTCAGGGTACGGATAAAAGCAGCCTTAAGTTCTGAGAGGAAGTGAAGCGGTCCGCCCAGGAATGCAACATGTCCGCGGATCGGCTTACCGCAGGCCAGGCCTGAGATAGTCTGGTTGACAACTGCTTGGAAAATAGAAGCGGAAAGGTCTTCCTTGGTAGCTCCGTCATTGATAAGAGGCTGGATATCTGTCTTGGCAAAAACACCGCAGCGGGCTGCGATTGGATAGAGTGCATTGTAATGCTTGGCATACTCATTAAGTCCTGGTGCATCTGTCTGGAGAAGGGAAGCCATCTGGTCGATGAAGGAACCTGTACCTCCGGCGCAGATACCGTTCATACGCTGCTCAACGTTTCCGTTCTCAAAATAGATGATCTTGGCATCCTCACCGCCAAGCTCGATGGCTACATCAGTCTTCGGTGCCAGCTTCTGAAGGGAAGTGGAAACTGCGATAACCTCCTGGACAAAAGGTACTTCCAGGTGATTGGCAAGTGTCAGTCCGCCGGAACCTGTGATGACCGGGCAGAGTGTAAGCTCGCCAAGCTGGTTCTCAGCCTTCTGAAGAAGATCTGCAAGTGTTTCCTGGATATTTGCAAAATGTCTCTCGTAATCAGAGAAAACAAGGTTATCATTTTCGTCTAAGATGGCAATCTTGACAGTGGTGGAACCAATGTCAATTCCAAGTGTGTGTTTCTTCATAAAAAATTGATTTCCTCCTTGCTGTATCTATACAGGGGTTGCCCGGTTCTGACGTATTTGTCAGGCGGGAGTTATTTCTTCTTATTAAAAAGGATTTTTAAGCGAATACTCTATATTATACGATATCGTTTAAAAAATGGCAATGTAAAAGTTTAACAATCAGTAGCGGGGAAGAGAAAAATGTGTTATGATATTGTCCAAAAGCCCTGGGAAAATATTGACCGGGCAGACTCGCATCAGCGCATAGTCCCGTAAAGCGGACTTGAGAGTGCGGGAATGAACAAACAGCAGTGCGGATCGGAAATATCCGCAGGACTGATTTTCAGAAGGGAAATGAAATGGCAGAATATAAACTGATTACAACAGAAGGAAGAGCGAAAAGAGGAGAATTTAAGACTGTTCACGGAACGATCCAGACTCCTGTTTTCATGAATGTAGGAACAATTGCTGCAATTAAGGGAGCTGTTTCCACGGTTGATCTTCATGAGATCGGTACACAGGTACAGCTGTCCAACACGTATCACCTTCATGTGCGCCCTGGCGACAAGATCGTGAAACAGCTTGGAGGACTTCACCAGTTTATGAACTGGGACAGACCGATCCTTACCGATTCCGGCGGATTCCAGGTGTTCTCCCTTGCGAAGCTCCGCAAGATCAAGGAAGAGGGAGTTTATTTTAACTCACATATTGACGGTCATAAGATCTTTATGGGACCGGAAGAGAGCATGCAGATCCAGTCCAATCTGGCATCTACCATTGCAATGGCATTTGATGAGTGTCCGAGCAGTGTTGCTGAGAGAGATTACGTGCAGAGATCTGTAGCACGTACCACACGCTGGCTGAAACGATGCAAGGATGAGATGGCACGTCTGAACAGCCTGCCGGATACCATTAATAAGAATCAGCTTCTTTTTGGTATCAACCAGGGTGCAGTTTATGAAGATATCCGTATTGAGCATGCACAGGCGATCTCAGAACTTGATCTGGATGGTTATGCAGTAGGTGGACTTGCTGTCGGCGAGAGCCATGAGGAGATGTACCGTATTCTGGATGAGGTGGTACCGCATCTTCCGCAGAATAAACCTACTTATCTTATGGGAGTTGGTACACCGGCTAATATCCTGGAGGGGGTTGAGCGAGGCATCGATTTCTTTGACTGTGTATACCCGAGCCGTAATGGCCGTCATGGACACGTGTACACCAACCATGGAAAAATGAATCTCTTTAATGCCAAGTATGAGCTGGATTCCAAGCCGATCGACGAGGAATGCCAGTGCCCGGCCTGCCGCCACTACAGCAGGGCATATATCCGCCATCTTCTTAAAGCAAAGGAGATGCTGGGAATGAGACTTTGCGTGCTTCATAATCTGTATTTTTACAACCATATGATGGAAGAGATCCGTGACGCACTGGATGCCGGCAATTTTGCAGCATATAAGAAAATGCGCCTGGAGGGATTTGAGGAAGGCAAGATCAACGGCAACCGGTAAGAAAGATATTCTGTAAAGGAAATAACTGTTGGAAATTACAAGAAAAACCTTGAAGAATCAGGGATTTTTGTGTATGATAGTACGAAGTGACACTTTTTATAGCAATTTACCGCTATAGGTCAGAAACGGCGGGAAACCGCGTAAGAATTGATTTTATCAGGAGGAATTGGAATGATCGCATCATCTACAGCAGCTGGCGGACTTAGCGCAGGTCTTGGTATTGTATGGATCATAGTTCTTTTCGGAATTATGTATTTCATGATGATCCGTCCGCAGAAGAAAGAGCAGAAGAGAACCCAGACAATGTTAAACAGCATGGAGGTTGGTGACAGTGTTGTTACTACCAGCGGTTTTTACGGAGTTGTTATTGATATGACAGAGGAAGATGTTATCGTTGAGTTCGGTAACAACAAGAACTGCCGTATCCCAATGAGAAAACAGGCAATCGCCGAGGTTGAGAAGGCAGATCAGGCGTCTGCTTAATAAAAAAGGCATCGCGTTTTACGCGGTGTCTTTTTTTGCGCCATTGGGGACGGGAGATTTAGCAATCCAGATCCATTTCTTGGTTGAGCTATCTTACTGTTTAGTCTTATCATAAGTGGAAAGTCGGCAGGATGATTCCACTTATGGCGATATGTGCCGAAATAACGGGATATGTGAAAAATTGCATGAAAAAAGAGTGGATTTTTTATAAAAATCATGCAATAATGTTGTTACTATCAGAAATGAGAGGGAAATATTTTTCGTAATATAATAAAATAATAAACAGAAACAAGAATTCAGAAAGGGGTCGGGTTTATGGGTCTTATCAGAGCAGCGGCAGGTGCAGCAGGAAGTACAATGGCAGATCAGTGGAAAGAATTTTTTTACTGTGAGGCCATGGATAAAGAAGTGATGGTGGTAAAAGGAACGAAGCGTACATCATCTAGATCTTCCAATAAGAGAGGCAGTGACAATATCATTACCAGCGGAAGTGGGATCGCAGTAGCAGACGGTCAGTGCATGATGATCGTAGAGCAGGGGAAAGTTGTGGATATCTGTGCTGATCCAGGTGAATATACCTATGATGCTTCTACAGAACCCAGTATTTTTGCTGGAAGCCTTGGGGAAGGCATCCGCAGGACATTCCAGACCATTGGCAAGCGTTTTGCATTCGGCGGAGATACAGGCAAGGATCAGAGGGTTTATTACTTTAACACCAAGGAGCTGGTAGACAACAAGTTTGGCACACCGACACCGATCCCGTTCCGCGTGGTAGATTCCAGGATCGGACTTGATATTGATGTTGCAGTGCGCTGTCATGGAGTATATTCCTATCGGATCGCAGATCCTCTTCTTTTCTATACCAATGTGTGCGGAAATGTGGAACAGGAATACACAAGAGAGGAGCTGGACAGCCAGCTGAAAACGGAATTTGTCAGTGCGCTGCAGCCGGCATTTGGACGGCTTTCCGAGCTGGAGCTTCGTCCCAATCAGATCGTAACCCACAATACAGAGCTTGAGAATGCCATGAATGAGGCACTTTCTGCGAAGTGGGCAGAGCTTCGCGGATTGAAAGTTGTAAGCGTTGCCCTGGGTTCCGTTACACTTCCAGACGAGGATGCAGAGATGATCAAGCAGGCACAGCGCACGGCCATGATGCGTGATCCATCTATGGCAGCAGCTACACTGACCGGTGCACAGGCAGATGCCATGAAAGCAGCAGCATCTAACTCCGCAGGTACCATGACAGGCTTCATGGGTATGGGAATGGCATCCAATGCAGGCGGACTGAATGCCCAGCAGCTTTTTGAGATGGGACAGAAACAGCAGGCACAGGCAGCACAGAATGTACAGCCTCAGCCAAAGATCCAGTCGGCAGCAGGCGGAGATTCCTGGACCTGCAGCTGCGGCGCAGTTTCCACAGGTAGATTCTGTCCGGAGTGTGGTGCACCAAGACCGGCAGATGAAAGCTGGACCTGTTCCTGCGGCACTGTGAATAAGGGGAAATTCTGCATGAACTGCGGAGCGAAGAAACCGGAAAAGAAGATCAGATACCGCTGCGGCAAGTGCGGCTGGGAACCGGCTGACCCGGAGAATCCGCCGAAATTCTGCCCGGAATGCGGAGATCCTTTTGGACCGGAGGATGCTGTGTAAACAGGAGGAGAAAATATGGCGAAAATGCAGGAATTTAAATGTCCGTGCTGCGGCGGCTCCATAGAGTTTGACAGTTCCGCACAGAAGATGAAGTGTCCATATTGCGACACGGAGTTTGATATCAAGACATTGTCGGAATATGCGCAGTCTGTAGAGGAAGAAGAACCGGAAGATATGAGCTGGTCGGATGAGGCCGGCAATGAGTGGCAGGAAGGGGAAAGCGAAGGCTTACGTACTTATGTATGCAATTCCTGCGGCGGAGAGATCGTAGGTGATGCCAATACAGCAGCTACGGCCTGCCCGTTCTGCGGAAGCCCTGTAGTTATGACAGGTAATCTGTCCGGCGCACTGAAACCGGATTATGTGATTCCATTTAAATTGGACAAAAAAGCTGCCAGAGAGAAGCTGAAGCAGCATCTTACAGGAAAGCGGCTTCTGCCCAAGGCTTTTAAGACTGAGAACCATATCAGCGAAGTAAAGGGAATCTACGTTCCTTTCTGGCTTTATGACACAGATGCCAATGCAGATATCCGCTATAAGGGAACCAAGACCCGCTTCTGGAGCGACAAGGACTATGATTATACAGAAACCAGTTATTATTCCATACACAGAAAAGGTTCGATCGGTTTCGACCATGTGCCTGTAGATGGTTCCAAAAGTATGGAGAATGATCTGATGGAATCCATAGAGCCATTTGATTTCAAAGATGCGGTGGACTTTCAGACAGCTTATCTGGCCGGATATTTTGCAGATAAATATGATGTAACGGCAGAAGAGTGTATCGAGCGCGCCAATGAGCGTATCCGCCACAGCACAGAGGATGCTTTCCGGGATACTGTAAAAGGCTATTCAAGCGTCATCCCGGAGAATACCAGTATTCGGCTGAAGAACGGAACTACGAAATATGCCCTGTATCCTGTCTGGGTTCTTCAGACCAAGTGGAAGGGCGAGAATTACATATTTGCCATGAACGGACAGACAGGTAAATTCGTCGGAAATCTGCCTACTGACAAGAGTGCTTTTGCCAGATGGTTTGCAGGAACTGCAGGGATCGTGACGGTGATAGCATATATCATCCTATATCTGATCTGGGCATTGTAGGGAGGTGAGAGCCATGAAAAAAAGAATATCCTTATTTCTCACAGCGATCCTTTTATGTCTGGCATGCGCCTTTCCTGTGTGGGCAGGAACAGAAAGCCGTCTGGCAGACCAGGCCGGGCTTTTAAGTGCAGATGAGCAGGATACTTTAAGTGCTTCACTGGATGATATCAGTGAACGGGGAGAGGTAGACGTTGTGATCATCACCACAGACAGCCTCGAGGGAAAAACAGCCCAGGAATATGCTGACGATTACTTTATTGACCATGGTTATGGTCAGGGTCAGGACAGAGACGGAATCCTGTTTCTGGTAGATATGGGAGACCGAAACTGGGCCATTGCGACACATGGATATGCCATCGATGCGTTTACGGATGCAGGTCAGTCCTATATTATGGATCAGGTAAAGCCATATTTAAGTGACGGGGATTATAGCGAAGCATTTCAAACTTTTGCCATGCAGTGCGATGATTTTATCATGCAGGCAGAGTTGGGAGAACCATATGATGTAGACAATCTGCCGAAAGAACCGTTCGATGTGGGCGTGAATATCCTGATCGCACTTGCATTCGGCATCGTAGCAGGCCTTCTTGTGACCGGAAATATGAGAAGAAAGCTGAAAACAGTACGGAAACAGGAGCAGGCAGCTTCCTACGTGCGAAAAGGCAGCATGAACGTAACGAAGAGCAACGATTTTTATCTCTACAGGACAGTGTCAAGAACTGCCAGGCCGAAAGAAGAGGAACACAGCGGCGGTTCCACCACACATACTTCTTCATCGGGAGATACATTTGGCGGCTCCAGTGGAAAGTTCTGATA
>CAVBVT010000015.1:0-33132 GCA_963598855.1 Eggerthellaceae bacterium
TTTCTGTAAAAACAGTATTTGTAGGCGGAACAAGTCAGATCAAAGTGACAAAAGTAGGCGTTAGCGGAAAAGTTACTTATACAAGCAGCAACAAATCTGTTGCAGCAGTAAGCAAAACTGGAAAAGTAACAGCAAAAAAAGCAGGAACAGCTACAATTACAGTAAAATGCGGCAATTATAAAACAACCTGCAAGATCACAGTTAAAAAAGGCAGCCTGAAGATCACATCCAAAACAGCTGTAAGTGTAAAAGCAAAGAAAACAACAGCTATCAAAGCGACAGCTACTTCCAAAGCCAAGATCACTTACACCAGCAGTAATAAAAAAGTTGCCACTGTGAGCGGCAAAGGTGTTGTTAAAGGCGTGAAAAAAGGAAAAGCTGTTATCTATGTAAGCAGCAACGGAATCACCAAGAAAGTGACTGTTACAGTGAAATAATCCTATGTTTAACCTTCCCCAAAACTGCTTCGGGTTTGCGAAAATGCATGCCTGAAGCAGTAAAAAAGAAAAAATTCGATTTTTTTGAAATTTTTTGATTTTTTTCTATTGACAAAGAACAAAAACTCTAATATAATAGCTCTTGCAGTTGAGCAACACACAAACAACTGAAACAAAATAACGAAGCGTGGCTCAGTTTGGTAGAGCGCTGCGTTCGGGACGCAGAGGTCGCAGGTTCAAATCCTGTCGCTTCGACTAACAGCTCGAGAATCCCTTGGTTGAGGGATTCTTTTTTTTATTTATGAAAAATGAAAGAACGTAAGTTTGTGTTACCTCAATGAGAAAAGAAAGGAATAGATTAAAGCCATCCAGCCCTGTAGACGTGGGATGTAAAAAAAGCTATACTGTAGAAAAAATACCAGAGGTGGAATCGGGAATGAAAAATAAAATTTTGGTGATCGAGGATGACCGTGCAATTTCAGAATTGTTGTGCATGAACCTGGATGCGGCAGGATATGAGACTGTGGTAGCTTATGATGGGGAAGAAGCCCAGAGGCTGCTTTTATGGAATGAAGATGCAGATCTGGCTGTTGTGGATATTATGCTGCCTGGAAAAGACGGTTTTTCACTGATGGAAGATTTCAGAAGCAAGGAGATCCCGGTGATCTATCTGACCGCAAAAGATGATGTAGTTTCCAAGGTAAAAGGATTAAAACTGGGCGCAGAAGACTATATGGTAAAGCCTTTTGAGATGTTGGAATTGCTGGTGCGCATTGAAAAAGTTCTGGAGCGGATCGGACGGGCCAAAAAGATTTTGACGGTTCGTGATATTGTGGTGGATATACAGAGCCATCAGGTTTCAAAAAATGGTGTTCCGGTGAATCTCAAACCTATGGAATATGATTTATTTGTGCTGCTTCTCCAAAATAAAAATATTGCTCTTGGAAGAGAAGAACTGTTAAAACGTGTCTGGGGAGAAGCTTTTCTCGGGGAAAGCAGGACAGTGGATGTACATATTGGACAGCTTAGAAAAAAACTGGGACTTTATGAAGAAATCAAGACGATACCGAAACTTGGATACCGCCTGGAGGAGTGAAATGTATGAAGCTGTGGAAACGGACAGTACTTCTTATGCTGGTGACTCTGCTTTGTGCACTGATACCGGTAGGGGCACTAAGCCTCTATATCACAGGAAAGAGAAGTTTATATAATGCTGCTGAGACCTACGGCAGACAGCTGGAAAATGGAAAAGCACTTCTGGAACAGTTTTGGGATAACAGTAAATATGAGCAGATGTCAGAAACCGGAAAAAGAGCTTATATGGAGTTTCAGTTTCAGAGATGCTGTGGAACAGGTATGGCTCTGATCAATAAGAAAAGCAATGATACTGTCGAAAATCTGACAGAGTATGAGATTGTGGGAATCGAAAACCTGGTATTAAAGGATGAAAAAGATCCGTATGCCTACAAGATACAGAAACTGGGAAAGAAATACCTCCTTCTCCAAAGGGCAGTTTTGTCTAAACCGGAAGGATACGAAATACTCTCCGTCCGGGAAGTCACAGGGGTGATCACAGAGTTGAGACAGACAGCTGTCTGGTTTTTTGGGATCTATCTGGCAGTATTTTTGATTGCAGGTCTTTTTATTTACATGATGATGAAAAAAACTATGGAACGGATGGAAAAATTGCAGGAAGTGGCAGAAAAGCAGGAGCTGCTCATGGGGGCGCTTTCCCATGAAATGAGAACACCGTTAACCTCCATTATTGGTTATTCTGATACTTTGCGTCACGTAAAGCTAAAAGAAGAACAAAAAGACAGGGCACTGGAACATATCAACCGGGAGGGAAAGCGCCTGGAAGCACTTTCAGGAAAAATGCTGCAGATGCTGGGGCTTTATCAGAATCAGGCGATACAAATGGAAATGATTCCGGCAGGAGAGGTGTTAGATCACGTCTCTGACCTGGAAAAAGAACAGGCAGAGAAAAGAAACGTGCAGCTAAAGATAGAATATGAAGCCTTTTCCATGAAGATGGATTCTGCCCTGATGGAAAGCCTGCTGGTAAATCTGATCGATAATGCATTGAAAGCTACAGATACCGGTGGAA
This sequence comes from Eggerthellaceae bacterium, assembly GCA_963598855.1. Taxonomy (GTDB): domain Bacteria; phylum Bacillota; class Clostridia; order Lachnospirales; family Lachnospiraceae; genus Blautia_A. Next base: position 2,545 of record CAVBVT010000015.1, read on the forward strand.
GCGTTCTGGTAAGGGCATATGAAAAATCCGGAAAAAAGATTTTTGAGGTGACTGATACAGGTAGAGGAATTCCAGAGGAAGAGCTGGGGAAGATCACAGATGCGTTTTATATGGTGGATAAATCGCGAAGCCGTAAGGAAGGCGGCTCCGGACTTGGACTTGCCCTCTGTGTGAAGGTGGCGGAGATTCATGGTGGATCCCTGAAGATTGAAAGCCATCCAGGCGAGGGAACAACGGTAAGAGTCATCTTCTGATTTACAATTTGTTTACATCTTGATGAATACATCGGAAAGGCAATATGGTACTCTTTTCTTGTAAGAAGAGAGTACTTTTTGTATACAGACAGGAAAGGAAGGGAAAAGATGAAGAAGATAAAAATGTTTTTGGGAGCTTTTCTGTGCATGAATCTTTTGACATTATCAGGATGTGACAGTGTTGTTCAGTCTGCCGTTGTGGAAGAAAAAGATAAAACAGATCAGAAAAAAGAGGAAGAAAAGGAACCGGTTCAGAAAATAGTTGCGGAACAGGTACAGGCGCCGGAAACTTACCGGACAACGATACAGGCGGACCTAAGATCAGCGGGGAGGGAGGATAAAGAAAATCCGATGAAGTTTACCCTGACAGCAGATGCTGTGGTGAAAATACCAGATGTAGATACGATCTGTCTGAAAAAAGTAAAGAAAGCGGCGATTCCTGAAGAAGAACAGAACAGGATAAAAGATACGTTTGGAAAAGGACAGCCCATGCAGGAAGAGAAGAATGCAAATGAACAGGCAGGGACATATACAGTGGATGGACTGACATATCGATATTCTTATGTGCAGGCAGAACAGGAATCTGATGTGGAAGAACTTGCATTTCAGATAGCTAAGTTTACTTTTGATGATTGTGGAGATATGATTCTGGCTCCTGATGAGAAAGAAGAAAGGGAAGAACGTTTTCAAAATTATATAAAAGCCAGAAGTGGCGAAATGTCTGAAGAGGAAGCCAGGGATAAGGTCATGGGCCTTGTTTCCGGTGACTGGGAGATATTTGACAGCAGTTCAAAAGAACTTACCGAGGGAAAACAATCTCTGAAAAAAGAAGATTTTATTTTTGAACGGATGATAGACGGAATTCCGGTTAATTATGTGAGAGATGCAGCTTTGCCGCTTAATGAGAAGGCTGCTACATGGGAAGATGAAGATGGAACACTTCATGAAGGGCAGTCTGAAAGCTGGGATAATGAAGTGCTGATGATGGATTTTTGCAGTGGGACACTCCAGAGTTTTTTGCACAGAAATCCTATTGAAGCATCGAATATTTCTGATGAGGGTCTGTTTTTACTTCCATTTGATGAGATCAAAGATATCTTTGAAAAGACCATCACATTACAGGTACTGACAGAGCAAAAGAACAGGCTGATCTCCGTTGATGGTGGAAGTCACAGCCGCTATCCATCCATTGATGCACAGAGCGCGGAGATGACCATAACGAAGGTTCAGCTGGGGTATATGCGTGTCCAGAGTGAAAGCAGTGATACGGAAGCAAACTTGATCCCAGTGTGGGATTTTTATGGAACATGGACTTCAAAAGAACCGGAGTATGAATATGGAACCGGAAATGAAGATGGGCCTGTTATGGGAACTGTAACCATGGATACTGCCGGTGTTCCGCTTCTTACGATTGATGCGCGTGATGGCAGTGTGATACAAAGAATGCAGGCTGGATGGGCTGTTTTGGCAGATTCTGAAGCTGCCGAATAATTATGGAAATAAAAAATGTCGGGAAGGAGAGGAAAAGGGAATGATTCGTAGGATATGGAAAACTGCTTTGAATGACAATTCTGATGTTAAAGAAAACCTGGATATCGGAAGAATCGTGGAAGTTGTAAATCAGGTTACAGATGTGCTTGCTGAGATATCGTGAATGTAACTTGGAAAGTATCGGTGTTTAGGGGGAGGCTGCGGCGTAAAAGTATGGTTAAATGCAAGGAATGATTTCCCTCGATCTTCATATATATTAACGAAGCCGAATTACCGGAGGGACGTGCGTTGGCTGGATATCAGCGTTTTGTTGCGTATGTGTATGAGTATCGTAAAGGGAAAAAAGATGGCAGCAGTGGTTATGTGAGAGTGGAAGCGAGGGATCGGCGGTGTTTGATCGAGGTTCATCTGCGCTGTGTTGGGCTGGAACCGGGCAGCAAATGCCGGGTGTATGGGTTCGTGCGGCGGGAAGGGCTGATGGACGGAATTTTGATCGGAAGCTGTACAACCGGACGTGAGCAGATTGAGTGTGTGCTGGAAACAGAGACGGAGAATATTGGCGGTATGGGAAAAAATCTCCGGGACCTTGGAGGAATGCTGCTGATCTCAGATGCAGGAGGATTCTGGGGAACTGAATGGGATGACCAGCCGATCCGGCCGGAGAATTTCCGGGAGTGGAAAAAGGAGAAAGAATCTGAAAATCAGAATAAAAGCGGCGGAGAGAATTCAGAACTGGAAGCAGAGCCTAAGATTATGATTGCAGAAGAGGTCCGGGAAGAAGATGTGGAAAGTTCACAGCGGCTGGATACGGAAGTACCGGAGATATTCCAGTCTGGTACTGCGCGTATGGGTGTAAGACCGGCGGAATCAGGTTCAGGAACAGCGGGAGTTGGTTCTGACCGACCGAGAATGCACCAGCCGGAATTAAATTCAAATCGATTGGAAATGCGTTCGCCGGAACAGGGGCAAAATTATCCGGGACAAAGGCAGCCGGAGTCAATGTCCAACCGTCCGGATTCGAGACCGTCCGAACCAGGGCCAAATCACCCGAATCCCGGTTTAAGACCGCCGGGTCCAGGTCCGAAACCGCAGGAACCATCTCGCCCAGGCGAGCCACATCCGAATCCCGGTTTGAGGCCACCACAACCACCTCGCCTGGGTCAGCCACATCCCAGTCCCGGCCCAAAACCACCACGCCCACTTCCAGGCATACCATGTGATGTACCTTTCAATGATGGTCAGTTCACAGACTGCCGGAAGATCAAACCATCCGATTGCTCCGTTTTATGTAAACAAAACGGCTGCTTTTGCAACAACCGTTTTGTCATATATGGATATCAGAATTTCGGGCATCTTCTGCTGGGCAGAAATCACCGGGGACAGTACATACTGGGAGTTCCCGGCGGATACAGCCAGCAGGAGCGGTTTATGGCCAATATGTTTGGATTTTCCTACTTTAAGGAATGCCCGGATATCCATATTCCAGGCGGCAAAGGTGGGTACTGGTACTGCTTTATTAATGTCTGATCGAAAAGTTTTCAGATATACGAGTAGGCAGATCATTTTGCAGATACGCAGATCACAGATCCATACCACGAATTTCAACTACCGGGATCGTCCCAAGGAGGATATCCCGGTAGTTTTTCATCGCATCCTCAGAACAGGCAGTGAATCCCGGCATCAGAACCCCGTCGGAATCCCGGTAAGCCTGAAGATAATAGGCCTTTGCGCCGCTTAGCCACTGACTGATCTCTTGGAAATCTTTTTCAGAATGAAGTTCCCGCACAACAGTCGTACGAAATTCATAATCAAGATCTCCGTTCAGCAGCCATCTGGCAGTTTCACGGATCGCGTCCAGATCAACATTCACGCCGGTAAGTACATGATAATTGGAAGGACAGGCCTTGATATCCATAGCGACCTTGTCAATGAGGCCATCTGCTGCCAGCTTTTTTGCTACAGAAGGACGTGACCCGTTGGTATCAAGCTTCACATCATAACCAAGATCCTTGATCTCTCGAAGAAAATCCGGAAGTCCGTCAGAAAGCGTTGGTTCGCCGCCAGATACGCATACACCGTCCAGAATTCCTTTCCTTTTTTTCAGAAAAGCCAGAATTTCCTCCTGGGAATATTCAGGCTGGCTGCCTGGTTCCACAACAAGAGCTCCATTCTGGCAAAAAGGACAGCGGAAGTTGCAGCCGCCTAGGAATATAGTGCAGGCTACCCGCCCCGGATAATCCAGTAAAGTTGTTTTGTTAAAACCGCATATTTTCATAAGTAAAACCCTCTCGTTTATATAAGAATGATCAAATCAGGTAATTCTTGACAATACCAGTATAAGCATACCTCAGCATGCAAAAAGCTGCAATGTTATATTGGTGTTTTATAAATGATTGCGAAACCATCTCAAACCACGTATAATTTACCCAGATATTACCCGAAACAAACGAGTCTCCCGGGAAATAAACAACAAACGAAAGGACACCGACATGGCAGAACATACATTGCTGAGAAAGCTGGAAGTGCTGTGGGGAATCCCCATTTTTTATACAGACGAAACCGGAAAAGATGTACGGAGTTTTGGCATATTTTCCGAAAAACAGAATCCGCTGACTATATCAGGGGAGTTGGTAAATGCCCTGATCCGTCGGGCAAAAGAACAGGATGTACCAGCTATCTGCAAGGTTTTTGACAAGATCTATTTCTTCTGTGTTCAGAGCGGACAGGAATTTTATCTGTCAGGCCCTGTATGTGCGGAACAGCTCAGTTACGTGGAAATCCACCAGTTTTACAAAAAATATCATATATCAGCTAAAGAAGAGCGCCATCCAGATCAGATGACTTTGAACCGAATGCTGAATTTTGTCAGTTTCCTGTATGAACTTCTGGAAGGAAAAGATATCCAGCCGGATGATCTTATGGAGAAAAATAATCTCATTGAAGAAAAAGAAGTCCGGGAAGAGAATGACACAGTCCGTATCGAACTGGATAAACCGGATGGAGCAGCCTATCATCACACATACATGGAAGAACGCTATGTAATGGACTGCATCCGGGAGGGAAATGTAGAAGAGATCAATGAACGTGCTTCTGGCCTCTTTGAAAAAGCCGGCATTCTTTCAAAGAACCGTTTTAATGATCAGAGGAATCTGGCTATTGTAACCACAACAATGGCTACCAGAGAGGCTATTGCGGGAGGAGTTTCACCGGCGGACGCCTATCGTCTCAGTGATTACCTGATCAATCAGATCGATCAGTGCCAGAAGATCGAGGAGATCACAGAACTGAACAGGAGATCTCTTTATAAGTTTACAAAGCTGGTAGCAGATGCCAGAGAAACGAGAAATTTTTCCAGCTACACAGAGCAGTGCAAAGATTATATTTCCCAGAATTACCACCACAAGATTTACCTGGAGGACATTGCCGAAGCAATCGGGATCAGCCAGGGACACCTGTCCCGGAGCTTCCGTCAGGATACAGGAGAGAAGATCCAGGAATACATTCTGAAATTTCGGGTAAAAAGAGCTGCCAATCTTCTGAAGTATTCTGATGCCACCCTGTCGGAGATCAGTGACTACGTATGCTTCAATTCCCAGAGCCATTTTGGCAGTGTATTCAAAGAATATATGAAAATGACCCCGAGGCAGTACCGTGAGAAATATAAACGGAAAGAATTTTATTCCTGAATAAGTTTATAAAAATATTAGAAATATGTTGAAAAAATGACAAAAACATCAAAAATATGATAACGAAAACAGGAAATCTTTGCTTATAATATGCTTGTCGTTAAGACATACGTAATTGATCCGTCAGGAACAGGGCGCGCAGAAAAAATTACATGTTCTGAAACGGATCGTTAAATCAACATAAAAAAGGTGGAGGAAAGAAATGCAAAAGTTAAAACACGAACCGGCATATTATGAAACGACAAAGTTTAAATGGAGACAGCGTATCGGTTTTGGTATCAGTGATTATGCTTGTAATCTTGCATACCTTCTTGCCAATACATACCTTCTCTTCTATTACACAAACTGCGCGGGACTTGCAGCTGGAGCTGTTGGATTTATGTTTGTTGTAACAAAATTCATCGATGCTTTCACAGACTACATGGTAGGTGCAATGATCGACCGTACAGATACAAAGATGGGACGTTACCGTCCGTGGATGCTTTACGGAGCACCGGTCCTTGCAGTAGGTATGGTACTTCTGTTTTCCGTTCCGACAGGATGGAGCGCAGGTGCTAAACTTGCATGGGCATACATAACCTACATTATCTTCTCATTTGGCTACACTTTGGTAAACATTCCGATGGCACCGATCGTATCTTCTCTGTCACCGTCTGCAACAGAGCGTACAAAGATTTCAACAACACGTACTGTATTTTCAAACCTTGGATCACTGACATCTTCCCTGTTCGTGCTTCCGATGGTATACTTCTTCTCCGGCTCCAAAGATGCAACTGGTGCAGCACTGGCTACCGGATACCGTAACACAAACATTGTACTTGGAATCATCGTTATCATCATCATGGCAATCTGCGTATTCTCCATCGTAGAGATCAACCCGCCGACACAGTCCGCAGGAAAAAGCTCTCTTGTTAAAGATATCAGAAGCCTTGTAAAGAACAAATACTACATCATGTTCCTTGGCGAGGTATTCTTCCTCTTCCTTGGATACCTTTCCATGTACGGAGCAATGCAGTATTACTATACTTACATTGTTGGCGATGTAAATGGAATGTCACTTGCACTTACTTTACTTACCTTACTTGCTATCCCGACAATGATCCTTGCAGCTTACCTTAATGGTAAGGGAATCGCAAAGATTAAACTGATCCAGTTTGGTGCTATCGTAGATATCGTTGGATATGCGATCCTGTTCTTCACATCTGACGGAACCATCGCAACAGCAGCACTTGGACTGATCGGACTTGGATTCGGTTTCCGTTCCAGTATGTTCTTCTCCATGATGCCTGACATCTTCGACTACACAGAGTGGCAGGTAGGAAGAAACCTTGGCGGAACACAGAATGCGATCCAGGGATTCGTAAACAAAGTTTCATCTGCAGCAGCATCTGCTATCGTATCTGCTCTTCTTGTATGGGGTAACTACGATGCATCCAAACTTGACAAAGCAATCGCAGATGGTGTAGATATCGCAACAAAATATCCGCAGACACACACAGCGATCAACTTCGCATTTGGCGGTCTTGCACTGGTATCTACAGTAATGGCAGTTGTCGTACTTCTTCCGTACGATCTGGATAAAAAATATCCGCAGATCCGTGCAGATCTTGACAAACGCCATAAAGAGAACGCATAAAACAGAACAGAAAGCAAAATAAGGAGCATCGAAAGGTGCTCCTTTCGATTACAGAAAAGAAAATCTTCAGGAGGAAAAATAATATGTGGAATTACGCCTATACAGTACCGGAAAACAAAAAAGTAAGAGTGATCGTACATACAGACTGCAAAAACGAGGCAGATGACCAGTACGCAGTAGCACATCATCTCATGACACCAAGATTCGACGTAAAAGGCCTTGTTGCAGGTCATTTCTGGAAAAACCCGCAGCAGTACGGCGAGCTTGGTACTGCACAGGCAAGCTACGATGAGATCATCAAAGTTATGGATCTTATGGGACTTAAGGACCAGTATCCGGTAAAACTTGGTGCACCGCGTGCCCTTGAGGATGAGCACACACCGATCGATTCCGAGGGTGCAAGATTCATCATCGAGGAAGCTATGAAAGACGATAAAAGACCGTTATACATTGCATGCCAGGGTGCCATCACAGACGTTGCATCTGCACTTCTGATGAAGCCGGAGATCGCAGAGCGCATGACAGTGATCTGGATCGGCGGAGCTGACTATCCAAAGGGAGGATTCGAGTTTAACCTGATGATGGATATCCACGCTGCAAACGTAGTATTCTCTTCCAAAGTGCCGGTATGGCAGGTACCGATGAGCCTTTACAAAGTAATGGCTGTTTCTCTTGCAGAGCTTCAGCTGAAAGTCCGCCCATGCGGAAAGATCGGAAAATATCTTTTCGAGCAGCTGGTAGATTTCAACCATGTAGCAGCTAAGTACGAAATGGACTGGCCTCAGGGTGAGATCTGGGGACTTGGTGATCAGGGAACCATCGCAGTTCTGATGGAGGAGCTGGAAAAAGTAAGCTACGATATGGTACCTGCACCAAGAATCGCAGAGGATATGACATACATTCATGGCCAGGACAACCGTGAGATCCGTGTTTACAAATATCTTGATGCAAGACTGACACTGGAAGATTTCTTTGCAAAACTTGCTCTGAATTTCGGTGACGAGAAATAAATTTTGAGGTAAAATGAAAATGAAAAATTATCTGGTTTTTGATGCAGGCGGAACATTTACGAAATACGCGTTAATGGACGAAAATGCAGAAATTCTTGAAAAAGATAAAGTTCCTACACCGGATTATCGTACAAAGACAAAAGAGGACTATTATGCAGTTCTCGACGGTGTTGTAGAGAAATACAGAAACCGCATTGAAGGTATTGCCATCAGTATGCCCGGTATGCTGGACAACAAGGACGGCTACTGCGTAACAGCAGGATACCTTGCATATCTTGCAGGAAGCACAGTTGGCGCAGAACTTTCCAAACGTTACGGAATCCCGGTTTCTGTAGAAAATGACGGAAAATGCGCAGCACTTGCCGAGTTCTGGAGAGGAAGCCTTAAGGGCTGTACAAACGGGGCGGTTGTTGTTCTTGGTTCTGGCGTTGCAGGTGGGATCATCCTCAACGGAAAACTTTTCCGCGGAAACCATTTCACAGCAGGCGAGTACAGCTATGTGTGCACAGATGCGAAGAAACCGGCAGAAATGGAAAGCTACTGGGGACTGAACAACGGTGCGGAAGGCCTTGCGAAGATTGTCGCAAAACATACTGGCGAAGACTGGCAGAATTATGATGGCGTGAAGATTTTTGGACTGGCAAATGACGGCGATGAAAAAGTTCTTGCAGGCTTAAAAGAATTCACAGACAGTCTTGCAGTACAGATCTATAACCTGAACATTTATCTGGATCTGGATATCATTGCTATCGGCGGCGGCATCAGCCAGCAGCCGCTCCTGCATAAATATCTGCAGAGAAGTCTGGATGAGATCCTGGAGAATATTCCGCTGCGAGTAGTTTCTCCATACGTTCCGGAACCAAAGATCACAAACTGCAGATTCTACAACGACGCAAATTTAATTGGTGCTTTATATCATTTCATGAACAAATAAGCGGTTATTCCGCTTATTTGTTCATGAGGAAGTAGCGAAGCGGATTCCGAATGTCCGCTTGAATATATTACATAAGGAGGATTCCAGAATGTCATTTCCAAAGAATTTTTTATGGGGCGGCGCAGTTGCTGCCAATCAGTGTGAAGGTGCATACAATGAAGATGGAAAAGGTTTATGCACACAGGACGTAACACCGCACGGAATCGTAGGACCGAGAACAGAGGAGCCTACACCGGATAACATGAAACTGATCGGAATCGATTTTTACCATCGCTATAAAGAAGATGTGAAATTATTTGCAGAGATGGGATTCAAAGTATTCCGTACATCCATTGCATGGAGCCGTATTTTCCCGAATGGGGATGAGGAGACACCGAACGAAAAAGGTCTTCAGTTCTATGATGATCTTTTTGACGAGTGTCATAAATACGGAATTGAGCCGCTGGTAACAATTTCCCATTATGAGACACCGCTTCATCTTGCAAAGACCTATGATGGCTGGGTAAACAGAAAGATGATCGGCTTTTATGAGAGATATGTGAGAACTATTTTCGCAAGATACGCAAAAAAAGTTAAATATTGGCTGACATTCAACGAGATCAACTCTGTTCTCCATGAGCCGTTTTTAAGCGGCGGTATTTACACAGAAAAAGACAAGCTTTCCCAGCAGGATCTGTATCAGGCTGTTCATCATGAGCTGGTAGCAAGTGCCCTTGCAACAAAGATCGGCCATGAGATGATGCCGGATGCAAAGATCGGCTGCATGATCTTAAGCATGCCGACTTATCCGCTGACACCATGCCCGGATGATGTGATCAAGACTATGGAGAGCGTTCATAAGAACGATTTCTTTGGCGATGTACATGTCCGTGGATACTATCCAGGATATATGAAACGCTATTTCCGTGAGAACAATATCGAGATCAAATTTGAGCCTGGTGATGAGGAAATTCTGAAGAATACCGTAGATTTCGTTTCCTTCAGCTATTATATGAGTATCTGTGATACAGCGGATCCGGAAAAACAGATCAGTGGAAAGGGCAATCTTATGGGTGGCGTTCCGAATCCGTATCTGGAGGCTTCCGAGTGGGGCTGGCAGATTGACCCGAAGGGCCTTCGCTATGTGCTGAACTATTACTGGGATCGTTACCAGAAGCCGCTGTTCATTGTTGAGAACGGTTTGGGCGCAGTGGACAAGCTGGTTGAGAAGGATGGGGTTATGACGGTTGAGGATGATTATCGTATTGATTACCTTCAGAAGCATCTTCTCCAGGTAGAAGAGGCAGTTGAGGATGGCGTAGAGGTTATGGGGTATACTTCCTGGGGCTGTATTGACCTTGTCAGTGCATCCACAGCAGAGCTGAAAAAACGTTATGGTTATATTTATGTAGACCGTAATGATGACGGAAGCGGTACCCTTAACCGTTATAAGAAGAAATCCTTCTACTGGTATAAGGATGTGATCGCAACAAACGGAGAATCTCTTCATAATTAAAGCTGGTGCTGGCATTGCTTGACTTTGCACAGAAAATCATTTATAATCCACTTGTTGGTGCAGACAATGGGGTCCGTATGATGCTGTTGTCTGCATTTTTTTAATTTTGGACTATATTTTAGTAGAGAATGTAGGCGGAAAAGGAGGAACAGATAATGAGACTTAACCCTAAGGAACAGGAAAAACTCATGCTCCATATGGCCGGAAATCTGGCTAAGGAGAGGAAGGAACGCGGACTGAAACTGAATTATGTAGAAGCATTGGCTTACATCAGTTCCGAGCTTCTGGAACTGGCTCGCGATGGAAAAACTGTCGTAGAGCTGATGCAGCTTGGAACCACGATCCTCACAAAAGATGATGTGATGGACGGCGTGGCTGATATGCTTGGCGAAGTGCAGGTTGAGGCAACATTCCCTGACGGAACAAAGCTTGTGACTGTACACAATCCGATTCAGTAAGGAGGAATTGACATGAAAATTGGCGAAATTATTCCTGCAGACAGAGAGATCGTACTTAATGAAGGGAAACAAACCACAAAGATCCTGGTTGCCAATAAAGGTGACCGTCCTGTACAGGTAGGCTCTCATTTTCACTTTTTCGAAGTAAACAAATGCCTCTCTTTTGACCGTGAGGCTGCATATGGATATCATCTGGATATTCCGTCCGGAACCTCCGTGCGTTTTGAGCCGGGCGAGGAAAAAGAAGTACAGCTGACAGAGATGGGTGGAAGGAAACGGGTATTTGGCCTGAATGACCTGACAAGGGCAAGGGCAGCCGAGGATACGAAGAAGGCCTCCATGGAAAAAGCAGCATTAAAGGGATTCTTATAAGGAGGGACACAAATGAGCGTAAAAATTTCCGGCGAAAAATATGCAATGATGTACGGCCCTACAACTGGTGATAAAGTAAGACTTGCAGACACCAGCCTTGTAGTGGAAGTTGAGAAAGATTACACCACATACGGCGATGAAGTAAAATTCGGCGGCGGCAAAACTATCCGTGACGGAATGGGCCAGTCTGTAAAGACCTGCAGCCGTGACGGAGACCTGGATCTTGTGATCACCAATGCCCTGATCGTAGATACCACAGGAATCATCAAGGCAGATATCGGAATCAAAGATGGAAAGATCGCGGGGATCGGCAAAGCGGGAAATCCGGATATTATGGATGGAGTAACGCCTGGAATGACTGTTGGTGCATCCACAGAGGCACTGGCAGGAGAAGGAATGATCGTCACAGCTGGCGGTATTGATACCCACATTCATTTTATCAGTCCGCAGCAGATCGACTGTGCACTGTACAGCGGCGTTACGACTATGATCGGAGGAGGAACAGGCCCTGCAGACGGAACCAATGCAACTACCTGTACACCTGGACCATGGAACCTTCGAATGATGCTGAAAGCAGCAGAGGAATATCCGATGAATCTTGGATTCCTTGGAAAAGGAAACTGTGCAGATGAAGCTCCTCTGATCGAACAGGTAAAAGCTGGTGCTATGGGACTGAAGATCCATGAGGATTGGGGTGCAACACCTGCAGTTATCAATCATTGCCTGAATGTTGCAGATGAGTACGATGTACAGGTTGCCATTCATACAGATACCCTGAATGAAGGCGGCTGTGTGGAAGATACACTTGCAGCTATCGGTGGAAGAACGATCCATACATATCATACAGAAGGTGCAGGCGGCGGACATGCACCGGATATCATCCGTGCCGCAGCAGCAGGAAATGTTCTGCCATCTTCCACCAATCCTACCATGCCATATACAGTAAATACCCTGGATGAGCATCTGGACATGCTGATGGTATGCCATCACTTGGACAAAAAAATTCCGGAGGATGTGGCTTTTGCAGATTCCCGTATCCGTCCTGAAACTATTGCAGCAGAGGATGTTCTTCATGATATGGGAATCTTCAGTATGATGAGTTCAGATTCTCAGGCTATGGGCCGTGTAGGTGAGGTCATCACACGTACCTGGCAGACCGCCAGCAAAATGAAAGATGAGCGTGGTGCTCTTCCGGAAGATGAGGGCAAAGGAAATGATAACTTCCGTGTAAAACGCTACATTGCAAAATATACCATCAATCCTGCTATCACACATGGAATTTCCAGTTATGTAGGTTCTGTTGAGAAGGGGAAATTTGCAGATCTTGTTCTGTGGAATCCGACATTTTTCGGCACAAAACCAGATATCATCATCAAAGGTGGCATGATCGTTGCGTCCAAAATGGGTGATGCCAACGCATCCATTCCGACCACACAGCCGGTAATGTATCAGCCGATGTTTGCAGCTCATGGAAAAGCAAAGAACGAAGCGTGCCTTACTTTTGTTTCACAGGCTGCCTATGAGGCTGGCATTAAAGAAGCCTATGGTCTGGAAAAAACAGTTGTTCCTGTAAAAGGCTGCCGTGATATTGCCAAGAAAGATATGGTATTTAACAACCGCACACCTAAGATTACGGTAGATCCGGAGACCTATGAGGTAACTGTAGACGGAGAGACAATTACTTCCAAACCTGCGGAAAAACTTCCGCTTACACAGCTTTATAATCTGTTTTAACGAACCTACTTGATAATATATCTGAACAGCAGTCCGGAGAAAAATTTTCTCCGTGTCTGCTGTCAGAACACAAGATATGACTGACTATAAGGAGGAAAACAGATGTTAGGAGTATGCCTTTTATTCGTGGGAATCGTTCTGATCAATAATGGAATGTGTACTTTATATAATGTAGATGGAAAATCAGCAGCTGTAATGAATATTTTAACAGGTGGACTTTCCCTTTTTATCAACTTTGTAAATCTTGTTCAGGGGAATTATTATGCAGCAGGAACAGGTCTTCTGTTCTGTTTTACATACCTGTTTGTGGCTTTTTCAAAGATACTGAAACTGAGTCCGATCCCGTTTGCGTGGTTTTCCACATTTGTAGCCATCAATGCAGTGGTATTTGGAACTATTGAAGGCTTCTTGGGAAGCGAAACTCTTGGGATCACACCGGATATCCGCTGGGCTGGAATCTGGTATCTCTGGGCAATTCTCTGGGGAACAGCTTTCGTGGAAGACATTATGGGGAAAAAACTTGGCAGATTTGTTCCTGCACTTCAGATCTTTGAGGGAGTGATCACAGCCTGGGTGCCAGGAGTGATGCTGCTTCTCGGAGTATGGTAAAAATAGAGGAGATAAATTTATGCTTTGTGAAAAAATTCTGGGGAAATTAAAGGATTTTGATCTGACCGGAAAAACAGTGGAATATGTGGATATTGAATGGCATGAAGCTTTTAAGAAGATCCACAGAAAAACCACAGACAGAGGCCGGGAAGTGGGAATCCGTCTGGACGATTCTGTGCTTACAAGAGGTCTTTTTCAGGACGATGTGATCTATGAGGATGATAAACTTCTGATCGCTGTAAATACACCACTCTGTGAAGTTATCAAAGTGTCTCTGGAGCCGGGGCATGAGAAATATGTGGCAAAAGTCTGTTACGAGATCGGAAACCGCCATGCACCGCTTTTCTGGGGAGATCAGGAAAACACATTTATCACAATTTACAACGAGCCGATGATGGTCATGCTGGAAAAGCTTCATGGAGTAAAAGCCGAGAAAAAAACGGTGAAGCTGGATTTTGACCGCAGGATCTCTGCATCCATCCATAATCATCATCACTGAGGAATTTATATGGATAAAATGAAAGAAATCCGCCGTTTTTTTCTTTTGCAGGTAAACGATGCCCTTTTTCCGATAGGAGGCTATTCCCATTCGCAGGGACTGGAGACCTATATTCAGCAGGGCAGAGTGCACGATGAAAAAACAGCGGCAGAATATATCGGCAAAAAAATAAAGCTGAATCTGGCATGTACAGATCTTCTTGGCGTGCGTTTGGCTTATGAATATGCACTGAAAGAAGATGTGGAGGCACTGGACACTTTGGAGGAGATCCTGGGTGCGTCCAGGATTCCCATGGAGCAGAGAGAAGCATCCAGAAAAATGGGTTCCCGTTTTACAAAGACGATCTGTAAACTTCCGCAGAAAAATATTCCTATGGAAAAAAGGGAAATCTTCGAAAAGTATCTGGCAGCGCGGAAAGGAAAACCAGTGAGCCATTGCTGTGCTTATGGAGTTTTCTGTGCAGCACTTGGAATCGAAGAGGAAGAAACACTTTACCATTATCTTTATGCTCAGACATCGGCTATGGTGACAAACTGTGTAAAAACTATTCCTCTGAGTCAGAGTGCAGGGCAGACATTGCTTTGCGGATGCTATGAGGAATTTGAAGAGATACTATCCTATATTTCGGACTGTACAGAGGATGATCTTTGCCTGTCTTCACCAGGATTTGATATCCGCGGAATCCAGCATGAGAAGCTTTATTCCAGACTTTATATGTCGTAAATAGAGAGGAGCAATTTTTTTATGTCATATGTAAAAATCGGAGTTGCCGGACCGGTAGGTTCTGGTAAAACAGCTTTGATTGAAGCTTTGTCAAGAAAAATGGCAAAAGATTATAGTATTGGTGTCATTACAAATGATATTTACACCAAGGAAGATGCGCAGTTTCTTGCAAAAAACAGTGTACTTCCTGTAGAACGTATCATTGGTGTGGAGACGGGCGGATGCCCTCATACAGCGATTCGTGAGGATGCTTCCATGAATCTTGAGGCTGTAGATGAGATGATGGAACGTTTTCCGGATATCCATATCCTTTTTATTGAGAGTGGTGGAGACAATCTCTCTGCTACATTCAGTCCGGAACTTGTAGATGCTACGATTTTCGTGATTGATGTGGCTGAGGGAGACAAGATCCCGCGAAAAGGCGGTCCGGGCATTACAAGATCAGATCTTCTGGTGATCAACAAGATCGATCTTGCACCTTATGTAGGTGCAAGTCTGGAAGTTATGGATCGGGATTCCAGAAAAATGCGTGGGGAAAGACCGTTTGTTTTTACAAATATCCGCGGTGACGAGCATGTGGATACGATCGTGGAATGGATTAAAAAAAACGTGCTTCTGGAAGATATGTAAGAAAGGCGGGCTGATCTTTGGCAGAAAATAAATTCGGAAAACTTTCCAGACTGTTTCTGAAAACCGGCATCAGAGAAGGAAAAACGATTGTAGAAGATGTGTCTTTTACAGCCCCCTATAAGATCATGAATCCTTTTCCAAAGAAAAATGGTGGGATTTCTGTTATGCCGCTCTGTGCTTCAGCCGGGATCATGGAAGGAGACAGGCAGGAGTTTGATTTTTTTGTGGCAGAAGGAACGGAACTGGAGTTTCTGTCCCAGTCTTTTGATAAAATCCACAAGATGAAAGAAGGGGAAGCTGTTCGCTATGTAAAGGCGCAGGTAGAGAAAAATTCGTCTTTTTATTATTATCCGCAGCCGGTGATTCCCTATGCCCGGTCTGCTTTTGACAGTACTATGGAATTTGAGCTGGCAGATGAAAGTTCCAGACTCTTTCTTCTGGAGATCATTTCCTGCGGAAGAAAGGCTTCTGATGAGCGTTTTCTGTATCGCAAGTTTGCTTCCAGGGTAAATATCAGACGTGCCGGACAGCTGATCTATCGGGATAATACCCGCTATGAGCCTGATAAAATGGACATGGAAGGGCTTGGCATGTATGAAGGATATACGCACATGGCCAATATTTTTCTGACCGGACCGGCTGGAGATATGCAGGAGAAAATATGGGAAGTTCTGGAAAATGAGAAGAAATGTGACGGCGGTGTAACACAGCTGGTTCATGGAGATCTTGCTGTCCGTATTCTGGGACATAGAGCACAGAAACTGCAGGAAACAGCAGAGGAAATAAAGGCAATTTTTGAAGAGAATAATTAGGATGAATAGCAGACGCTGTGGGAATAAATATAAGAAATTCCTGCGGCGTTTTTTCATATCAGGAGTAATGAGGGTTTGCTGTGCGGCAGGAACGGTGAGCATCGGAAAAATGAAATGAAGAGAACGAAGGGAACTCAGTTGGAGGCAGATTGACACCGAATACAAGGAAAGATATAATCGAATGGACAAATGTACGAAATATAAGAACATAAACACAGGAGGACCGAACGTGACAGACCAGGAACGTTTTATGAAAGAGGCGATCCGTCAGGCGAAAAAAGCCCGCGCATTGGAAGAAGTACCTATTGGATGTGTGATCGTATACGAAGGCAAGATCATAGCCAGGGGCTACAACCGCCGCAATACAGATAAGAATACCCTGTCCCATGCAGAACTCAATGCTATCCGCAAAGCCAGCAAAAAACTGGGAGACTGGCGGCTGGAAGGCTGCACCATGTATGTAACTCTGGAACCCTGCCAGATGTGCTCTGGAGCTCTTGTGCAGTCCAGGATCGATGAAGTAGTGATCGGCTGCATGAACCCGAAAGCAGGATGCGCAGGTTCTGTTATGAATCTTTTGCAGATTGAAGGTTTTAATCATCAGGTAAAGATCACAGAAGGTGTACTGGAAGAAGAATGCTCCGAAATGCTTTCCACATTTTTTCGGGAACTGCGGGAAAAGAAGAAACAGGCTAAGATGCTGAAGAAGCAGGAGGCCGAGTGCCTTGCCGGGCAGGTACAGCCAGATGAAACAGAATAGAAGCGGAAACAGAACAGGAGATTTCAGACATAAAACAGGAAAATCCATTGCACGGAACGAAAAGTTCTGAAAGATTTACTCTTGACAGAATCACATGAAAATATCAAAATAAAATCATAAATGGGTTTTAAAGCATCACAGAAAAATCCATTCAGATTAAACGAGAGTCGTTCATACACAGACGACAGGAAATGGAGGATCACACAATGGAACTTGAAGTTTTAAGAAAAGATATGGTAGCAGCAATGAAGGCCAAAGATAAGGTAACTAAGGAAGCAGTTTCCGCACTGATCGCAGCAGTGAAGAAAGTTGCCATTGACGAAGGATGCCGTGATGATATCAAAGGTGATCTGGTAGACAGAGTTATCCTGAAAGAGCTGAAAACTGCCAAAGAGCAGATCGACACCTGCCCTGCAGACCGTACAGATCTCAAAGAAGAGTATCAGGCAAGATACGACATTATTGCGAAATACGCTCCGAAGCAGATGGATGAAGCAGAGATCAAAGCTTATCTTGAGGAGAAATTTGCAGATGTTCTTGCAACAGGAAACAAGGGTCAGATCATGAAAGCAGTTATGGGCGACCTGAAAGGCAAGGCAGACGGTAAGCTGATCAACCAGGTAGTTGCAGGATACTGCAAATAATTGACCAAATTAAGAAAGTCCCCGGATTTAGCTGCAAATATTCGCTTGATTCAGCAGGACTTATCATGTATACAGCAAACAAAAAAATCCCGCCGGATCAGTCATAAATGACGAACCCGGCGGGAATGCTGTTTATATAGAGATCATATATTATAATCCTTTTTTACGCGCGCCGCACCTCGGAATGGTCTCACAGACGTTACCTCTACAGTTAACTCAGCCCAGGCACCCTCACGGCACACAAGAGCTTCTGCTTAGTGCTGCTGCATTCCTGCCCTGACACGGTTCACAGATTCCTGTTGCGTAAGACCCAAACGTCAACGCCACTTATAGAGGGCTGCTCCACAAGATACAAGCCTCAGATTGGCATCACCCCTGCTGTAGCGGATTGCAGGTACAGGGCACCGCTATCTCCCCGGCTGCGCGGAATTTAATTATAGACTCTTATTGCGGATTTGTCAAGGTACGGGCGAAATTTTCTGCGGACGGGAAAAACAAGCATTTGATGTTGTACACAACCAGAAAATGCTTTATAATATTATAATGTGTAAAACTCTGTGAAAAGAGAAAGCGATGGAGCTGTTTTGCAGGAAAAGATCCGCAGAAATGCCGGAGTTCTGAAAAGGACAGCAACAAATAAAATGTGCACATAAGAGAGCACAGAATGGAGGACGCTATGATTAAAAGAATCGGCCTGCTGACAAGCGGCGGTGACTGTCAGGCATTGAACGCAACCATGAGAGGCGTTGTAAAAGGACTGAGCAACAGCGTTGAGAACCTTGAGGTATACGGATTTGATGATGGCTACAAGGGACTGATCTACGGGAAATACCGTATGCTCACAACCAAGGATTTTTCCGGAATCCTGACACAGGGCGGTACCATCCTGGGAACATCCAGACAGCCGTTTAAACTGATGCGTGTACCGGATGAGAAGGGACTGGATAAGGTTGAGGCCATGAAACAGACTTATTATAAGCTTTGTCTCGACTGTCTCGTGATCCTCGGCGGAAACGGCACACAGAAAACAGCCAATCTTCTCCGCGAAGAGGGACTGAACATCATCCATCTTCCGAAGACCATTGATAACGATATCTGGGGCACAGACATGACATTCGGTTTCCAGAGTGCACTGGAAATCGCAACCAATGCCATTGACTGCATCCATACAACAGCAGCATCCCACGGACGCGTATTTATCGTTGAGATCATGGGCCACAAGGTAGGAAGCCTTACGCTGAATGCAGGTGTTGCAGGCGGCGCAGATGTTATCCTGATCCCTGAGATCCCGTATGACATCAACAAGGTTGCAGAAGCCATCCAGAAACGTAATAAGGCAGGCAAGCGTTTTACCATTCTTGCAGTAGCTGAGGGAGCCATTTCCAAAGAAGATGCAGAGCTTCCGAAGAAGAAATACAAAGAGAAACTTGCAGAGAGAGCGAAGAAATATCCGTCTGTATCCTATGAGATCGCAGATCAGATCCAGGCAGTAACCGGAAGTGAGGTCCGTATCACAGTTCCGGGACATATGCAGCGAGGCGGAGAGCCATGTGCATATGACCGCGTTCTTTCCACAAGGATTGGTGCAGGCGCAGCACAGGCTATCATGGATGAGGAATATGGCATCATGATCGGTGTTATCAACGGTAAGATCAAACGTGTTCCTCTTGCTGAATGCGCAGGCAAGCTGAAGATGGTATCACCGAAAGATCAGCTTGTAAAAGCAGCCAAACAGATCGGAATCAGTTTTGGCGATTAATCAATCATAAGTCAGATAGCCGCCGCGGAAGTCTTTCCGCGGCGACTGTGGCGAAGAGAAGGAGTGTTTTATGAGTTATACTGCTCTTTACCGTAAATTTCGTCCCGACAATTTCGACGACGTAAAAGGCCAGGATCATATCGTGACAACACTGACCAACCAGATCAAGGCCAACCGTATCGGACACGCATACCTGTTCTGCGGAACCAGAGGTACCGGTAAGACTACGGTTGCGAAGATCCTGGCGAAGGCAGTAAACTGCGAACATCCTGTAAACGGCAGTCCTTGCAATGAATGTGCCATGTGCAAGGCCATCCAGGTAGGAACAGCTATGAATGTGATCGAGATCGATGCCGCATCCAACAACGGTGTTGACAACATCCGTGAAATCCGCGAGGAGGTAGCTTACCGCCCAACAGAAGGTAAATACAAGGTTTACATCATCGATGAGGTGCATATGCTCTCAACAGGAGCGTTTAACGCTCTTCTGAAAACACTGGAAGAGCCGCCTTCCTACGTTATTTTTATCCTTGCGACAACAGAAGCACACAAGATCCCTATCACTATTTTATCCAGATGTCAGCGTTACGATTTCCACAGGATCTCCATTGATACCATAGCAGCCAGGCTTTCCGAACTTCTGAAAGCCGAAGGCGTGGAAGCAGAGGAGAAGGCAGTGCGCTATGTGGCAAAAAAAGGCGACGGCTCCATGCGAGATGCTTTAAGTCTTCTGGATCAGTGCATCTCTTTTTACCTGGGGCAGGTGCTTATCTATGATAAAGTCCTGGATGTGCTGGGAGCTGTAGATACCGAGGTATTCAGCAAGCTTCTGCGAAAAGTTCTCACAGGAGATGTGACAGGTTCCATCCATGTGCTGGAGGAGCTGATCACAGGAGGCCGTGAGCTTGGACAGTTTGTGACGGATTTTACCTGGTATATGCGTAATCTCCTCCTTGTGAAAACTTCCGAGAATCCGGAGGAAGCGATCGATGTTTCTTCCGAAAATCTGAGGCTTCTTAAGGAAGAGAGTGAGATGACAGATGTGGAGACGTTGATGCGGTACATCCGTATTTTCTCTGATCTGTCCAATCAGATCCGTTTTGCAAGCCAGAAAAGAGTGCTGGTGGAGATCGCGCTGATCAAGCTTTGCAGACCTGCCATGGAGACTAATCTGGACTCCGTTCTGGACCGTATCCGTGTTCTGGAAAAACAGATCGCAGAACGTCCCATTCAGCAGGTGATCGTCCGAGAAGGCACTGCCGGAGCAGCGCAGGAAGCAGGAGCGACGGCAGGAGGTGAAGCGCAGAGCCAGCAGCCGGCACCTCAGAAGGCAGCACCGGAAGATCTTCAGAAGATCGTTGCAGGATGGCGTGCCATTGTGGGACAGACAACAGGACTTTTCAAACAGTCGCTGCAGAGAGCGGTCCCCAAGTACAATGGGGAAACAGGAGATCCCATACTTTTTGTGGAATTTCAGGATTTTCTGGGACAGAATTATGTGGATAATCCGGAAGCCCAGCAGGAGCTTCAGGACATTATCGCAGCACGCACAGGAAAAAAAGTGGAGATACATATGCTGGTAGCCAATAAACATCAGCATACCAATCTCGCACAGATTACAGTAGACGATGCGCTCCGGGAGAACATCCACATGGATATCGTGGTAGAAGAAGACCCGGACGACGAAGTATAAATTTAAAAAATCAGGAGGACTTTTTTATGGCAAAAAGAGGTGGATTCTCAGGCATGGGTATGCCGGGAAATATGAATAATCTTATGAAGCAGGCGCAGAAAATGCAGCGCCAGATGGAGGAGAACCAGAAGGCTCTCGAGGAGAAAGAGTTCACAGCAACAGTAGGCGGCGGAGCTGTTTCCGTTACTGTTTCCGGAAAACGTGAAATAACAAAAGTCACACTTTCCGAGGAAGCCGTAGATCCGGATGATATCGAGATGCTTGAGGATATGATCGCAGCAGCAACCAACGAAGCTCTCCGTCAGGTTGAGTCTGAGTCTGCAGCAGTTATGTCCAAACTCACAGGCGGTCTTGGCGGACTGGGCGGAGGCCTTCCTTTCTGATGGAATATTACAGCAGCCATATCAATAAACTTATTGAGCAGCTTTCCCATCTTCCGGGGATCGGAGCCAAGTCTGCACAGCGTCTTGCGTTTCACATCATGAATATGCCGAAAGACCAGGTGGAACAGCTGACTTCTTCCATTACGGATGCAAGGCAGAACGTTCAGTACTGCAAATGCTGCTGCACGCTGACAGACCAGGAACTTTGTCCCATCTGTGCCAATCAGAAACGTGATCACAGTACCATCATGGTAGTTGAGAACACCAGAGATCTGGCAGCCTACGAAAAAACAGGCAAATTTGACGGTGTTTACCACGTGCTTCACGGTGCGATCTCCCCGATGCTGGGAATCGGACCGGACGATATCAAGCTGAAAGAGCTGATGACACGTCTTCAGGGAGATGTAAAAGAAGTGATCGTGGCGACCAACTCAAGTCTTGAAGGCGAGACAACAGCGATGTATATCAGCAAGCTGATCAAACCTACAGGGATCAAGGTCAGCCGTATTGCCAGCGGAGTTCCGGTAGGCGGCGACCTGGAGTATATTGACGAGGTAACGTTGCTTCGTGCACTTGAGGGAAGAGTAGAACTATAGGAATGGGGTGAGTGCGATGGCAAAAAAGAAAGCAACTTCTTCGGACGTGGCAGCGAGAGCCGGGGTTTCCCAGGCAACAGTATCCATGGTCCTGAACCGGAAATACAATGTTTCTTTTTCAAGGGAAACAGTGGAACGGGTGGAACAGGCAGCGCGAGAACTGGGATATGAACTGCCGGGCCGCCGGAAGCGGAAAGACAGCCCGAAAGAAAAACTGATCGTTGTTTTCTGCCCGACGCTCACAAGTCCTTATTACGTACTGCTCCTCCAGGGAATCGAGTCCGTGGCCAATGAACAGGGCTACGGAGTGTTTATCTGCAATACCCAGAGGGACGCAGGCCTGGAAGAAAAATATCTCCGTATGATGCAGACCATGCAGCCGGCCGGAATCATCTACACCTGCAATCCGCATCCTGATTTTCAGCATCAGGTAGAAAAGATTGCAAAGGAGATGCCACTGGTCATCATCAGCAACAAGGAAAAAACAACTACAGTGGATGCCATCAATCAGGATAACACAGTAGTGGGACGGCTTATGGCCCGTCACCTTCTGGACCTTGGACATACGGATGTAGCCTTTATCACGCCGCCTCTTACCAGGCGGCAGTGGCAGCGTTCCAAACGCGTAGAAGGTTTTGTCCGCGAGTTTGAGAAAGAGGGAAAAAAAGATCATGTGATCATCAAGGCGGCAGATGAATCCAATGACAGAAAGATCCCGCGTATGGATTCAGAGTATGCCATGGGATACGAACTGACGATGGAACTTCTCCGCGAAGGAAAAAAGTTCACAGCTATTGCAGGACAGAATGATATGATGGCTATCGGTGCTATTGACGCACTCCATGAGATGCGGTTCCATGTGCCGAAAGATGTTTCGGTCATCGGCTGTGACAATATTTTTTATTCGGGGATACGAAGGATCTCACTGACGACCATTGATCATTTTGTTGCACTGAAAGGCCGTGATGCCTGTGACATCGTCATCCGGAAGATCGATATGAATGATAAATTCTATCTCGATGAAAGACCTGCCAGCCTTTATAATATTGAGTATACCCCGAAGCTGATCACACGCCGTACAACGGGGTATGCAAAGGTGGACTGAGACACGTCTGCCGGCAGAAAAATAAATAACGGCGTAAAAATTATTAATAATAATATATAAAGAGACTTTCCTAAATACATGTGGTTGCGAAAACCGAAAAAACTGATATTTACAGCAATATATAAGCTGTAAGAAGTTGGATGAGAGCTGCTATGGGTGAAAAAATTGACAGGCACTATTAATAAAACATAACTTTATTAATAAAATATTTATTAATAAAAAATAAGAGCCTTGACCCTCACAATGAGTTTGTTATAATGGAATCATCAAGAAAAAGAACGAACGTAAACAGGAGGAAAAAACAATGAAATTTTTTATCGACACAGCTAAAGTAGAGGATATCAGAGAAGCTAATGACATGGGAGTTATCTGTGGTGTTACAACCAACCCGTCCCTTATTGCAAAAGAGGGAAGAGATTTCAACGAAGTAATCAAAGAGATTACAACAATCGTTGACGGACCGATCAGCGGTGAGGTTAAAGCTACAACAACAGACGCTGAGGGCATGATCCGTGAGGGACGTGAGATCGCAGCGATCCATCCGAACATGGTTGTTAAGATCCCGATGACAACAGAAGGACTGAAAGCAGTGAAAGTTCTTTCTTCTGAGGGAATCAAGACAAACGTTACTCTGATCTTTTCCGCTAACCAGGCACTTCTTGCAGCAAGAGCAGGTGCTACATATGTATCTCCGTTCCTTGGAAGACTGGACGACATCTCTACAGATGGTGTTGAGCTGATCCAGCAGATCGCTGAGATGTTTGCAGTTGCAGATATCCCGACAGAGATCATTGCAGCAAGCGTTCGTCATCCAATGCACGTAACAGCATGCGCACTTGCAGGTGCTGATATCGCTACTGTACCGTTCAAGGTAATTGAGCAGATGACACATCATCCGCTGACAGATGCTGGTATCGCTAAATTCCAGGCTGACTATAAAGCAGTATTCGGTGAGTAATCAACTGGAAGCTCTTTTATATATAAACACTCCGGCATAACCGGGGCACTAAAAAAGGAGACATTTATAACATGGATAAGTTAGAACTTCAGAAAGTTGCCAACGAAGTCCGCAAGGATATCGTAACAGCAGTCCATGCAGCAAAGGCCGGCCATCCGGGCGGATCCCTTTCTGCAGCAGATGTGTTTACTTACTTATATTTCGAGGAGATGAACATCGACCCGAAGGATCCTAAGAAAGCAGACCGTGATCGTTTTGTTCTTTCCAAAGGACATACAGCACCAGGACTTTACTCTGTACTTGCAGAGAGAGGATACTTCCCGAAAGAAGACCTGAAAACACTTCGTCATCTTGGTTCCTACCTTCAGGGACATCCGGATATGAAACATATCCCGGGCGTTGACATGTCAAGCGGTTCCCTTGGACAGGGTATCTCTGCAGCAGTTGGTATGGCTCTTTCTGCCAAACTGAGCAACGATGATTACCGTGTATACACACTGCTTGGAGATGGTGAGATCGAGGAGGGCCAGGTATGGGAGGCGGCTATGTTCGCAGGCTTCCGTAAACTGGATAACCTGGTTGTGATCGTGGACAACAACGGACTTCAGATCGACGGCGATATTGCAGACGTATGCTCTCCGTATCCGATCGACAAGAAATTCGAAGCTTTCAATTTCCATGTGATCAATGTTGCTGACGGCAACGATATGGATCAGCTGAAAGCTGCTTTTGATGAGGCAAGAGCTACCAAAGGTATACCGACAGCTATCATCATGAAGACCGTAAAAGGCAAGGGCGTTTCCTACATGGAGAACGCAGTAGGCTGGCACGGAAAAGCTCCGAATGACGAGCAGTATGCACAGGCAATGGAAGATCTGGAGAAGGTAGGTGAAGCGTTATGTCAGAAGTAAAGAAAATCGCAACAAGAGCAAGCTACGGCAGTGCCCTTGTAGAATTAGGTAAAAAACACGAGGATCTTATCGTTCTGGACGCTGACCTTGCTGCAGCTACACAGACAGGTATGTTCAAGAAAGAATTTCCAGAGCGTCACATCGACTGCGGTATCGCAGAGTGCAACATGATGGGTATTGCAGCAGGAATCGCTTCCACAGGCAAGGTTCCTTTTGCAAGTACATTTGCCATGTTTGCAGCTGGACGTGCTTACGAGCAGGTCCGTAACTCCATCGGATATCCGAAGCTCAATGTAAAGATCGGAGCAACTCACGGCGGCATTTCCGTAGGTGAGGATGGTGCTACACATCAGTGTCTTGAGGATTTTGCACTTATGAGAGCAATTCCTGGAATGGTTGTTGCAAGTCCGTCTGATGACATCGAGGCTAAAGCTATGGTTGAGGCTGCTTACGAGCACCAGGGACCGGTATATATGAGATTTGGACGTCTTGCAGTTCCGGTTATCAACGACAGACCAGATTATAAATTTGAGCTTGGTAAAGGTATCGTTCTCCGCGAGGGAAAAGATATTACCATCATTGCAAACGGACTTTGTGTTGCTCCTGCTCTTGAGGCAGCTGAGAAGCTTGCAGCAGACGGAATCGACGCAAAAGTTATCAATATCCACACCATCAAACCTCTTGATGAGGAGCTTGTTGTTGCAGCTGCCAAAGAAACAGGCAAAGTTGTAACTGTTGAGGAGCATTCCATCATTGGCGGCCTTGGCGGAGCTGTATGTGAGTGCCTGGCTGAGAAGGCTCCAGTACCGGTTAAACGTATCGGAATCCACGATGTATTCGGTGAGTCCGGCCCGGCCGTAGAGCTTCTTCATAAATATGGTCTTGATGCAGAAGGCATCTACAGCCAGATTAAAGATTTTGCATAAAATCACTTCATGATTTTATGCGTGAGCATGTAGCGAAAGGCGGAATGCGAATGTCCGCTTTATAAATCAACAGGAGATCATATCCGTTTCTGTGGGAAGGATCTTTAAGATTCCTCCGGCAATAACATCTGCCAGTGCGACTACGGTGGAGAGCCGTGTTGTCTGCAGTGTGAGATGTTCCAGCATTCCGGCAATGTTCACAATGCCTGTGATGTGGATATCTCCAACAGGCGGAAGATTTTTCTGAACACCAGCACCTGGGTACAGTGCACCATTTCCAATGGTCACATAGCCCAGGTGCTTTTTGTGTCCAAGGGAAGCATCAATAGCGATGACCAGGGCATGAGGGTGGAGCTGTCCGATCAGCCTGGAGCATTTTTCCAGATTCAGGGCATGTACCGGGTCGGAGAGCGTTCCGTAGACAAAGATCCGTGCACTTTCGTGGGGATGAAGCAGGTGTCCAATATATGGGCCTAAGCAGTCGCCGGTGATCCGGTCGCTTCCAATGCACAAAAATACGATTTCAGTCCATCTTTTAGGACAGTGAAGAATACATTTTTTTAAAAGATATGCAATTTCTCCGGAAGAACCGGTTTTATTTGAATCAATGTAAAAAGCCATGGGAAACCTCGATTCTTTTCTTTTCCCTTCATCTTATCCCGAAAATGGAAAAAATATGCACGCTGCAGAATCTGTCGGTAAATTATGGGAAAAGCATCTTACATTATGATAAATTCCGCGTTTTTCCTGTGATATGCTGTACCCGAAGGGGTGATATAAGATGATAGAGGTCATTTATAAGGAGGAAACAGCAGAGCAGGATGGAGCGCAGGAAACTTTTGCCATGCCAAGAAATGTGCGGCAGATCGGACTGGCTAACGGGAATTACAGGATCTACGTGGAGGATTATGTTTACACATTCTTAAGCAGGTTGGCAGAAGAGGAAAAAGAGCAGGGAAAAACAGCTGTTCTTACAGGCGAGATCAAATGGACGGCAGATATGACCTGTATTTTTGTGAAGGGCGCACTGGCTGTGGACGGAATAGAAGTCACAGCGGAACATATTGATTTTTCGGAGGAAGTATGGCAGAAGCTTCAGGAAGACAAGGAGGAATATTTTCCGGAGCAGGAGATCGTGGGATGGTTTTTTGCGCAGCATCAGGTGATGGTAGAGATCACGGATCTGTTGGTAAAGGTTCATCTGCGGTATTTTGGCGGGGAAAAGATCCTGATGCTGATGGAACCGGGAGAACGTGACGAGGCATTTTTCCGTTATGATGGCGGAACTATGGTAAAGGTAGAAGGGTATTACATCTATTATGAAAAAAATTCTCAGATGCAGTCGTATATGATCGAGAGAAATCAGAACGCCGGACCGGAAACGTCTGAGAAAGTGGAGGATAAAGCTGTCCGGAATTTTCGCAAGATCATAGACAGCAAAAAGCCGGAAGAACGGGAGGAGGAAAAGACTTCAGTTTTTTCTTATGCAGCAACGGTATGTCTGGCCCTGGCTGTTCTGGCAACAGGAGTGGCTTTTTTTCAGAACCGGCAAAGCAGTTCTGGGATTCCGGAAGATGCAGCAACTGCGTCAGCAGTGATCGCGCAGGTGACACCGGAAGCAACTGCGGTATTGCAAAATAGTACAGATGCAGAATCGGCCAATGAAGTGGCAGCAGTACCAACAAAGTCAGCAACTTCAGATGAGATCGTGCCGATCACTGCAGCAGTGACCCAAAATGCAGACCAGCCGGCAGCAACGGAAATGCCTGCTGATGCTGGGAAAGATGATATTGCTGTTACGGAGACACCGGTGCCGGCTGTGACAGAAAAGGCACAGACACCAATAGCAGATAATTCAGAAAGCGCAGGAAGTTCAGGGACAGAAAAAAATCAAAAAAGTTCTGCTAAGAAGAAATCAGAGGAAAATAAAGATGCAGCTGAAGATGCAAAGAATGATCAAAGTACAAAAGATCAAAATACGCAGAAAAATGCGCAGCAGGCAGCAGAAACAGCGGCATCAGCACAGAATACACATCAGACATATGTGATACGGCCAGGAGATACTTTGTACCAGATCAGCATTCGATGTTACGGAAATACAGAAGCAATGGAAGAAATCTGCAAACTCAATGGGATCTCTGCCAATGAAATTATTTATCCTGGGCAGGTAATTGTTTTACCCTGACTGAGTGTGCTATAATAACTGGAAAACCAGTTTACAATCAATGATAAGGTAAGGGATACAGTTGTGAATATCATAAAAAAACTTCAAAAGAAACAAAAGCGTAAAAAGCTGATGAAACAGAAAGCTCAGCTGGCTCAGGAACAGGCTGACAGAAACAGTGTTTACCGCGGAAAGAATTCGCGTCGCCGCAGGATTTCAGGCAGAGAAAAAAAAGTCATCACAGTTGTGGTGGTGATAGCGGCAGTATGCCTCGTTTTTCTTTATGTTGAGAAACGGAGCTACCATAGTTATAAAGTGCTGAATACCAGTGAGCAGGAAGATGTTGTTTCCACTCAGTATGTGGAGATGGACGGTGATATCCTGAGATACAGCCCGGATGGAGTATCTGTGGTTGACAGCAGTATGAATACAGTGTGGAATGAAACTTACACCATGCAGAATCCTATTGCAGATGTCAACGGAAGCAGGGCAGTTATTGCAGACAGTGAGGGAACATCTCTTTATATCTGCGATAAGAAGGGAGTTACAGGAACTGTTACAACATCCTATTCCATTGTAAAAGTTCGTATCGCAGCCAATGGAATGGTAGCAGCGATCCTTGACAACGATGAAAATACCTGGATCAATTTTTACAATTCAGATGGAAGTCTGGTAGCGGAAAACCTTACGAAGATAGATGATCCGGGATATCCGATGGATGTTGCTGTTTCTGATAATGGAGTGATGATGGTAACATTCCAGTATGTAGATGGAAGCAAGACTACCAGCTATGTTGCTTTTTATAATTATGGAGATGTAGGACAGAACGAAGATGACAGGATCGTAAGCGGCTACACTTATGAGAATGTAGTGATTCCGCAGGTTGAATGCATCAGCAAAAGCCAGTATATTGCTCTGCGGGACGATGGATTTTCCACTTATCAGGGAAACCAGATCCCTAAAGAGGGAAAAACGATCAATGTAAAACAGGAGATCGTAAGCACATTTTTTGATGATCAGAGGATCGGACTGGTATTTAAGAACAACAGTAAAGATAGTGAATATACAATGGAAGTCTATAACATGAGCGGACAGCTGAAATTCCGGAAGAATTTCAATGTTGCATACAGTACTATCAAGATGAGCGACGGCAACATCATCATGTACAACAGTTCTCAGATCTGTGTGATGAACAGCCGCGGCGTACAGAAATATATGGGAAGTGTGGATGGAACGATCCGCGACTTCTTTAAGATCGGCTGGAATAAATATCTGATGGTGATGGACAACGGAGTCAGCACCATTAAATTCAGTTAAGGAGGCAGATATGAGCTGGACATGGCTTGGACTGGCTGTGCTTGTACTGCTTGCTTTTTCCATGGCTGACGGGTACAGGCGCGGCTTCATAAAAGAAGTAGTGTCTGTACTGCTGGTTCTGCTGTCGGTTGTTGTGGTATGGCTGATCAATCCGTATGTGAATACCTTTATCAGGGATGATACGTCCGTTTACGAAAAAATCCAGGATGTCAGTGGGAATTTTGTGGAATCATTGATGGATGGGGAAACTGTAGTTGACGGGGAGCAGCAGGATGAGCTGATCAGCGGCATGAACCTTCCGGGATTGCTGCAAAATGGAATTACAGATAATAATACGGCAGCAGTATATCAGTCTCTGTCAGTAAATACATTTGGAGAATATGTCTCACGCTATCTTGCCAATATAGCAGTGAACTGTCTTTCTTTTCTGGTGTCCTATATACTGGCATCAGTTCTGATCCATGTGTTTGCCTACGCATTGGATCTTCTGGCAAGACTTCCGGTACTGCGCGGGATCAATAAACTGGCAGGAGCACTGGTAGGCGGAGGAAAATGTATTATTTTTATATGGGTTGCAATGCTTGTGCTGACGATCCTGTGCAATACAGAAATAGGGCAGGAAGGTTTGAGGCTGATCAAAGGAGACACAGTGCTGAACTTTCTCTATGATAAAAACATCTTTATACGTATCTTTGCAGGAATAAACCGCATTCTGCAGGCATGATCCTACCGGATTTCCGGGGAAAACCGTGCCTGCGGAGTGCGGTTTTTTCCTGAAAACATATTTTTTTGGGAAAAAATGGATTTTTTGTAAAAAACATGTTGACAGGTGTTTGAAAAGATGCTATCCTATCAGAGTTGTTGGAAACAAATTGTTTTTGAAAGAATGATAATGATATCATCTTTCAGAAAAAATAAAAAAGTTGTTGACAAAAGACAGAAGATATGATAAAGTATCCAAGTCGTCAACAAAACGGCAACAAAATCTTAACTCAAAAATGTTTGAAAAAAACTTGAAAAAAGTACTTG
>CAVBVT010000016.1:0-33015 GCA_963598855.1 Eggerthellaceae bacterium
TGAACCATTTTGATATAGTCTGAGCAGTCGATTATCGCTTGCTGAACTGCGGAGCGCGACGAGCTGCTTTGAGACCGTACTTCTTACGCTCTTTCATACGTGGATCACGTGTAAGGAATCCTGCTGCTTTAAGAGCTGGTCTGTAGTCGTTGTCTGCCTCGAGGAGTGCTCTGGAAAGGCCGTGACGGATTGCTCCTGCCTGTCCTGTGTATCCACCGCCGCGAACGTTAACGATCACGTCGAATTTGCCCTCTGTCTCTGTTAATGTGAGCGGCTGACGAACGATAACTTTCAGAGTCTCAAGTCCGAAGTACTCATCGATGTCTCTTTTATTGATAGTGATTTTACCTGTTCCAGGTACCAGGTAAACTCTTGCGATTGATTTCTTTCTTCTTCCTGTTCCGTAGAATTTTGCGCTAGCCAATGTTTTCTACCTCCTATTAAAATGTTAAAACTTCAGGCTTCTGAGCCTCATGTTTGTGCTCTGGTCCTGCGTATACGAAAAGTTTCTTGTTCATAGCTCTTCCAAGAGGTCCTTTCGGAAGCATTCCCTTAACTGCGAGCTCGATAACCTTCTCAGGTTTCTTTGCTAACATTTCTTTTAATGTGGTTTCTTTCATTCCACCAACATAGTCGGAGTGGTTATAATAAATCTTCTGCTCAAGCTTCTTGCCTGTAACTTTGATCTTATCAGCGTTTACAACGATTACATAATCTCCTGTGTCAACGTGCGGTGTAAACTGAGGTTTGTTCTTTCCTCTTAAAACACTTGCAACACCGGATGCCAGACGTCCCAGAGTGCAACCCTCTGCGTCAACTACATACCATTTTCTTTCGATTTTATCCGGATTAGCCATATAAGTCTGCATGGTCCTACCTCCTGTTATTTATCAACGATAATGTTTCTCAAACCGCGGTACTTCCGCGAAAAAAAGTAAATGGAAACGCGGGTGCAAAATAAATCGCGGAAATGTCCGAAACCGCTGATAAAACGCCATCGCCGGGGCTATTGGCTCAAGCATCTTCGCACTACGTCACATTGAGTTATTATATTATAAGGCACCTTGCCTGTCAACTGTTTTTTCTTGTAATTTTCAACAAAATTCCCAATATTTCCAGTTCTATCTTTTCTGAACAGCAGATCTACTTCTCTTCTTATTTACCAGCCTTCCCACTGATCGGGATCAGGATCTTCAGCTCAAACCAGTTATCCCTCTGATGAGCCACCGTAGATCCACCATATTTCTCCACAGTCGCACAGATACTCTTCATGCCATACCCGTGAAGTCTCTTATCTTTTTTAGTTGTCACAGGCATTCCGTTACGGAACTGGATCTTCTCATCGCAGTAATTCTCTGTCCTGATCCGCACGAACTGTTTTTCCCTGGAAACATAAAGCCAGATAAGACGCTTCTCTTTCTCCTTCTGCCTGCTGACACTCTCAATAGCGTTGTCCAGCATATTTCCAAAAAGTGCACTGATATCCATGTCGTCCATGAACGAAAGACTCTGTCCTTCCATGATCACCTTCAATTCGATCTCACGCTTCTGACACACCATGGACTTGTTGGTAAGAACTGCATCCAGGATCTGATTTCCTGTCTTGTTCTGTGTCTCATAGACTTTGATCTCATGCTCCATTTTATCCAGATAATCTCTGGATTTTCCCGCATCTGCCTGGCTTCGCAGAAGATTGATCTGATGCTTCAAGTCGTGATATTTCTGATTGACCACATCTATGCTCTCCCTAGAAAGCTGATAATTCTTGTACTGCATTTCCATGATATTTCGAAGAGCATCTTTTTCCAGGCGGAGCTGCATTTCTTTTACCTGGATATGGTAAGCATACAGCACAGCCATTCCACTTAAATCCACCAAAGTACGGATGATAAAAATATCCATGGCAAAGCGTCCGCTAAACAGTCCGTTCTGATCCAGATAACTTAAGTTACTCATTCCGAAAACAGCAGCCGCAACGATCACAACAACCAGAAGCTCCCGCCGGGTCACATTCAGTTCCTCAATATCTTTTTTGAGATAACGCTCAATAAGAAAAATCAGCCCGAACAGTACCAGATAAACCACCGCCATGATCCCCCACTGCCACACGAAGCTGCATCCTGTCAGCTCATGGATATAATAAAAAACCTGCCAGCACAGAGAAGCTCCAAACTCTCCGTTTATAAATGCTTTCACACAGAAAAATCCAGCTTCCCGCACTGTAAAACAGTTACATATATAAATATACCCGTACATCAATCCTATGATCACCACCATAGCCGGAAGGAACAATGCTTTTCCAACTCCATGGGTCCATGTCATAAATAACAAAAGGAGGGCAAACTGAACGCAGCTTACCACTCCCAGCTTCCATCCTTTTAATTTCTTCTCATTAGAGCCTGCGATCACAAGCCCTGACATGGCATAAGCTATGGCGTAGTAATAACCAGGTGTGTTCAACACCTCTCCTGCATTCATTTGCCCACCTCATTCAGATATTCATTTAATGCGTCAAGGAAAGGTTTCCGTCTGCTGCGGCTGACCTGGATCACATCGCCGTTTACACACACGTCACTTCCTACATAATTCTCCACATATTCCAGATTCACAAGATAACACCGGTTGCACCGGAAAAACTTCGCAGGATCAAACTGGCTGTCTGCGTCTTTCATAGTACCCTTGGTGCTGTATTCCCCTTCTGTTGTGTGATAGATCAGAAGATGATCCTGCACCTCCACGTAACAGATCTCCGCCACATCCAGCTTCTGTTTCCCACCCTTCAGGGAAATGGTGATATACTCCCTGGCAGATGTTTTTACACGGGAAAGTGCTCTTCCCATACTTTCAGAAAAAGAGAACCAGGAGATCGGCTTCAGCATATAATCCAGCGCATTTACCTTATATCCCCGTATGGCATACTGAGGGGCATTGGTGATAAAAATAATCTCCACATCCTTATCCATCTCCCGAATCTTCTCTGCCGCCTTCATTCCGTTCATAAAAGTCATCTCAATATCCATCAGTAGCAGATCATAGTCTGCTGAATATCCGGTGACAATATCCTCTCCATCCTGGAATTCCTCTATGGAAAATTTCAGTTTCTGTTCTTTTTCGTATCTGTGGAGACAGTCCAGAAGTGCTCTTCTGTCCTGCTCACTGTCTTCCACTACCGCAATGCGGACCATCGCTGCTTTCACCCCCATGAAAACTACTTTTCACATGAGTTCAGTATACCAAGAAAGCAGCTCTGAAACAACAGAAAAATCCGTCATATTCTGTGCAATCTTTACTCTTCTTCCCAGGTTCCGCCTGCAGCAAGTACTGCTGCTTTCTGATTTTCCTTGATGATCCTGTGATCTTCCTCGATATGCTTCTCCACATCCAGTCTGCTCATCATAAACACGATGATGGCAAACGTGATCACTTCCATTCCAAGGAATGCAAAAGCGAGTACATTCTCTACCCCTCCCATCTGACGGTATACCACCTGTCCGGTGTAATCTGCCACCTTATTGATAATAGTAAGTGTGGACGGGTCACAGGCAACACCGGTATTGGTATATCCCGCAAATGTAAGAAGTCCGTTGATAATTCCCGTACAGATTCCAGTAAGACCTACCATGATTGATCCATAAACAGACATGGTAAAACCATCGCTTCGGAAACCGTTTTTTGCCTCCAGGTGATCCAGCACATCGGAAAGAAGTGCCATAGTCACGTACATGGCCGGGATGCTTCCTATGCCTTTCAGTACCATGCCAACACACACCAGAACAAAGCTGTGCACATCAATAAAACATACCAGGCCTCCAACAACAGAGAAGCAAAGTCCCAGCACAACTGCACGTTTTTTTCCAAGCTTGTTGGCGATCGGCCATGCCACAAACATTCCAATTGCAGTAGGGATTCCTCCGATCAGACCAAGAGTTGACATCAGCGTTCCTGAAGTCTGTTCCGGATTGGCAGAATTGATCACGCTGTCAAACATCCATCTGGCATAGAAACTCATAGAGCTGTTTTTTACCAGCTGTCCCATCTGGAAAAGCAGGAAATAGAGAATAATGATCCACCAGTATTTGTTGCGGATACATCCCTGCACCTGTTTCTTTAACGGAATTTTTTCTTCCTTTATATTTAAGTTGATATTTTCTTCTGTGATGCGCTCTCTTGTAAAATAATACTCCAGGAGAATACCAAAGAAGCAGAACAGGCACAGTACTATGGAAATGATCCTCCAGTGTGCATAACTTGCCTCAACATTAATCTCACCATTCTCTGCCACAAAAAGAAAACTCTGCAGAAGAACCGGCACAACAATACTGGCCCCGATTCCTGCGGAAGCTACCATCGCTGCATTGGAAAAAGTTGCAAGCATGCCTCTCTGTGAAGAATCTCTGGTAGACAGTGCGACCATGGAACTGTGCGCTGTGTAAAAACATGGATATGCAAGGGCATAGTACAGGTTATAGGACACTGCGATCCAGATCATCTGGATTGCTCCGCTCTGGCTGGTTGGAGTCATAAACAGAAGGATCACGGCGACTACTACCATCGGTGCAGACAACAACATGTATGGCCTTGCCTTTCCCTGGGAAGTTCTTGTATTATCGATCCATCTTCCAATCAGAAGATTTCCAAGTACAACGAAGATCACGGATATCACCGGCAGCATTGTCGCAAACACACCGAATTTCGTCCAGCCAAGAACATCCACATAATAACGATTGAGATATGCACCGAAAATGGAGTTCGCAAGCATAGCGCAGAACGGTGCCAGAAAATATCCGATGATC
This sequence comes from Eggerthellaceae bacterium, assembly GCA_963598855.1. Classification (GTDB taxonomy): domain Bacteria; phylum Bacillota; class Clostridia; order Lachnospirales; family Lachnospiraceae; genus Blautia_A. The sequence continues at coordinate 4,794 of CAVBVT010000016.1, forward strand.
ATCTCAGGTATCTTTACATTATCTGATTTTATTTTCGTGCGAAAAATCGGGTTTTCCACAATTTTTGTAATTTTCATGAGATATTTCCTCCTACTTCAGTTCAAATGAGTGGAAATCAAAAGAACCTTTTCCTTCATAACAGAAAAACAGTGCTTCTTTTTTTCCAAGTCCGGCAAGTTTCGCAGAAAAGCCTTTCCGCTCTCTGGATGTCTTTATCTGAATCTCTGCTACCGGCTTCTCATTTTCCCTGGTTCTTACATAAACGGTTCCTCTGGCATTTCCGCAGATATTGATACGGATTTCCTTTGTTTCAGACAGATCAAAATATTTATATCCCGCAACTGCTCCATCACACATATGTGCCACATACTGATCCTCACCGGATTCTCTGTCCCCACCTTTCTGGGTAAGATAAGGATGACCTGCCTTCGGATGCTTCAGCATGCTTAAGAAACGGGTACCTTTTTTTCCATATACATTACAGGCAATATAGGAAGGATAATGTCCAGTCCCATTTAACGGACTCCCATTTAATCCGCAGGAAGTCATCTCTGCCTGACAGAATTTTCCGTCTTTAAACTGGATTTTCTCTGCACAGGCCTGTCTGGATGACTGCTTCCGGTTACTGTGTCTGTGATAAAAAATGTAATATTTTCCATTGATCTCAATCAGGCTTCCATGTGTATTTCCTGTGGAGTTTTTTGCATGGTTTACATCATTTACCCCCGGAAGTCCGATATCACCGTTGCTGACCAGAATTCCTCCATACTGAAAACCGCCGGTCGGATGGTCGCTGACTGCATAGCAGAGCTCATGGCTGTTCAGGGAACTGTAAATAAAATAGTAGGTTCCGTTAAATTTCCTCATGGAACTTGCTTCTAAAAATGCGTGTCCTTCATATGGAGTTCCTTTGGAATCCTTCTCTCCTGCCACCCCAATGTAGCCAGGACCTTTTTTTACAGTGAGCATATCTGATGGATCCAGCTCAAAGCACATCGGCCCGTGCTCTGTAGGCTTGGAACCGTCCAGAAGAATCGGATTTCCCTGCAGTGCAAAGCCTGTATAAAGATACAGCTTTCCGTCATCATCCATAAAAATTGCCGGATCAAACTGGAACGGCTCTCCTTTTTTTCCAATGGGAGTATTGTCTTTGTAATGCACATAACCGTAGAACTCATAATGACCTGCCGGTTTGTCACAGACTGCAACCGAGATCATTTTAGTTCCACCCATAAAATAATAAAGGTAAAAACGACCATCAGGCCCCTGCACCATATCAGGTGCAGCAAGGCCATTGGTCAGACGGATCCGCGGTGCTGCGGGATCCTGTTCTCTCTTATAGATACATCCTTCATATTTCCAGTTGCCCAGATCGTCCACCGGAGCTGACCAGCAGACGTAATCTCCCAGGCAGAAATTCAGTCCGTTAAACAGGTCATGGGAACCGTAAATGTAAATCCTTCCGTCTACGATATGCGGTTCCGCATCCGGTACATATTCGTAGCTTGGCAGATACGGGTTGAATGCCTGTTTTGTTTTCATTAAAATTCCTCCATATAATACGATTCTTTTTCTTTATGCTTCAACTTTTCTTCTGTTAAGGAAGCCGGAGATAATAGCAATCACAAGTGCAAGTACATAAGCTACAACGGCTACCTCAAAGGAAACTGTCAGTTTCGCAAGTCCGACGCTGACACTCTGGATATAAGATGCTGCGTTTTTTGCAAAAACAGCAGTTGCAACAGCTTCCAGGATCGCATAGATGATCGTCATGTTATCCCACATCGGACGGTATCCCTTTGCCAGTGTCAGGATCATCTCCATAAGTCCTGCCACAACAGCGATCACTGTAAATACAACAATTACAGCTTCCAGATTGTTTTTTTCAGTACCATACATAATGTATCCGATCAGTGCAACCACAAGAGCGATCACAGAAAGACCTGATACATAGATGCCGGCTGCTGCTTTTCCAAAAAATTCCTTGATACTCATCAGTTCTTCCTCCTACTTCTCTTTTCTGATCCTACGCGCCTTGCGGATGTAAAATGCCAGACACAGAACTGTCAGTACACCGAAGAGTACATCCACACCGATCAGACCCTTCTGCCATACAGTAAGTACATAATCTACACTTGTGCTTTCTGTTACACCATTCATAAGGTTGCTGTTTACATACGCATAAAGTGTATAATGAAGAGATTCTTTGATCCGGTTCTGGATGGCAAGATCATTCTTCACAGTTTTGGCATTCAGATCGCTGTAGGAATCCAGGCTTGTATTAAGAAGAAGATCTGTTCCTGCCAGAAGTCCCTCTTCCCATCTCTGATAATCCTCAGAGGAAAGCATATCTGTATTCTCCCAGCCTTTGAATCCCCATTCATTTCTTACAACTTCTGTGCTCAGACCTTCGCTCATTCCAACCCATGTACAGCCAATACGGTTGTATGCGTTCATAAGGCCCTGGGCCTGTCCTTTTACAAAACTGATCTGGAAGCCGCGGAGCTCGTTTTCACGGAGTGCCTGCTCATTTCCGAATGTGGCAACACCGCTTCGGTTTACTTCCTGGTTGTTAAATGCAAAGTGCTTCGGTGCAAGGATGCAGCCTTTCTCCTGTGCTTTCAGGATCTCGGCAGCTCCCAGCTCTCCTGTAAGAACACTGTCCTCGGAAAAATACTCCTGGTTTCTTCCACAGTACGGTGTACGGTGCAGATTCAGGCCCGGTGCATAAATCGTTGTGATATTGCTCCACAGAGAATCCTCTGCAAAAATATCTCCCTGCTCTGCTGCAAGATCTTTATTGAAGGTTGCTGCAAGTGTAGGCTCTGTCGGGAAGGTTCCGCACTCATAGGATGCGTTCTCATCCTTGGAAGAAACATAACATGGATCCTCAGACTCGCTTGCCTTCCAGTAAGTAGAAAGTGTTTTTCCACCAAAAGCGTCCAGGATTCCGTTCGGTCCGTCTGCATCGCATCCGCCTACCAGGTCAATAGAAGCAATCGGCTCAATACCGGAGCCTCCAAGCTGGATAAAGTTGCATGCCTCATCCAGGCTGATCTGGCTGAGCAGCTGATCCCATTTCTCATCATCATAGTCAAGACCTTTCAGATCAATAATGTGAAGATCTCCATCCTGTCCCCACTTCACCTCAGATGTATCATCATCTTTGGAAACAGTATAGATATCTCCTTTGATCAACTTCTGCATATCTTCAGTAGCCTCTACACTATCATAAGTTTTCGGCCAGGTTGCCTCCCAGTCATTTCTGGAAAGATAAGTAACTGTTCCATCTTGGAAATTATTGAGATCTGCCTCATCAAACTGGTTGGTGATCTCATTTCCTGTTGTGGAAGACATTGCATAAGTAGTTGTGTCAAGACTGTCCTCTTTATAGGACACTGCCAGATCTTTATTTCCATCTGCATCCATGCCGTCTTCTGTTGTATAACCTTTTGCAGCAAGGATATTGTTCAGTGCATCATGTGCGCCATTTCCAACTGCAAAATAATAATCACCAGCGTCCATAATATAGGTCTTTGCTTTTGTGTAATCATAACTTGCAAAATATTCCTTCGGAGCTGTAACTTCCACATTCTCAGACTCGCCCGGTTTCAGCTCTTTTGTTTTCTCAAAACCAACCAGCTGAACGGAAGCTTTCTCCACATTGTTTTCTTTGTCATAATCTGTGTAAGGAGTCTGTGCATAAAGCTGTACAACATCTTTACCTGCCACATCTCCTGTATTTTTTACCTCAACGGAAACTGTTACGGAATCACCCTCGTAGTCAAAGTTTTTGATATTCTGCTCAAATGTTGTGTAGGAAAGTCCATAACCGAATCCATAGGAAACCTCGTCATCATAGTTCCAGGTGTCATTGTCATTGGACGCTCCTGCTGCACTGTCTGCATTTCCCTGTTTCAGGACAGTGTCTTCATATCTTGTCTCATAGTATTTATACCCTGTGTAAATGCCTTCGCTCTCTACCAGATAGTTGGAACCGCTGTAATTAGATGCCCCGAAATTATCATCTGTGGCGTTTGTAAAAGTATAACTTCCAAAGTTTACCATAGCCGGTGAGGAAACAGAACTTACCGCATAAGTATCCGGCAGATGTCCCGAAGGACTTACCTCACCTGTGAGAACAGATGCAACACCCTGAAGTCCTACAGTTCCCGGTTCCCCGATCCAGAGAATACTGTCGATGTCTTTATCCTCTTTCAGTTCCTCGATCTCCATAGGATTGTCAGAGTTGATAAGAACAATGACTTTATCAAAATTCTTTTTTGCTTCATTGATCATGTCGCGCTCCACATCCTGAAGCCCAAGTGCCAGGTGTGTTCCGTCACCATCCTGCACATTGTCTGTGCTGGTTCCGAAATCATCGGCCTCACTGCCCTGGCGTCCGATCACAACAACTGCTGCATCATTGTAATCACTGTAGCTCGCACGCTCAGTATCTGTATATTTCTCAACAGGAACCTCGCCTGTACGGATGGTCTGTGCTTCCATCTCCGCACCTGTAAATCCAAACCATGTCGGTGCAAGAGCCATACGCTTGTAATCCTCACTCATCTTCTCATAGAAGCTCCACATAGCAGGATTTACCTGGATCCCCGCATTTTCAAAACAGTCCTTAAAGCTCAGATCCTGTTTTGCAGGTGAACTGCTTCCTACTGTTCCGCCATATACCGGCGCATAGCTTGTCATTCCAAAAAGAGTTACCTTTGGGGAATTTTTAAGAGGAAGTGCCTGGTTGTCATTTTTCAGAAGCACCGTTCCTTCTTCCTGGATCTTTGTCATAACATCATTTCTGGCATTGATAAGATCGGTTGTGTTGTCATAATCTGACTTGTAATAATAGGCATCATCGCTGTCGCTGGTCTCACCGGAAACGGAAATGTTGGTCGTTCCCAGATATTCATTGATCTTTGATGCCCACGCATTGGCAATGGTCGTTGTTCCAAGTGCCACCACCAGAAGTGAGGATGTGAGGCCTGTAAGACCACGCAGAGCCCTTGTGGATCGTTTGTTCTTCATCTTCTCTTTCCTCCCGAAGTTCTGTTTATCAGTTGTATGGAGTATAGCATTGAATTTTCATTCTTTTGCATTTTTACCGCCAATGGTAATTTTTTGAACGTAATCGGAATTATTTTTTTGTATAGTTTTACTATGTATTATCTATATTGCACATATTTTTTGTGTAGTTTTTATGCAATTTTCACAAGTTTAAAATTTCTCGTTCTGCACTGATTTGTATTGCAGATTTTTACAAATATACTCATCCTGTAATCTGTCTTCCTGTGCTCTTTATCTCTGCATCAGAACTGTGCAGCTGTATACATTCTTCTCATCCTCAACACGGATCACGGCATTGCCGCTTTTCCCCATACGGATCACAGCCATAGCTTCTCCGTAATACGTCTTTGTGGTATCCTGTGCATAATTTCCTTCCACATATGCACAGGCACTTCCAAGACCTTCCAGAGTTCCGTTTTCCACAGAAACCTTTAGTTCATGCTTTTCCATGGGTTTCCAGTTTCCCTGGCTGTCCGTATACTGCAGAGGAATAAAAACAAGCTGATTTGGCTTTGCCGTTTTCATTTCCGGACGGATAGACAACATAGTATCACTCTCTGCTGTTTTCAATGTCTGACGTCCCAGCTCACGACCATTTTCACTGTAGGAAATTGCTGTGATCTCACCGTCATGATAAGTCACATTAAATTTTGTCCTGCATTTTTTTACTTTTTTACGGCCTGCAGTTTTTCCGTTGATCCGGATTTCCACCTCTGCTGCCCGGGCAAAAACTTCCACTTCCGCGTTCTCACCGTCACAACCGCGCCAGGACCAGCTTTCTACTGCTTTCGTAAGTGCCCATCCTGTAAGCTGAAGTTTTTCCTTCTGATATACAGGTTTTACTGCAATAAAAGGCCCCTTCGCCTGTTCAAAAGCAACTCTTGTGTAAGCAGCCTCCGCTCTTGGTTTTCCAAGAAGATCAATACGACCGTTGTTTCCTGTCATTCTGGTATGCGGCTCCACACCTTTATAATCGCTGTACTCTGCCGCGCCATCTCCGGTCTCGCCAATATAATCCCAGCCGGCCCATACGAAATCTCCGATGATCCGGGTATTCTTTTTTGCAATCTCCCAGAAATCATAAGCATCCTTGCAGAAAGTCTCGCTTCCAAGGATCAAACGCTTCGGATATTTCTTTAAGTCATGTTTATAGCGGAAAATCCCGTAATTATATCCTGCAATATCCATAGCAGCATAGGCATCCTTTGTCTTCCAGTCACATGGAGGAAGGGTCGCTCCCATTTTCATGAAATAATCTCCTGCAAGACATGCCAGTGTATTATAGAATTCACTTCCTACCGGTTTTTTCTTTTTGGAAGCATCTTTTGCTGAATTTTCTGCAGTTTTTTCTGCCTTATCATCACTGTATACACCAAGACCGATGGAACTTAAAAAATTAAAGAAAATATTGATTCCGCAGGTAACTGGTCTTGTGTCATCCAGACTATGAAGATATTCTGTCATACACCTGGTAAAGGCGATTCCTTTCTTCTGTGCAGTCTCGGCAACTTCATTTCCTGTGGAATACATGATCACTGACGGATGGTTGAAATCTTTTTCTACCATATCCTTAAGATCCTGCTTCCACCAGTCTTTCAGATCCGTGGCATAATCGTACTTTGTTTTGTGGATATACCAGACATCCACATACTCATCCATCATCAGCATTCCCTGATGGTCACAGGCATCCAGAAGTGCTTTGGAGCATGGATAATGGGAAGAACGGATCGCATTATAACCATTTTCCTTCAGAATACGTACTTTTCTCTCCTCTGCTTCCGGAAATGTACAGGCCCCGAGAAGTCCGTTGTCGTGATGGACGCAGGCTCCGCGCAAGATCACCCGCTTTCCGTTTATGGTCATTCCTTCCCACTCATTCCAGTGAAGGGTGCGCACACCAAAATGCTCTGTCACCTGGTCGTTTCCAAATGTTGCATTTAGTGTATACAGATGAGGCGAATCCGTGCTCCAGAGCTTCGCATCCGGGATTTCCAGAAGGAACACTGCTTTCTGCTCCCGAATATTGCTTTTGGAAGATATTCTCTTTTCCGACATTTTTTCCCCGGAAACCACGATCTGTTCCCCATCCAGGATCTGAACTTTCACAGTTCCCGGAATTGATGTTTTCACCTCCACCTGGATCTGTGCCGGCTCTAGGCTGACAGTCTGAATGCGGATCCCATTTATCGGGATGTGTTCTTTTTCTCCCAGATAAAGATTTACCGGACGGTAGATTCCTGTTCCGGAATACCACCGGCTGTTTGGCTGATCTGCATTTCTGGCGATCACACGGAGCGTGTTCTCCTGTCCGTACCGCAGAAATTCATTCAGTTCCACATAAAAATCCGTATATCCATAGGGGCGGAATGCCGCTTTTTTTTCATTAATATAAATTTCCGCATTATGATATACACCTTCAAACTCCAGAACTGCTTTTTTATCCACATCTTCTGCCGGAACAAAAAAGCTCTTTGTATATTCATAATCGCCGCCAATATACCAGCCGATATTTCCCTCCCCCTGGCTTTCTTCACTGCGCATTTCACTGCGCATGGCATCATGCGGAAGAGTTACTTTTTTCTCCGGCTCTTCCCTCGTCAGACATCTGCAGGTCCAGTTTTTGTTGAAATCTCTTTTTTCCATCGTTTATTCCTTTTCTCTCATGACGTAAAAAAGCCGGGCAGCACATTCTTCTGTGTTGTCCGGCTGCGTTTTCTCTGTAATAAACTATAACTGCTGCACCCTGAAAATGCAAACACAGTTGGCGACCAAAACATGACTGTTCACGGAGAAAACTTTTATCAATTATATAAATCCTTTTTTTCGTACCTTCCGGTACACTACGACCTGATAAAGCACAACGCTGATCCATCCAATTCCCGTAGCAAAAGCAACCGCCTCCAGTCCCATCCTGCCGACCAGAAAATAAGACAATACCACACGGATGGAAATATGCAGCGTACTTCCGATCACCGGAACGGAGATCTTTCCAATTCCGCGGAAAAATCCCTCGATCCTGGTGGTTGCCGTATATGCGGAAATGATCTCTGTTCCGCCGGAATTTACCGCTCCCTGTACCAGCATCTTGCCAATGTAAATGCTGGACTGATGCAGGGCCGATACAGCTCCGAAATTAGCAGTCCGCTTCAGAAGCGGCAGATCCTGCGTATTTTTCATTTCAGTGCCTCTTTTTCATACCTTTTCAGAAAAATTCGATTCCCATCAATGTCAGCCCCTGAGCCGGAGCTGTAGGACCGGCTGCCCCGCGGTCACAGGCTTTTAAGATCTTGTCCATACGTTCCGGCGGATACTGGCCATTGCCGATCTCAATCAGTGTTCCTGAGATGATACGAACCATATTGTAGAGGAAGCCTGTTCCTGAAATACGGATTGTCACAATATCCCCATCTCTCCACACATCCATGGAAGTCACAGTACGGATGGTTGTCTTCACCTGTGCACCGGAACCACAGAAACTTGCGAAATCATGTCGTCCGATCAGATAGGAAGTCGCTTCCTTCATCTTGTCCACATCCAGCTTGTAATGATAAAAATAGGAATACAGCCTCTCTGTTGGCACCGGAAATTTCCGGTTCAGGATACGGTATTCGTATGTTTTTTCACTGTCACAGTACCGTGGATGAAAATCCGTCTCCACTTCCTCGGAAAACTGGATACGGATATCCTCCGGCAGTCTCTGGTTCAGTGCATAGGAGAATTTTTCCCCCGGGATCCTGGATTCCGTATCAAAAACCGCCACATTTCCAAGAGCGTGAACCCCTGCATCTGTACGGCTGGCACCGATGGTCTCGATCTTTTCTCCAAGCAGCTCACTTAAGGTATCGTTTAAAACACCCTGGATGGTGATTCCGTTGGGCTGTGTCTGCCAACCGGAATAATTGGTTCCATCGTAAGCTACTACAAGTCCTACTCGTTTCATAAAATAATATACCTCCTGATGCAGGCAATTCCTGACACTGCTTATCTATAACAGAATACTCGCAGTCTCACTGGAATCTGCCTGGCTCGGTTACAGTCCCACTACACGGAACACAACGCCTACTGCAAGATATGCCGCAAGGATCACATACGCAATGTAATCCCTCTTCTCATAATGCAGCGGCTTCATCTGGGTTCTGTGATCTCCGCCATGATAACATCTTGCTTCCATTGCCATGGCCAGATCATTGGCACGGCGGAAAGCAGAAATAAACAGCGGTACAAGAAGGGGAACCATATTTTTCGCCTTCTGGATCAGGTTTCCGTTTTCGAAATCTGCACCTCTGGCGATCTGTGCCTTCATAATTTTGTCCGTTTCCTCAAGAAGGATCGGGATAAAACGAAGGGCAATGGACATCATCATGGCGATTTCATGAACCGGCACACGTACCTTGTTCAGCGGACGGAGCAGTCTCTCCAGTCCGTCTGTCAGATGATTCGGTGTGGTAGTCAGCGTCATGATAGAAGATCCGATCACAAGATATACAAGACGGATCGCCATTCTTCCTGCAAGCACAAGACCTTCTTTTGTTACCTTGATGATTCCGAAACGCCACAGCACTTCACCAGGCGTCAGGATAATGTTGAACACAACGGTAATCAGAAGGATCATCACGATGGCCTTCAGACCTTTGAACATGAATTTCACAGGAACCTTGGAAATGGCGATCATGGCAACCAGAAATACGGTTGCTACCGCATATCCAAGAAAAGTATGGAACAGGAACACAGAGATCAGAAATCCCAGAGTTCCCAGGAATTTCGTCCGGGGATCCAGTCTGTGAAGAACGGATTTGGCCGGATAATACTGGCCAATGGTAATGTCTCTGATCATTTTTCCGCTCCTCCTTTGTTCAGTAATGGAGAATTCGTAATCTTAAGTGCAGAGAGGATACTGTCTCTGGCTTCTTCCACGGTTGTAGCATCTGCATCCACGGAAAGGCCATGTTCCTTAAGCGCATGCATGATATATGTGATCTGCGGTGCGGCAAGTCCCATAGTTTCCAATTCTTTATAATGGGAAAAAACCTTCTTCGGCTCATCATCAAATACCGCTTCTCCATGGTTCATAACAATGAGACGCTCCACATACTTCGCAATATCTTCCATGCTGTGGGACACCAGGACAATGGTGATTCCACGCACTTTATGAAGCTCTGCGATCTGATCCAGGATATCATCACGACCCTTCGGGTCAAGTCCTGCTGTAGGCTCATCCAGGATCAGAATCTTCGGGTTCATGGCAAGTACGCCGGCAATGGCAACTCGTTTCTTCTGGCCTCCGGAAAGTTCAAACGGCGATTTCTTGAAATTAGACTCTTTTACTCCAACCTGTGTCAGTGCCTGCTTCGCTTCTTTCTCTGCCTCTTCTCTGGAAAGTCCCTGATTCATGGGACCAAAGCATACATCCGAGATCACATCATTCTCAAAAAGCTGATGTTCCGGATACTGGAACACAAGTCCTACCTCGCTTCGAAGCTGCTTTCTGTCATATTTCTCATCCCACACATCTTCTCCGTTGTACAGAATCTGACCTGATGTTGGCTGTACAAGGGCATTCAGGTGCTGGATCAGCGTGGATTTTCCGCTTCCTGTATGTCCGATGATGCCGATAAACTGGCCGTCCGGGATCACCAGGCTGACATCTTTCAGCGCATGGCTCTCATAGGCTGTCCCGGGGCTGTAGGTATAGGTTACATTTTTTAATTCGATTGACATAATACACTCACCAGCTCCTCTGTAGTCAGTATTCCATCCGGGACATCCACGCCGGATTTCTTCAGTTCATATGCAAGAAGTGTCACCTGCGGCACATCCAGACCATATTTCTTCAGGGTATCCACCTGGGAAAAAATCTCTTTCGGATTTCCCTGCATCACAACATTTCCGCTATCCATAACATAGACACGGTCTGCATGGATCACTTCCTCCATATAATGTGTGATCAGAATGACAGTAACTTTCTCCTTGCGGTTCAGCTCACGCACTGCCTCCAGAACTTCTTTTCGTCCGTTTGGGTCCAGCATGGCTGTAGGCTCATCCAGAATGATACATCTCGGGCGCATGGCCATTACACCGGCAATGGCAACACGCTGCTTCTGGCCTCCGGAAAGCTTGTTGGGTGACTGGTAGCGGTAAGCTGTCATGCCGACTTTTTCCAGACTGTCATCCACCCTTTTCCAGATATCATCCGTAGGGATTCCCATATTCTCCGGGCCGAATCCTACATCTTCTTCCACTACAGTTCCTATGATCTGGTTATCTGGATTCTGAAATACCATTCCGGCTTTCTGGCGTACTTTCCAGAGCTTGGTCTCCCTGGCTGTGTCAATACCGTCTACCAGCATGGTTCCCTCTGTAGGGATCAGAAGCGCGTTCATATGCTTCGCCAGTGTGGATTTTCCAGAGCCGTTATGTCCAAGAATTGCCACAAATTCCCCGGCTTCAATGTCCAGGTTCACATCATTGACTGCGCGCTGCATGTCTACCACATTGCCGTCATCGTCATATCTCTGATAGTCAAATCCCAGCTTGAGTGCCTTGATAATTCCCATCTTTTTGTTCTCCTCAATCTTCTGTAGCTGCCGTTTCACCAAGTCCGGTCAGCTCATCGATCAGTGCCCATATCTCATCTCTTCCCTGCTTGGTCTCCGCAGAAAACGGAAGGATCTTTCCGTCTTTCGGAAGTCCCAGTCCTGTGCGGATCTCTTTCAGGCTCTTTGCTACCTGGCTTCGTTTCAGCTTGTCAAGCTTGGTTGCGATGATCACCGGTTCATATCCGTTATGGCAGATCCAGTCATACATCTGTTTGTCATTGGCAGAAGGTTTGTGGCGGATATCCACCAGAAGAAAGACTGCCCGGAGTTCCTTTGACTCGTGAAGATAGCCCTCGATCATCTTTCCCCATTTCACCTTCTCAGCTGCGGAAACTTTTGCGTAGCCGTAACCAGGCAGGTCAACGAGATACATTGCTTCATTGATGTTGTAAAAATTGATCGTCTGTGTTTTTCCCGGCTGTGCACTGGTTCTGGCCAGTGCCTTGCGGTTCATCAGACCATTGATCAGGGAGGATTTCCCTACATTTGATTTTCCCGCAAAAGCTACCTCCGGTCTTCCTGTGTCCGGGATCTTGCTTGTAATTCCGCAGACAATGTCCAGCGATACGTTTTTGATTACCATTTGTTGTTCCTCCCTTTTCTGTTATGGTTATGCAAGAGCTTCACCAAGAACATCCTTCATATTGTCCACAAACTGGATATTCAGTCCCTGGATGATCTCTTTGTCTATTTCCTCGATATCCGGACGGTTTTTCGCCGGAACAAGGACTTCTTTAATTTTCGCATATTTGGCTGCAAGCAGCTTCTCTTTCAGTCCGCCGATCGGAAGCACACGGCCTCTTAAAGTGATCTCACCGGTCATGGCAAGGTCTGCGCGTACCGGTTTCTCGATGATTGCGGAAAGCATGGCTGTTGCCATGGTAATACCTGCGGACGGGCCGTCTTTTGGAACAGCACCTTCCGGGATATGTACGTGGATATCTTTTTTCTGGAAAAATTCCGCATCAATTCCATACTCATCTGCAACGGAACGGATGTAGCTGATGCCTGCCTGCGCAGATTCCTTCATTACATCTCCAAGCTGTCCTGTAAGAAGCAGCTCACCTTTGCCCGGCATAATATTGACCTCGATCTGAAGCGTATCGCCGCCTACCTGAGTCCATGCAAGACCGCGGGCGATTCCGATCTCGTCCTTCTCATTGGCCATAAGGTAATCGTATCTCTCTTTTCCAAGGAATCTGGAAATATTTCTGGATGTGACAACTACTTTATCCTTGCCTTCTTCCATAAGGGCTCTTGCAGTCTTACGGCAGATGCGGCCGATATTTCTCTCAAGAGAACGGACTCCGGCTTCTTTTGTATAGCTGTTGATCAGTTTTCCAAGTGCTGCTGGCTGGATTACCAGTTTGCCTTCCGGAATTCCGTTGATCTCCATCTGTTTCGGGATCAGATGCTCTCTCGCGATGTGTTCCTTCTCATTCTCTGTATATCCTGGGATCTCCATCAGCTCCATACGGTCAAGAAGCGGTCTCGGAATTCCCTGCACATCATTGGCAGTTGCAATGAACAGTACTTCAGAAAGATCCTGCGGGCTCTCCACATAATGGTCATTGAACTTACTGTTCTGCTCCGGATCCAGTACCTCAAGAAGTGCCGCGGAAGTGTCTCCCTTGTAATCACTGCTTGTCTTGTCGATCTCGTCAAGAAGCATCAGCGGATTGCTGACACCTGCTTCTTTCAGCGCAACTGTGATCCTGCCCGGCATTGCCCCCACGTAAGTCTTTCTGTGGCCGCGGATCTCAGCCTCATCACGGACGCCGCCAAGACAGATACGGACATATTTCTTATTCATGGCCTCTGCAACAGAACGGGCAATGGAAGTCTTACCGGTTCCAGGAGGGCCTACAAGACAGAGAATTGGGCTCTTGCCCTTATGTGTCAGCTTGCGCACTGCAAGGAATTCCATGATACGTTCTTTTATATCTTTCAGTCCGTAATGGCCTTCCTCAAGGATTTTCCACGCATTCTCAAGATCCTCGGAATCCTCGGATTTTTTATCCCACGGAAGTGCAAGAACTGTCTCAAGATATCCTCTCTGCACGGTTGCCTCTGCTGCACTGGCTGCCATTCCCTTGAAACGGCTGATCTCCTTGGATATCTTCTCTTTAACTTCATCAGAAGCATTGAGTTCTTTCAGCTGTTTGCGAAATTCTTCAATATCATCCGCTGTATTATCCTCGCCCAGCTCCTCACGGATTGTCTTGAGCTGTTCACGGAGGATATATTCTCTCTGATTCTTATCAATATGGGATTTTACCTTGCGCTGGAGATCCTTGGTAATGTGGATCACTTCGATCTCACTGCCAAGAAGTGCTCCCAGGATCTCATAGCGGTCATTGAGAGATACGGCCTCAAGAAGCTTCTGTTTATTCTGATAGGACATTGGGAGATTCACTGCGATCTGATCGATGGTCTCCTGCACATCCTCAATGGTCATGATCTGGTTTACCAGATCTCTGCTTATCTTGCCGCTCTCTTTGCAGTATTTCTGAAAAAGTTCCCGGATACTGCGGAGCATAGCATCTTTTACAGGTTCCGGATAATTCTCCTCCTGGGCTGTGACAACCTCACATTCTGCTTTCAGATATGGTTCTTCCTGCTCCAGGCTTAAAACTTCCGCCCGTTCCTGTCCTTCTACCAGAACGCGGTAGAGATCCTGCGGAAGCTTCACCACCTGCTTAATATAGGCAATGGTTCCTACCTGGTACAGATCATCAAGCCCTGGTGTCTCAACCTCCGGGGCTTTCTGTGTCAGGAGAAAAACCTTCTGGTCATGGAGCATTGCTGCTTCCACGGCACGGATTGATTTCTCCCTGCTCACATCAAAGTGTACGATCATCTCCGGCAGAACCGTAGTTCCGCGCAGAGCGATCATTGGCATTATATTGACCTGATTTGTCATTTATGTCATTCCCTTCATCAAGCTGTTTCCGGCTTGCCTTTTTTTCTTGAACGGGATGTTTTGTGTCCTGCCTTCTTCGCAGGAACCGGGGCCTCCCCGTGGATGATCTCCGCTTCTCCGGTTCCCTCCACTGCCTCTTTTGTGATGATACATTTACGGATCGTATCATCAGATGGTGTCTTGTACATCAGATCCATCAGAGTATGCTCCATAATGGAACGAAGTCCTCTGGCACCTGTTTTTCTCTCAAGAGATTTGCGCGCAACGCTCTCAAGTGCCTCGTCCTTAAACTCAAGTTCCACGCCATCCAGCTCAAAAAGCTTGTCATACTGCTTGGTAAGGGAGTTCTTCGGCTCTTTCAGGATACGGATCAGTGCCTCCTCATCAAGAGAATCCAGTGTCACAACAACCGGAACTCGTCCGATAAACTCAGGGATCAGGCCGAATTTAATAAAGTCTTCTGGCATAACTTCCTTCAGAACTTCTCCTACATTACGCTCTTCCTTCTCAGAAACTTCTGCACCGAAACCAATGGACTTGGTATCCTGTCTGGACTCGATGATCTTCTCCAGTCCGTCAAAAGCTCCTCCGCAGATGAACAGAATGTTTGTTGTATCGATCTGGATAAACTCCTGATGCGGATGTTTTCTTCCACCCTGCGGCGGTACGCTTGCAACAGTTCCCTCAAGGATCTTTAAGAGTGCCTGCTGTACGCCCTCACCGGACACGTCTCTTGTGATAGATGTGTTCTCGGATTTTCTTGTGATCTTGTCGATCTCATCGATATAGATGATTCCGTACTGTGCACGTTCAATGTCGTAATCTGCTGCCTGGATGATCTTCAGAAGAATGTTCTCAACGTCCTCACCAACATAGCCTGCCTCTGTGAGAGTGGTGGCATCTGCGATGGCAAAAGGAACATTCAGAAGTCTTGCCAGTGTCTGTGCAAGAAGTGTCTTACCGGAACCTGTCGGGCCAAGCATCAGGATATTGCTCTTCTGGAGCTCAACATCCAGGTTTCTGGAAGCAATAATTCTCTTGTAATGATTGTAAACAGCTACAGAAAGTGCTTTTTTTGCATCGTCCTGTCCAATAACATATTCGTCCAGAATGCTGTGGATCTCTTCCGGTTTCAGAAGATTGATCCCTGTTCCGTAATCGTCTTCGCAGTCATACATGCTGAACTCTTCTTCCATGATCTCGGAACAGATACCGATACATTCATCACAAATATATGCTCCATCCGGACCTGCGATCAGCTTACGTACCTGATCTTCGGTCTTATGGCAAAAGGAGCATCTTACCTTTCCTTCTCTTACTTTATCTGCCATATGATTTTGTTTCCTTTCTAAACGTAAATGTCCGTCTCTCGCAGACATTTAAAATTCCTTTTTAAGCAAGATAAGACTCCTGTGTTTTTACAGGAGTCTTTTCTTACGCATTATTTGTGGATCACAACACCATCGATGAGGCCATATGCCTTAGCTTCTTCAGCTGTCATATAGTTGTCACGGTCAGTATCCCGCTCCACAATCTCAAGAGGCTGTCCGGTATTCATGGAAAGAATCTCGTTCAGCTTCTTTTTAGTTTTTGCGATCTGGTCAGCTACGATCTGGATCTCGGTAGCCTGCCCCTGTGCACCGCCTGATGGCTGGTGAATCATGATCGTTGAATTCGGAAGTGCGTATCTTTTGCCTTTGGCACCGGAGGACAGGAGAAAAGCTCCCATACTGGCTGCCATTCCAAGGCAGATTGTAGATACATCGCACTTGATATACTGCATTGTATCGTAGATTGCCATTCCGGCAGTTACAGAACCGCCCGGGCTGTTGATATAAAGCTGGATATCCTTGGAAGGATCTTCAGCTTCCAGGAAGAGAAGCTGTGCAACGATCAGGTTCGCACTGACATCGTTTACCTCTTCTCCAAGGAAAATGATTCGGTCCTTAAGAAGTCTTGAATAGATATCGTAACTTCTTTCTCCTCTGCTGGTCTGCTCAATGACGTAAGGTACTAAACTCATTTTGCCCTCCATTTCCGAGGTTTATTACGCCTCTACAGCTGCATCGGCAACTAATGTAACAGCTTTCTGAACAGCCATATCTTTCTTCATCTGCTCCATCTCGTTCTCACCGATGAGTTCTTTTAATTTGTCTGCTTCCATCTTGTACATCTCTGCCATCTTAGAGATCTCTTCGTTAACCTCATCCTCTGTTGGCTGGATGTTCTCTACCTCAGCGATCTTCTCAAGAACCAGTCTTGTCTGGATTCTCTTAAGTGCCTGCGGTTTCATATCTTCCATCATCTTGTCAGCACTCTGGCCTGTGAACTGGAAGTACTGCTCCATGGAAAGTCCCTGGGACTGCATTCTTCTTGCGAAGTCGTCAAGCATCTGACGAGTCTGAGTCTCGATCATTGCCTCCGGGATATCCATCTCGGCATTCTCGATCACTTTATCTACTGCTGCGTCCTCTTTAGCACGGCGAGCATCTTCAGCTTTCTTCTCTGTCAGGTTCTTCTTAACATCTTCTTTGTACTCAGCAAGTGTATCAAACTCAGATACATCTTTAGCGAAGTCATCGTCAAGCTCTGGAAGCTCTTTTGCTTCGATCTTCTTAACGTCGCACTGGAATACAGCTTCTTTACCAGCGAGTTCTTTAGCCTGATACTCCTCTGGGAATGTAACCTTAACCTCTACATGGTCACCTGTCTTAGCACCAACAAGCTGCTCCTCGAATCCCGGGATGAATGTGTTGGAACCAAGTGTCAGCGGATAGTCTGTTCCTTTACCGCCCTCGAATGCTTCTCCGTCTACGAATCCCTCGAAGTCGATTGTTGCTGTGTCGCCGTTCTCTGCTGCTCGATCCTCAACTGTGATTGTTCTGGAGTTCTTCTCCTGCTCTTTCTTAAGCTCTGCCTCAACTTCCTCGTCTGTTACTTCTGTCTCAGACTTCGGAACCTCAAGTCCTTTATAGTCGCCAAGAGTTACCTCTGGTTTGGTAGCTACTTCTGCTGTAAAGATAAATGGTTTGCCAGGCTCAACCTGTGTTACATCGATCTTAGGCTGGGAAACGATCTCAAGATCACACTCAGCAAGTGCTTTGCTGTAATGCTCAGGAATCAGAGCGTTAGCAGCGTCCTCAAGGAATACTCCCTTGCCGTACATCTGCTCGATCATCTTTCTAGGAGCTTTTCCTTTACGGAATCCCGGAATGGAAATTCTTCCTTTCGCTTTCTGATATGCGTTCTGCATTGCCTTGTCAAGATCCTCGGCGGAAACCTCGATTGTAAGTTTCGCCATGTTTTTCTCCATTTTCTCCACCTGTAAACTCATGTTTCTTGTTCCTCCTTAATTATATCGAGTTCAATACCTTATATAATAGTTAACACTCGCATTTTATATATTTACAGTCATTTCTGTAGTATAGCATAATCACTGTAAAAACGCCAGTATTTTTTTCGCCATATACAGCTCTTATATCACTGTAAATCCGCGGTTTTCTATAAATATTCCGGCATCGTGCCTGTACATCTGCCCTGATTTTTCTGCATTCGTACACGAACTGTCACTTTTTAATAGAAAATTTCCGTAGAATATACCACAGACTCTGCGATTTCTTCTGCTTTTGCCCTTCCTTCCAGCTGACGGATCAGGGAAAGGCTGAAATCGATGGCTGTTCCCAGTCCTCTGCTTGTTGTTACATTGCCATCCACAGCAACGGACTCCAGAGATGTTTTTGCGCTTGTAAGCTGCTCCATTACGGACGGGTAAGATGTGGCATTTCTGCCTTTCAGGAAGCCAAGTCTTTCAAATACGCCCGGTGCTGCACAGATAGCTGCTACCTTGCCGCCTTTCTGGTAAAAATCTGTGAGAAGATCGGTAAGCGGTTTGTATTCTTCGAGATATTTTGTTCCAGGCATTCCTCCCGGAATCACCAGCATATCTGCGTCAGAAAAATCACATTCCCCGAAAGTTCGGTCTGTAAGGAGATTGATTCCATGGGATGTTCTGATCTCTTTTGTTTCTTTAATAGATACTGTCTGGATGTCGATTCCTGCTCTTCTCATCAGATCCACTACTGTCAGTCCTTCGATATCCTCAAAACCATCTGCGAAAAAAATATATACTTTGCTCATAATGTTTCCCATCCTTTCTTTTCTATATAATTCCGGGATTTCCCGGCGTTTTTTCCATTCTATTTCATAATGCTTTTTTCTGTAGGAAATGTCAAGAAAAATGCAGTAGAAATAACGTTATTATTCACTGGTAATATCCCTCGAGGTGTTTTTTGTGAGCGAAGGTCACAGGAAACCTGAGGCATACCTCGCAAAACTCTGCACTCTGCAAATACTAATGCGCATTGCAAAACCCTGTTATTTCATATAAAATGAGGGCAGCATATTTCAAACAGGAGGTATCTGTTTTATGGAAATCGAACGTAAATTTCTGATCCCGAAAGAAAATCTGCCAGCTGACCTGGCTTCCTATCCCTGCCACAGGATCGAGCAGGGTTATCTCTGCACTTCCCCGGTAGTCCGCATCCGCAGACAGGATGACGAATATTTTCTTACTTATAAATCAAAAGGTCTGATGAGCCGTGAAGAATACAATCTTCCGCTGACTGCCGATGCCTATGAACATCTCAGGCCCAAGGCAGATGGTATCCTCATCACAAAAGACCGCTACGTGATCCCGGAAAAAGACGGGCTTTTTATTGAGCTGGATGTGTTCCACGGAGAATATGAAGGGGTTCTTCTTGCTGAAGTGGAATTTCCTACTGAGGAGGCTGCCAATGCTTATACTGCACCAGAATGGTTCGGGGAAGATGTGACTTACTCTACGAAATACCATAACAGCACTATGAGCCAGGGGTGGTAATGAATCCCAAAATATCTTTATTCATATAAGCCAGCATTTCGCAGTGAAATCTACTTGCAAATCAGCTCTTGTATTTCTTATTTACAGTGCTATAATTGGGATTGTAGGCAGATATAGTTCATCGGTAGAACATCAGCTTCCCAAGCTGAGGAGGCGGGTCCGACTCCCGTTATCTGCTTTCATTGCCAAGGAGGGCACGCTTTTGGGAGCGTGTCTTTTTTTATAAAACATCATTCTAAGGAGGATTTTTAATATGAAGATCGGTTTTATCGGATGCGGAAATATGGGTTCCGCAATGATCGGCGGTATTCTCCGCCAGGGGATTTTTTCAAAAGATGAGATCATTGTTTCCAACCTTACAGAAGAAGGCAGGGCACGCAGTGAAAAAAATCTCGGCGTTGTCACCACTTTGGATAACAATGAGGTTGTCAGATCTGCCAAAACTATCGTACTTGCAGTAAAACCCCAGTTTTACGAAGAAGTCCTGAGTGAAGTCAAGGACAGCCTTACCGCAGAGCACACTATCATCGGAATTGCCCCGGGTAAGACCCTTACATGGCTGGAAGAAAAAGCCGGCCTTCCTCTGAAAGTTGTCCGCTTCATGCCAAATACCCCGGCACAGGTTGGTGAAGGCATGACTGCTGTATGTGCCAATGAGCGGGTTTCCAAGGAAGAACTGGATGAGATCCTGAAGATCACTGACAGCTTCGGCTGCACAGAAGTGATCCCGGAACGCCTGATGGACGCTGCAGGTGCTGTGGGCGGCTGTGCACCGGCTTATGTATTTATGTTCATTGAAGCTATGGCAGATGCCGCTGTAAGCCAGGGAATGCCCCGTAAACAGGCTTACAAGTTCGCTTCCCAGACAGTACTTGGCAGTGCGAAGATGGTTCTTGAAACAGGCAGACATCCAGGCGACCTGAAAGACATGGTATGCTCCCCTGCCGGAACTACTATTGAAGGTGTACGCACACTGGAGAAAAACGGCTTCCGCAGTGCTGTATTTGAGGCTCTGACTGCTGCCGCTGAGAAGGGCAAGAAATTATAAAATTTTACAGCACAGGAAATAAAAATCCCTGCAGGATTTTACAAAATATGTGATATACATATATCTGATCTTGTAAAACCTGCAGGGATTTATTTTATAAAAATTTCCCTGCGATCATTTCTGTTCTGTGAATCTCTCAGCCGATGCGCATTACAATAACTCGATCAGTGCATCAATATCTTCCATCTTCGTTCCCCAGCTTGTGGCAAAACGGATCACTGTATGATCTTCATCATATTTCTCCCAGAAATCGAACTGGACTTTTTTTGCCAGCTCTTCTTTTTTATGATTTTCCAGAACTATAAACTGCTGATTTGTCGGAGAATCAATATAAAGCTGATATCCTTTTTCCTGAAGGGCTTTTTTCAGCTTCATAGCAGTGTCAATGGCATTTTTGCTGATCTTTGTGTACAGTTTATCGGTAAATAAGGTATCAAACTGTATTCCAAGGAGACGGCCTTTTGCAAGAAGGGCTCCCTGCTGCTTTACCATCGTCATGAAATGTTTCGGAGCTTTTTTCGTAAAGACTACTGCCTCACCGCAGAGTGCTCCTACCTTGGTTCCGCCGATGTAAAATACATCTGTGTATTTTGCAATATCCTCAAGCGTTACGTCAGCTTCAGGACTTACAAGACCATATCCAAGTCTTGCGCCATCCAGAAACAGCGGGATCTCATAATGTCTGCATACATTGGAGATTTCTTCCAGTTCTTTCTTTGTATAAAGCGTTCCGTATTCTGTAGGATGGGAAATATATACCATTCCCGGAAATACCATATGGTCATGACTTTCATCCCCGTAAAAAGTTTCGATATATTCGGTTATGCTCTCTGCTTTGATCTTTCCGTTCTCTGCCGGAAGAGACAGTACTTTATGTCCAGTATACTCGATGGCACCTGCTTCATGGCAGTTCACATGGCCAGTCTCAGCTGCCAGCACGCCCTCGTATCTGTTCAGCACAGAACCGATAATTGTGGCATTGGTCTGAGTTCCTCCCACCAGAAAAAATACCTCTGCACCCGGGCATCCGCAGGCCTTGCGGATCTTCTCTTTCGCAGAATCACAGTACTTATCTGTGCCGTATCCGGAAAGCTTCTCCATATTCGTCTCTACAAGTTTCTCAAGTACTGCCGGATGCGCACCTTCGCAGTAATCGTTTACGAAAAATAACATCTCATTTTCTCCTCATCTATCTATTTTTATATTGAATCTCTTTCTCTATACAGTGCCCACCTCTGCATTATAATTCGTCCCAAATTGCTCTGTCAACCGCGCTAATCTTGCTTTTTGCCGGCAAGCAAGTTACTGTTCACTCCGTGACCAGCAACACGCTTCGCGATGCACAAAAAATCAGCTGCGCAGAAAATAATCATTTCCTTTATCTTCTGTACAGCTGATTTTACATTTATTATTTCACTGTCTGCCCCGGTATGATCTTACATGTGGAAAAAGATTTGAACTTACAGGAAATCGCACCTTTGATCTCCTGCTCCAGAAACATCATGGCTACATAAGCTCTTTCCAGATGCTCCATCCGTATCGTTGTAAGAAGGATATCCCCGGTAAGATAATCCGGGATCTCATCAACTCCGATCAGCGACACATCCTCCGGAACCGCAATCCTCTTCTGGCGCAGGGCACGCATCACACCAATGGAAATCTGATAATTCTCCATAATAAACGCATCCGGCAGTTCATGCTCTTCCAGATATTTAAGCATACCCTCACAAACTTCACTGGTTGTTTCACCCAGCGGACAAATGGAATCCGGCTCCAGAACCAGATTGTTCTTTCGAAGTCCTGCGCGGTATCCTGCCCGGCGCTGCTGGAAATTAAAAATATCCTGGGTATTGGCCAGATATTTGATATCATGGCATCCTCTGGAAACCAGATAATCTACGGCATCACGAACTCCTTCCATCCCACCGAAAGCAACACAGTGATACTTATTACCCATATCATTATCATAAATTACCATCGGTTTCCTAATAGCTTGAAATGGCGAAAACTGTTCCGGTCGCATCTCTGTTGCATACAAAATAACACCCGCCACATTCTCATCATTTGCTTCCCGAACTGCTCGTTCTACATCTTCTGGTATATCAGCTGCTGCATATGTTACGCTCATAATATATCCCATTCGTCTGATCTCACGATCAAAAATCACCAGACTATCTGGGCATACATCTAATTCCGAATTTCTTAAAAATCTGAGTTTATTATCAATAAAAAGAACTTTTATGAGATTTTTGTTTTCCGTCTCTTCCTTCTTTTTTGATTCCTTTTTCTCCGATTTTCCATTAATTTCATTTATATAATCAAAAATCCTTCGTCGGGTTTTCTCACTGACTCCTGGTTTATCGTTTAAAACCAGGGATACGGTCGCCTTGGAGAGATTAAGATTTCTAGCTATATCTGCTGCTTTAATTTTCATTCTGGCCCCTCTTAACTTAAACTTCTCCTTGATTCTAAACACTTTTTGTTCTTCTGTCAACATAAAGCAGGGAGCCGCCTTTCGACAGCTCCCTTTCAATCATTTAACCTCGCGCACACGCACAGCCATATATTCTCTTCCCGGCAGGTCGATTCGGAACTTGCCTTTAAAGGTTCCTTTTTTCTCGATAGTCATGTTCCAGGTATCGATTACTTCTACCTCAAACTCTGTCTCATCATCGATATGATACTCGCGGAATGACGGACGCATAAAGCTGTAATAAAAAATATAATATTTGATATCCTGAAGACTGTTATCTACAGTTGCTCCAACTTCATCCCACTGATTCCCAAGAGGACGAAGACCTGGTGCAGGAGTCTCCTCCATAATCTTCTGGAGTAATTTAAATCTCTCCGGGCTCTCTCCATGAAGCTTGCCGCCATGAGACCACCAGAGAACTCCCTCATCATTCATATAAGTCTCGCCGTGTCCCGGATAAGCTCCTCGACAGAATGCTTCCCAGAAACGTCTTGTCATTTCTTTTCCGCTGATATTCCCCCAGCCATGCTGGATATTTCCCTCGTAAGCAATCTCATCCAGAACTACAGGTTTCTTATAGCGGATACGCCACTCATTTACCATTTCAGAGGATTTGTAAAGATCCTGTCTCTGAATGCTGCAGTGAGTGATCCACGGTCTTGTGTAATCGTAGAAGCTCTTGCAGTTGTGGATGGAACGAAGATGATTGTATACATCTTTTTCCTGGATAATGGATGCGTAACGCTCCCAGTCCTCTGTTGTCTTTTTCGGGAAAAGATCGTACTCATTTGCAAGGGACCACCATACGTTTCTGTATGCGCTGACTCTGGCAATAAGGTATTTCCAGTAAAGATCATCACACTCTGCACTCATCTCACTGAATCCCCAGCGGTCATATGGGTGCATGACAATGATATCTGCCTGGATTCCAAGATCCATCAGTTTCTTAATACAGTCATCAATGTGCTGGAAATGTTTTACATTGAATCTCTTGTAATCGAAGTTATTGCCTTCTGCACAGCCGCCATACTCCAGGAAATTCTCAGATGTAAGAACTGAGCTGTCCATCGGAGTTCCTTCATATGGATAACTGATCGGCTCATTCAGGTTGTAATCGTAATGTTTTGGGAATACGCAGAAACGTATCTTGTTGAATGCACTGTCTGCCAGTGTCCCCAGTGTCTGTTTCTGAAGTTCCTCACTCTGAAGCTCCCATACATAGCATGTTGTTCCGATAGAATAATATGGTTTTCCATCTTCGTATGCCATGTGATAAGTATAGGATACACGAACAGGTCCGTGGTTGCCTTCCTGTGCAGGTGTTACATGGAACGCACCTGTGTACACCTCATCAGAAAAGCTCCCTTTGATCTCGAATGTATAATCACCTTCAAAAGATGGCATAAAACGTACACGGTAAATTCCGTCTCCATCATAGAAACCATCTACTGTTTTTGTCTCTTCTTTGCCTTTAAAAGTTCCCTGGATGGCATAATCAGTAAACGGATTTCCTTCATGTTTACCTGGCATCTCTGCTTCAAAGGTTCCCCATTTTTCCACAGATTCTGTATATTTACAAGTACTCATAATTCCTCCTCTTTCTTTCTATAGTTATGCGGATAAAAAAACTCCGTGTTCACTGTCTGCTTCGGTTAGATCAGGATTTAACTGCTCCGGCCATACCTTCTACGAAGTATCTCTGGAAGATCAGGTATACGACCATAACCGGGATAACGGAAACAAGTACACCTGCACACAGATAACCATAATCAGTTCCATGCTCACCTACGAATGTCATGATACCAACAGGTACTGTTTTCATTGTGTTATCGTTGATGATAACGCTGGCCAGAAGGTACTCATTCCATGTAGAAAGGAAGTCTGTGATGAACAGTGTTGCGATCGCCGGTTTTGCGATCGGCAGGATGATCTTGTAGAAAAGCTGCCATTTATTACATCCATCAATACATGCAGCCTCATCAATATCTTTCGGAATTCCCAACATAAATCCTCGCATGATCAGGATACAGTAGGAAATACCAAATCCGATATAAACATAGAATAATCCGAAGTATGTGTTCAGAAGATTCAATTTGCTGTAGATGATGTTGATCGGCACAAGTGCTGTCTGCATCGGAAGCATCATACCAATCAGGAAGAATACGAAAAGACCTACACGATGTTTGATGTTCAATCTCGTCAGTGCAAAGGAAGCCATCGCTCCTACGAAGATACCAAGCGGTACTTTCAGACAGGAGATGATCAGGTCATTTTTCATATAGTTAAAAAGATTTCCTTTTGTGATGGCATTTGTAAAGTTGTCCCACGCGATTTCAGCCGGAAGCTGGAACAGACTTAAGCCGCTCATGAAATCTTTTTTATGTTTCAGTGCTGTTACAACAAGTGTGAAAATTGGCACGATCCAGATCAGTGCAAGAATGATCAGAAGCACATACAGCAGCACTTTTTTTGTGATTTTTTTACTTTTTCCGTCCATTGTCTGCACCTCCTACTTTTCTTTTGCTGTAAAGGAAATATATGGAATGATTACTACAAGCATCATAACTACCATGATACATGCAACCGCAGTTCCCATACCTACGTTATTATACTGGAATGTCTGTGAATACATATATGTAGCAAGAACCTGAGTGGAGTTGTTCGGGCCGCCGCCTGTAAGACCCTGTACAATATCGTAAACCTTCATAGCTGCTACGATCAGTGTTGCAAGGACCATAACGAATGTTTCTTTCATAAGCGGTACAGTAACACTGAAGAATTTACGGATCGGGCCTGCACCGTCGATGGTTGCTGCCTCAAGGACATCCGGTGATACTGACTGAAGACCTGCCAGGAAAAGGATCATCGGCTGGCCGATTCCCTGCCACAATGCTGCTGCAAAAATTGCATACAGGCTGACCTTCGGATCGGAGATCCATGTCTGTTTGAAATTAATTCCAAGTGTTTTGAAAAACTGATTGATAAAACCGATATTCGGGTTATAGATCCATCTCCAGATGATCGCTACTGCGATCGGTGCGATAACACATGGGAAATAGAAGAATGCACGGAATACAGTACGTCCGCGGAACTGTTTATTAAGGATTACTGCAAATCCAAGAGATACTGTCATCATAAGTACGATCGTCAGCACGATCCAGATCAGGTTATTCTTCAATGCGATCATGAATGTCGCATCATTGGTAAACAGATTGATATAATTTGCCAGACCTACAAATTCTTTCTCCGCAACACCGTTCCATTTAAACAGACTGATAAACAGTGAGTAAAATACAGGTATTACAATAACGGAAAGGTAGATCACTGCTGCCGGGATCAGAAACGCATATGCGCCAAAATCAATTTTGCTTTTTTTCTTCATTCCGGATTACCTCCATTTTTCGTAAAAGAGCGGCCAAAGCCTGCGCTCTGGCCGCTCCGTTATGCTTTTATGATTATTTAGCCTGATATTCCTCGATTGCTTTCTGGATATTAGCTGCTGCATCTTCTGGTGTCATCTCGCCGTTTGCAACTGCATCCTGTGCATTGAAGAGAACATCTGCAACCTCTGTCGGGAATGCCTGGTCAGTGATTGTGAATGTTCCGTTCTTATTGGATGTCTCAAGCATACCGTTTACATTGACCTGCTCAGCCGGAGCCTCAGCGCCCTGTACTGGAAGCGGTACGTTGTAGTACTCACCATACTCTGCAACATTCTCATCACTCTGATAGTAATCCATGAATTTCACACATGCGTCAAGTTCTTCATCAGAAAGATTAGCATTGAACTGTGTCATCTCCGCAAAAGCTGACATACGGTTGTCATCACCTGACGGAAATGCAAATACGCCGTAATCGTTAGGGTCAAGATCATTCTGGATGAACTGTCCGTCATACCACTGTCCCTGGAGATCCATTGCACATTCTCCAGTACCCATTGCCATGATAGTATCGTTCGGATCAAGAGTAAGGAATCCATCCGGGAAGTATCCTGCGTCAACCCACTCTTTATATTTCTCGAAAGCCTGTACAACTGCATCACAATTCCAGCTCTCTTCAAATGTGTTCAGCTTGTCATGAAGCTCTGCACCTGCATAGTGCTCAACAAGAAGCTCAAACCATCTCATTACATGCCATCCGTTAAGTCCGGCTGTATCCATTGGTGTAACTCCGTTATCTTTCAGTGTCTTAAGAGCTGCTTCGAAATCCTCAAATGTAGTAGGAACTTCGATTCCGTTATCTTCAAAGATCTGTTTATTATAGTAAACACCAAGTGCATTGTAGCTTGTCGGATATCCGGAAAGCTTGTTTTCAAATGTACAGAGATTTAAAGAAGCTTCTGTAAATTTGTCATTCCATCCGTTATCTTTTGCGTACTGTGTAAGGTCATATGTCTTTCCATTCTCTTCATAGAAGCTTCCAAGGCTGCCTCCCCAGTTAAACCACATGCTTGGAAGTGTATCGGAAGAAGCTGCTACTTTGCAGGCATCCTTGATACCATCTGTATCATAAAAAGATGCTGTTACTTTAATATCCGGGTTTGCTTCATTGAATGCTTCTACGATCGGTTCAACTGCATTCTGTCTTGTGTTCAGTGTCCAGAAAGAAACTTCTGTTGCTGCGCTTACGGAAGAAGCCATTCCGAATACCATTGTTCCTGCAAGAACCGCTGCCATTACCTTTTTAAAATTCATACCATGTCCTCCTTTAAACTTTTCATGAATTTTGTTTAGTACATTTCGTTTTTTATTAAACTAAAGATAGCATATTGTTTAGTGGTTTTCAACTGTTTTTTACTATTTCTACATTTATTATAATTTTATATGCGTGTTTTTGTATATTTTTCACTATATGTTTATGTTTATATGTTTAATGCAGCGTAAACTTTTTGATCTTATATGTAAAAAAACAGCTCATATATTTTTTAACTGATAAATTTCATCTATTTATATACTGCATATTTTTGACCTGTACTTTATACGTTTTCTGCTGTTTTATGACTTTTATTTACAGTATCTTACTTCATTTTCTGCTTTGCATATAAAAGATCCCTGTGGACATTTGATAAATCCACAGGGATTTCTTCTCTATCTTTAAACTTTTTAAACTTTTTACTGTTTATCTTTTACTGCATTCTCTGCATAGGATGTCTGAACAAGATCTTCATAGTTCGCCCGCTGAGTCAGCTCTCCTGCATCTTCCAGGATATCCTGAAGAAGCTCAAAGC
>CAVBVT010000017.1:0-8863 GCA_963598855.1 Eggerthellaceae bacterium
ATGAATGCAATCGCTTCACGATTTGCGTTTATTATAGCATCTTTTCCACAAAAACACAAATTATAATATCATAAAATATATGATTTTATATATAATTTGTATAATAAACACAGTTTCGGGATATACTTTTTATATCCTCCCCTTTAGACGCAGAGGGCTTCGCGATGGTGCAGGTTCTCTGCGTTTCTCTTTTTATATTCTGCCTGACTTCCGACAGGCTGTACGGGAGGATTATTTTACGCCCAGTTTCTCAAGTTCAGCTGCTGCCTGTTTCAGATTTTCGAACTGAATGGTACGGATACCAGCCTTGTTTGCTCCTTCGCAGTTAACTGCGCGGTCATCCATGAATATGGATTTCTCCGGTTTCAGGCTGTAGCGTCTGATCAGAGTTTCATAGATGTCCACTTCCGGCTTGATCTGCTGCACATCACAGGAAAATACAACTCCGTCCATATATTTGAGAAACGGCATATCTTTCTTCGTTCTGTTCAGCATATAAGTTCCATAATTGGACAGTACATAGAGATGATATCCCTGGTTCTTAAGATATTTCACCCAGGTTTCCGCATAATCGTAAAGATGCATGCACTCCGGGTCACGGTGTACAACCTCACGGATATCTGCCTCATACTCCGGTGCACTCTCTACGAACTTCTCCACATACCAGGACTCTTTATGCAGGGCTCTGTCCTGTTCTTCCCAGATCGGGTTTCGAAATGTTGCATCTGCGATTTTCTCATATTTTTCCTTGGGGAAATTGTAGCTTTTAAGATACTCTTCCCAGTCATATCCCATCAGTACATTTCCCACATCAAATATAATATTCTCGATCATGCGGTTCTCATCCTCCTTCGGTTTTTTGTTTCCCCAGATCCTGTATGCCATCCAGAAAACATAAGCCACAATGGGCACCAGAACTGCTGCCGCAAAAGTCCCCCGGAACATGGCCTGGGAACTCCCACTGCTGCCCCACGCAAAGAACATTGGCAGGCAGAATATCAGCAGCAAAACAACAACACCTGCAAGTGCTGCAATTCTTTTAAAATTCTTCATTCAGATTCCTTTCATTCAATACATCAGTTATTATATCTGACCGGATAAAAAGTGCGCCGGAGAATCTTCCCCGGCGCAGCATGTTGTCATGATCACTGATTATCTGTAAATGATGTCGTTTCTTCCTGGTCCGTTGGAGATCATTGTGATCGGGAATCCGATGTGCTTCTCTACGAACTCTACATATTTTCTGCAGTTCTCCGGAAGATCCTCGTATTTCTTGATTCCGCGGATATCACATTTCCAGCCTGGAAGTTTCTCGATGACTGGTTTTGCTTTCTCAAGCTGTACAGTTGTCGGGAATTCTGTTGTTACCTCTCCGTCGATCTCATATCCTGTGCAAACCGGGATCTCATCAAGATATCCCAGAACATCCAGTACTGTGAAAGCAACGTCTGTTGTTCCCTGGAGACGGCATCCGTATTTGGATGCAACACAGTCAAACCATCCCATACGTCTCGGACGTCCTGTTGTAGCACCGTACTCACCGCCATCACCGCCGCGTCTTCTCAGCTCATCAGCTTCCTCGCCGAAGATCTCGGAAACGAAAGCACCTGCTCCAACTGCACTGGAGTAAGCCTTGCAGACTGTGACAACTTTCTTGATCTCATATGGAGGTACACCTGCTCCGATTGCACCGTAAGCAGCCAGTGTGGAAGAGGATGTAACCATCGGATAGATTCCGTGATCCGGATCTTTTAAGGTTCCAAGCTGTCCCTCAAGAAGAACCTGTTTGCCCTCTTTCAGTGCGTTCCAGAGATAGAGAGATACATCACATACGTATGGCTCAACCATCTTCTTGTATTCCATAAGCTCATTCATGATGTCTTCCGGTTTCAGAAGCGGTTTATGATAAAGGTGCTCAAGTGTTACGTTCTTGGTCTCGCAGATACGTACAACTTTCTCTTTCAGTGCCTCCTCATCAAAGAGCTCGCTTACCTGGAAGCCGATCTTTGCATATTTGTCAGAATAAAATGGAGCGATTCCGGATTTAGTGGAACCGAAAGCCTTGCCGCCAAGACGCTCCTCCTCGTACTGATCGAACAGAATGTGGTAAGACATTACCATCTGCGCTCTGTTGGAGATCAGGATCTTCGGTGCCGGTACTCCACGGCTTACCACTTCATTATACTCCTTGAAGAATACAGGGATATTCAGTGCAACACCGTTTCCGATGACACTTGTTGTATGTCCGTAAAACACACCTGACGGAAGTGTATGAAGTGCGAATTTACCGTAATCATTTACGATGGTGTGACCCGCATTGGCTCCACCCTGAAATCTTACGATGATATCGGCTTTCTCAGCAAGCATGTCAGTGATCTTGCCTTTACCTTCATCTCCCCAGTTTGCTCCTACTACTGCAGTTACCATAACACAGTTTCCTCCTTGTGTCTTTCTCTATTATTCGGAATACCGCATCCATTACAAGTTATAGATCATTCCGTAACCTGCAGCCCATTTATAGGATCCGGCATTCCTGTCTGTGTTCATTCTTACTATTTATGATTATACGTTAATCTCAACTTTAACGCCAAGCAGATCTTTATACTCATCCAGAACCGGCTGTACTACATTGGCAATGAATGCCTCTGTCTGCTCTTTGGCACGTCCTGTATATCTGGACGGATCCATGGATTTCTGAAGATCCTCAAGAGTCAGATTAAATGCCGGGTCAGCAGCGATCAGCTCAAGAAGGTTGTTGTCCTTACCTTCTACCTTCACGTTCTTGCCAGCCTCCATGGAAAGCTCTCGGATACGCTCATGAAGCTCCTGACGGTCTCCGCCAGCCTTAACAGCATCCATCATAATATTCTCTGTTGCCATGAACGGAAGCTCGGACATCAGTCTCTTCTCGATAACCTTCGGATAAACAACCAGTCCGTCTACAACATTGAGACAGAGATCCAGGATTCCGTCGATTGCAAGGAAACCTTCCGGAACACTGAGACGCTTGTTAGCAGAGTCATCCAGAGTTCTCTCAAACCACTGTGTTGCAGATGTGATAGCCGGATTCAGGGCATCAATCATCACATATCTGGAAAGGGAAGCGATTCTCTCACTTCTCATCGGGTTTCTCTTATATGCCATAGCAGATGATCCGATCTGGGATTTCTCAAACGGCTCTTCTACTTCTTTCAGATGCTGAAGAAGACGGATATCGTTGGACATCTTGTGGGCACTTGCTGCGATTCCTGCCAGGATGTTCAGCACACGTGTGTCGACTTTTCTGGAATAGGTCTGTCCGGATACCGGATAGCAGGACTTGAATCCCATCTTCTCTGCGATCATCGGATCGATCTTGTCGATGGTCTCCTGATCTCCGTCAAACAGCTCCAGGAAACTTGCCTGTGTACCTGTTGTTCCCTTGGAGCCAAGAAGCTTCATAGTACTTAAAACATACTCAAGATCCTCAAGGTCCATCAGGAATTCCTGTGTCCAAAGTGTTGCTCTCTTACCTACGGTTGTCGGCTGTGCCGGCTGGAAATGTGTAAATGCCAGAGTCGGCTGATCCTTATACTGTGCAGCAAACTTGGAAAGCTCTGCGATCACGTTCACAAGTTTCTTGCGTACAAGCTTCAGTGCTTCTGTCATAACGATAATGTCTGTGTTATCTCCTACATAACAGGAGGTTGCTCCCAGATGGATGATGCCTTTTGCCTTCGGGCACTGTACGCCAAATGCGTATACATGAGACATTACATCATGGCGAACCTGACGCTCGCGCTCCTTAGCCACATCATAATTGATATCATCCGCATGAGCCTTCATCTCATCAATCTGCTCCTGGGTAATGTTAAGGCCAAGCTCACGCTCCGTCTCAGCAAGTGCGATCCACAGTTTTCTCCATGTGCGGAATTTCATGTCCGGGGAAAAAATGTACTGCATCTCTTTGCTTGCATACCGCTCTGACAGCGGGCTTACATATCTGTCTGTATTCATTATTATCCTCCTGATTGCATACATCCGGGCCGGAATGGCGAAAGATCCGTTATCTGCCCGGATCTGGTTAATTCACGCCTCTTGAAATTATATAACATTGCCTCTTTAAAAGCAACCGTTTGTTACTCCATACCACTGTGGAATTTTCCCAGGAATTCCTTCATTCTTCCATTATCTGAAGAAAATACCTCCTCTGGAGTTCCTTCCACTGCGATCACACCTTTATCCATAAAGATAATTCTGTCTGAGATATCTCTTGCAAAATTCATCTCGTGGGTAACGATCACCATGGTAATGTGCTCCTGTGCAAGATCTTTGATAACCTTCAGGATCTCGCCCGTAAGCTCAGGGTCAAGTGCGGAAGTCGGCTCATCAAAAAACAAGATCTTTGGGTTCATGCAAAGCGCACGGGCAATGGATACTCGCTGCTGCTGGCCGCCTGAGAGCTGGAAAGGATAGGCATTCTCCTTATCTGCAAGACCCATTTTCTTAAGAAGGCTTCTTGCCTGGGCATAAACTTCGTCTTTTTTTCTTTTCTGCACTTTTAAAGGTGCATCCACAATATTCTTCATTACAGAAAAATGCGGGAACAGATTAAACTGCTGGAACACCAGTCCCACATCTCCATGCTTGATGATCTCGCCGCTGTCCGGTGTCTCAAGACCTGTTGCACAGCGCAGGATCGTAGACTTGCCGGAACCGGAAGGACCGATAATGCTTAAAACCTCTCCCTCTTCCACATCAAGAGAGATATCTTTGAGAACTTCCAGCCCGTCAAAACTTTTTTTGATATGTTTCATTTCAAATAATTTCATATTGTATATTCTCCATTCCGGTTAACGGTAGTAATTCATACTCTTCTCAACCTTCTGCATCACGATCGCTACCAGCAGGTTGAATACATAATAAAATACAGCTGCGATCACGAAAGGCATCATAGTCGTCTGTGCACTTGCGATCTGCTTTGCAATGGTAAACATCTCTGCTACTGCCACTACAAATGCAAGAGAAGTATCCTTAACAAGCGTAATGACCTCATTGGTGATGGACGGAAGGATCCTCTTGATCACCTGCGGAAGGATGATGCGGAAAAATGTCTGCACTCTGTTGTAACCCAGGATCTTCGCAGCCTCATACTGACCTACAGGCATGGACTCAATACCGCCGCGGTAGATCTCTGCAAAATAAGCCGCATAGTTGATGGCAAACGCAATAAATACAGCGATCAGGCTGTATCCCATGGAAATACGGATGCCGAAAATGAAATACGGTCCGAAATATACAACCATCAGCTGCAGCATCAGGGGCGTTCCTCTCATGATGGATATGTAGGCAGATACGATTCCACGTATCACCTTGTTCTTGGACATTCTGCCAAAACAGATCAGAAGTCCCAGCGGCAGAGAAAACAGCAAAGTTACAAAAAAGATCTCAATAGAGATCAGCATTCCTCCTGCCAGCTGCTGGAGCATTACACTAAAACTCATTTTTTTCCTCCTGGTTCGGAGTATCTGTCCCATTTATTGGACTGATACCTGTAATTCCTGTAAACAACAGGAAATGAGCGTGCCCGGCATTTCAATGTGCGCCGAAGCACCCTCATTTCCTTTTTTATGCAGAAACCTCAATAGCTTCTGCTATGTTTCTTATTTCTACTGTTGAACAGTTCTCTGATAAAACAGATCTGCTCTTATTTGGACTCGGAATCTGCATCCTTCTCTGTGCTGTCTGCACTTTCCTCTGCGTCAGCTTCTGTGGAATCTGAATCTGCGGCATCCTTATCCTCGCTGATGCAGAGCATGCTCTTATCCAGTTCATACTTGTCAGCAAGCTTGTCAACCTCGCCTGCCTCATCAAGCTTCTTAACCTCATCCCATACAAGATCCTTAAGCTCATCGTTGCCCTTCTTGAATCCGATACCATACTGCTCATTCTGGATCGGCTCGTCAAGGATCACATATTTATCCTTGCCTCTCTGGGAAAGCTGATAGTTGGCAACACCGATATCAACTGCAACTGCGTCTGCAGCACCAGAATCAATGTTCATAAATGCTGTATTGTAATCAGGATTCTCTGTAAGAGATGCAAAGCTGTCCTTGAGATCTTTGTTATCATCGTTGTTCAGTGCATCAAGTGCAGCGGATGCAGCCTGTACAACTACGTTCTTGCCTTCAAGATCTTCAAGCTTCTCGATTCCGGAATCCTTGGCAACTACCATCACCTGCTCATTATTGATGTAAGGATCTGTCCATGTGTAGTCATCCTCACGTCCGTTAATGGTAAAACCATTCCAGATACAGTCAATCGTTCCGGAATTCAGTTCCATATCCTTGGAATCCCAGTTGATCGGCTTCTTAACAAGCTCCCAGCCAAGATTATCACATACTTCCTGTGCCAGGTCAAGGTCAAATCCTACATATTCCCCATTATCATCCTTGTATCCGAATGGCGGGTACTCGGCATCGAATCCTACGATCAGTGTCTTATCCTCAACACCTGCCTGTACGCTGACTCCTGTTACCATCATTCCTATTGTCATCGCTGCCGCCATTACTACTGCAACTGTTCTCTTCTTCATGATTGTTCTCCTTTTTTCCGTTATTCCTTTATCACGTGGTCACTCTACCGCGCGAAAGTGTATGGTTATAGTAACATACCAAAAAGGAGCTGTCAAGAGGAAACCTTCTGCTGTTCCAGATAATCTTTGTATTTCTGCCTGGAATCCTTGAGGTAGGTTCTTGAAATGGGGATCTCTGCCCCTCCTACTATAAAACTGCTCTTATTTAAAGAGGTAACTTTCTCCAAGTTGATCAGGAAACTCTGATGGCATCGGAGAAAACTGCTGTCTGCAAGCTGAGCAGAAAAATCTGCGAGCCTTGCCCGACAGCAGATAACTGTGCCATCTGCAAGATGAAAAACCACATTATGCAGGCTGCTTGATATGTATGCCAGACGCCTGTGCTGCAGTGTATAGATCTGCGTCCTGTACCGAAAGTGAAGTGCTTTTCCTCCGTCCAGCTCGCAGGATCGCAGGATCGGTTTCATCACATGCTCCAGTTCCCCGTTCCCTACAGGTTTGGTGATATAATTAAATGCAAACACTTCAAAAGCTTCTTTATAAAAGTGATCATTAGCCGCCACCAGCACCACCGGAATATAATTGCCGCCAATCCTTATGGCACGCACGGTCTCCAGGCTTTCTCCTTTTTCTCCATCCAGTCCCATAAACAGGACATCACATCTCTTATGTTCATCTTTCAGTCCGTTAAGAAGGCTCTCTCTGTTCCTGTACACCAGGATCTCAGCCTCCGGAATCAGCTCGGAAAGCTTCTTTACCAGTTTCTGTGCATCTTTCCGTACTTCGTCACATACTGCAATCGTTATCACTGCCATAGCCCATGCTGTCCTTTCCTGTTTTTTTCGCCGTAAACCTTATAGGTTTATTTTATTTTTCCATGGGCTGTCTTTCAATATGTGCTACTAATTGTGCCTTGTTTTTTTACAAATCATTGCAAATCATGAGCCATTTTCGTATAATAATGCCATAATACACCAAAAGGAGACAAAAACAATGTCTGATTTCAGCAGCAAATGTCGTGAATATATCAAAAGCACAGGAGAGACTGTCTATCAGCTTTCTGCCTCTTCCGGGCTTGACCGTACTTCCCTGCAGCGCATGATCACAGGCAAACGGCTGCCAGGCCCGGATTTCGTCCGCCAGTTCTGCGATTCTATCCGGATCAATCCTTCACAGCGTCAGGAACTGATGGAATTATATAAAATCGAAAAAGTCGGAAAAGAAGTTTATTACAACCGCAAATATATCCAGGAGCTTCTCCGTGTGATCAGCTCCCAGCAGGCTTTTTCCCGAACCGCCTTTCACAGGCTTCCTGCTCTGCATTTTTACAGAGGGGAATTCTCCCTTGACGTAGAGAAAAAAGTCCTCAGCCTTTTTGAGGATATCCTGCACTCCGGCTCAGAGGAACAGATCCGTACCAACATCCCGGCTAACAGCAGGCTGCTTGTGCAGATTTTTGCACACCTGTACCCGCAGTACCACAAGCTTCCGCCGGTGGTCCAGATCCTTCCGCTTCTCCAGAATCCGAAAGCATCACCGGATTACAATATGAACCTGGAAACATTCCTCTGCACGCTCCTGCCGATCCTGTCCGGTTTCCAGAATTACCAGCCTTACTATTATTACACACAGTTTGGCCACGAAGATCTGCAGTTTGAACTGTATCCATTTTTCTTTATCACAGAGAAACGGCTGCTTCTTCTTTCCTCTGATATGATGACTTTTATTTTCACAGAGAATCCGGAAGTTATCCGTTCCTATAATCAGGAATTTCAGCGAATCCTTAACAATTCCAGATGCTTTTTCCAGCAGTCCGACTCTCCGGAGCAGATCCTTAATATCTCCGGAGCGATCTTCCATTCAAAAGCTACCGTCAATTTCGCGCTGGAATCTCATCCCTGCCTTGCGCTGATGTCCTACGGATCGGAATTTGTCCAGGCTTTGTTTACACACAGGGATGTTGATCTGTGCAGTCCTGTCTATACACAGCTGTCCGCAATTATGAAACAGCCGCAGTTTACGTTTACAGCTAATGAGAATTCCTGCAATTATTTTACCCTGGATGGTCTCCGCAAGCTGGCAGAAACCGGACTTTTTGACGGACCATATTCCTACCACCAGACTCCTCTTCCGGAGGATGTACGTAAAAAAGCACTCCAGCATCTTCTAGATACAGACATGGGAAATCAGAGGTGCAAGATCCTGAAACCTTCCAGCCTTTCTGAAACAGGGATCCATCTGGAAGTTCTGTCGGATTACTCTGTATTTCTCTGTTTTCTCTCTGAGAAA
>CAVBVT010000017.1:8873-32487 GCA_963598855.1 Eggerthellaceae bacterium
GGCACTGGACGATTATCTCTGTTCTCTCACAGAGGAAGAAGCTGTTTACACACAAAAAGAAGCCCGGCAGATCCTGCTCGGACTTCTTGAAGGGTTCTCATCATGAGCCTGTACTTCTGTGATATTCTCTTGTAATATCTTCCAGAAAACGATCTGTCTCCCCGGAAGCGATCTGCTCCTGGGGAAGGCCGATAAAACGGTTCAGGATTTCAGAAACTTCTTTTCTCAGAGGTTCCTCCACCTTCAGTTCGTCTTCTGTCTTTTCAAAATCTTCCTGTGTATGCACACTTCTGTAAGCCAGAAGATATGTTTTCAGAGATTCTTCTGATTTCCTCACCTGCCATGCCATCCAGAAACAGTCCAAAGCCTTATCCATCTGGAACAGATAACTGTAGGCACATCCCTGATTATGGAAAATGCGCTCTCTCATCTCATCTAAGATCGCAGCTGCATCTTCTTTCTCAATAAGCTTCTGATAAACCCGGATGGCATTGACATACATCCGGTTCTCCATCAGTGCATCGCCTTTTCGCTTCTCTCTTATCTCTTCTGCTTCCGCATTCCGTATTTCGATCCTTGCATTCAGGCTTCGAAGTTCTTCATAGGCAAGATAATTGATCTCCTTAAAAACCGGATACAAAACTTCCTCAAGCCCTGCATCCCTGCCGATATAAGGCCGGAGTTTTGCTGCAAGTTTGGGCAGTTCCAGCTCCTCCTCGATCCAGGTACACAGCTTCTGATTGATCAGTGAACTGTCTATCAGATACAAATTGTTATAAAGATAATAGCAGAGTTCTTCAATAGAATAGATGTTGGTGCTGATATTCTCAATGAAAAAAGGCTTCTCTGCTTTTTTTACCTGACATAAAATATATCCGCTCATGCCTGTTTCCTTTCTTCTGTCTCATCCCAGCGTACCAGTTCCTTCCAGACTTTTCCGCTGGATGGATACATCTCTCCGAATCCAAGATCCCTCACTGTGATCTCACAGTCTTTCGGTGATACATATTTCAGCTCCAGGGACAATCTTGTTGTCCGGTTCGGACGCTTGGGAAGCCCTGGGAGGGACATGGCCACACGTTTCTTTTCTGATTCATCCGGGATTCCCACAACAAACACCAGCTCCTTTGTATCATCCAGGATCAGTTCACAGCCTGCCCCGCACTCATACCAGTTATAACCGCCTTCGATCAGCGGATAATAAGCCGGAGATCCCATCACACGCATATCCATTCCCACATCAGTTGTCACAAGGGAATCGCTTAAGAAACGGTAGCCTTTCAGTTTCTTATCTTCCAGGCGGTCCTTGCCGGCTATGCAGGCACCTTTTGCAAAAAGGTTATTGCCATAAAATACCTTCCGCCCCTGATGGCAGAGAATCCTCACTGACTGCTGTGCCCACTGCTGGTCAAATCCTTCCCCTGTGATCTGCACGCTGGAAAAAAGCTCTTTTCCCAGAGTTTTTGTCACAAAGCGGCAGAACTCCACATCCCGGATCTCATCTTCCGGCGGAAGCTGTGTACTTACCGACTCTTCCATTTTTACAAGGAAAGGTCTTACAGAACCGTTGATCGTCAGCCTACGGAACGTTACGTTCTCTCCCGCAAATGTGTACCAGCCAACACTTCTGTTCCATGTTTCACGCTTCTGGCCCAGTGCATAATAATAAAAACTCTCGCCATAATCCATAAGCATGTATTTCTCAGCCGGAAAACCGGCCAGGCTGCAGGCTTTCTGGTAATTCCGCACCTGAACTCCTGTAAGTTCCGGTGAGGTGATACATAAACACTTTGTATTTTTTACGATATCCTGGATCCCGAGAAATCGCAGGATTCCTTTTAAGAAATAAGACAGAAGCTCTGCAGGATCTTTCTCTTCTCCTGCTACCTGAGGTTTCTCCTCGCTGCGGCAGATATCATAAATGTTTCCAACCATGATGCCGCCTTTTTCCCTGGCAAAATATTCTGCTTCCAGTCCCACACAGTAATCATTCTGTTCTGCACGGTAACAGAGACAGCCCGGAGCCTCATACTGGCTCGCTCCCACCTTCATGGAAAGGGAACGGGCTTCCTCTGCCTTTCTGTCGTAGTAACAGATCTGTGTATATTCTTTTCCAATATCGATTCCTATGATCAGATCACGAATTTCATTCATCTTTCGGATTCCTTCTCTATGACAAACATTTCTTTAACGTATTGTTCCTGACGAAGATACTGTTCAAGCTTCTCCCTGACTTCCGGTTCTTTTTCCAGTTTTCTGGCACAGAGGATCTGGTTGATCAGCAGATATTTGCTGGATGCCCTGTCGTCAGCCTGGTTCATTGTAAGAACTTTTTCTTCTGTCTTATGCACTCCGTCTGCATCCTCTGTCTGGAAGTAGTAGCGCAGGGTTTCTCCATAAAACAGGGTAAAAGTCTTCACAAAAATTCCCTCGTATATATTGCGCAGCGGTTCACTCTTATATTCCGGCGCAGTTCCAAGCCCTGTGTCCAGAGAATAATACAGAGTAACGGAATCCTCAGGAGAACCATGATACTCCACGAATGTCTTATCATCTAACTGGTAAGGCTGCAGGAGGGACTGATCCAGATCTGCAAAAAATGCAAATATCTGGCCTCCTTTTACGCAGGAACCAAGGATCTCCTCTTCCAGTGCAAGGATCACTCCATCAGAATCTTTCTCCGCTGAGAGGATTTTCAGAAGTGCCAGATCACAGATCCTGTCTCCTGGCCATTCTCTCTCCTGTCTGCATTTCAGATACTCGCGGATACATGTGGTCTCCGGCTCGTCTTTTACAAACATTCCGTAAGCTTTCATGGTGAGATAAGCTCCGATCACACGCTCTTTTCCGGAATGGCTGACATATGCTCTCAGGATCTCCTCTCCTTCTTCTCTATAATCTGACGTGTACATCAGAAGAGAAAGGATCCGCTCTTCCAGCTTGTAAGTATCCATCCCAAAACCGCAGGCACTTTTCCAGATGTCAAAAAGTTCATCCACAGGTCCAAAGCGGAACTTCATGAGATACTGTAAGATCACCTCATCATAAATGCCCGCACGGTATACATAAGAAGCAAGGGCGATCAGTTCCTCATCCTCCGCACTGTCACAGCGGATGATCATTCTGCTGACCAGTTTCAGAAGTGCACGTTCATCCACACCTTCAAAGCCAAAGGCTTCCACAACACTCATTGCCTGCGGGAAAAGCCTTCTCTGGATCAGGATCGTAAGCAATGTCTTCTTATCCACCATAGCATATTCACGGTAGTCCATTCTCTTAAGATATACATCCAAGTCTTCTCCCTGAACGTGGGCACTATAATAATCCAGAATTCTTTTTCGCACAAGACGTCTGTACTCTTCGGTGAAAGCAGCAGAACGTACCAGCTTATGGAAAATTCCAAGATTCTCCCTGGTGATCTCATGGCTTTCACAGTAATAAAGCAGCACGCCCGGTTCATCTGCACCTTTATTAAGAACTGCCGGAACCATCTCCCTGTCATCAAACAGCGGAGAACGGTTATAATCCACAGTTGCTGCATAGCGTCTCTGCTTCTCATCCTGGAAAACAACAGCTGCATCTTTCGTATAAACGCGCGGATAGGCAACGCCGTGAATACACGGATAGATCTCCTCCTTATTCATCTGTCTGTGGCGGACGATCACACTGCGTACCTTAGGATCGTCTGTATACAATCTGCAGGTAAACATTCTGGAGGCAGTCACCTGCGCTTCCTCACTGTTTCCCGGCTCCCTCATAAACTCCTGGTAAACAGCTGCATAATTCCCATTCATCCGGCCTTCACGGAGCTTGCGCAAAGCAAATTCTCTCATGCTCTCCTTGTAGCTCTCATAAGTCTGCGGATCACGGTCCTTCTCAGCAATGATGCAGGCATAAAGATATGCACGCTTGGAGTCTCCAAGTGTATTGTTGTTATAAGTAAAATACATAAGAAGCGGTTTCGGCAGCACTCTTCTGTAGGATGTATCCAGTGTTTCCACATAATATTCATACAGTCTTGTGATCCGGATCCCACGGTCCACAGCCTGGGAAAACCAGCGGAAATATTCCGATCTTCTCGGATTTCCCTTCATGATATATTTACAGATAGCCTCAACTGTATCATCCGAAGGAAATGCCTCGCATCCCATGACCATGGCACGGTAAAGGCTCTCATTAAATGTTTTCTCATAACCGGAAAGATAGGACAGACGCATTACAAGCTCCTCGGTAAGCATCTGTTCTTTGCCTGCAAAAAGGAATACCTGTGCCCAGAAACTGTTCATTCTGTGAAGCAGCGACATATCTTTGCAGATGCTGTTCCATGCTTCCAGATACAGGAACGGACTTATACATCCTTTCTCAAAAAGTTCCTCCATAAGAAAGATCTTCCTAGATGGGGAAAGATTCTGATCCATGTCAAACACAAGCTTCAGAAGGATAAAGCTGTCCTCCTTCTGCATCTGGAAATTCTGGATCTTGCGCAGGGCCTGGGATTTATCTCTGTAAATACCGGTCTCCACACAGAGATAAAGATAAATTCCGGCCAGTTCCAGTTCATTATGGTGAAAAGACTTGTTCTTGTACCGTACCAGAATCTTCTCTGCTTCCTCATCATTTCCTTCCAGATGAAGGATATATGCCTCAAAAAGTTCATACTCCGGATATTTCAGCCCGTTCTCACCAAGTTTGTTAAAACGCTCATGGGCATTGGCTGTCCAGGTATCAAAATCCATTCTGCCGCAGACATATCCCAGATATTCCTTGATCATCTCAGCCCTGTACTGTTTCTCCAGAAGATCGATATTTACAGTACTCTCTGTTCCGCGGGATGCCAGAACTTTGCAGACCAGCTTTTGATATGGAGTCCGCACAATGATCTCCCCGTACTGGTTGCCCCGGCCCATTCTCTCTCTGTGGATCACATAATTCACTTCACAGGTGCTTCCGATGAAATCGTCATCTGTAACAACATGCTTGCCAACTTCCAGGAAATCTCCGTTTACTTCAATATCAGCACGCAAATGTCCCCAGCCGCTTCTATGAATGTAAAGAGACTCCTGAACAGTCTCCCTGACATCATAGAAATTTGCCTCATCTTTATTCAGTTCCAGAGTCACTTTCTCCTTGGCACCTACTGCTATCAGAAACTCCTCCAGATGCTGGTATGTCACCGGCTGCTGGGACATTCCTGCATAAAGGGCACGGATCTTCTCACTCTGCTCTTTAAGGATCATGGAAAAATGGGGCTCAGTGAAGATCCTGTAAGCCTCACGGGAATCCCTTTTCGCGATCTCTATAAATTCATCCAGAGAAGAGACCCTGCCGCCGGAGCTCTTCACTTCCTCGGTCTCTGCAGCCACTTTAAACGGCAGCTTATATTCTCCGATGCTTGTAGTAAAACACAGCCATCCATCAAAGCTCTCGCCTGGCTCCATTCCCTCAGCATCCACTCCATATGGCATGCGTACTGTTGTTCCTGAAAAGCGGTCAAACCCTGGTACCAGTCTCCGGTCTGATGATGTGACAAATCCGCTGATCCGGCGGTTATCATCTGTTCCGAAATATATCTCTTTCTTCGTTGTATCTCCTGCCTTCAGAGTGACCGAGATCTCATCCTGGGAAAACAGAAGACCCGGCTGTTCATAAATAAATTTTCCGTTAAGAAGCTGTTCTATCCTCTTTTTCAAAATACGTACTCCTCGTCATATACACTGTTATTATCACTCATATTTTGTAATTATACACCAGAACCAAAAGTGGTGCAACAGGTGTTCGCCTTTGTCCAAACCGGAAAGTTTCTGTTGGAAAAGCACGAAAAGCGTGTCCTTTTCATAAACTGTATGGAAATCCCCTTTGAGGTGAATCTTTGAAAACTTTCCAAAAACCGCTGTCTGCTGATGAAGAGCAGCACTATCTGCTCCGCTTCCAAAGGGGCGATCCGGAAGCCAAAAACATTCTGATCGAACACAACCTCCGCCTGGTGGCCCACGTTGCAAAGAAATACCAGAGCTGTGAAGAAGACCCGGATGATCTGATCTCCATTGGCACCATTGGTCTTATCAAGGCTATTTCCACCTTTGACTTAAGCCGCACCTCCAAGCTTTCCACATACGCTGCCCGCTGTATTGACAATGAACTCCTTATGATGCTGCGCGCCCGCAAAAAACGCTCCAGGGAAGTCTCCCTTTACGACCCGATTGGCACTGACCGGGAAGGTAACGAGATCAGCCTTCTGGATGTGATCGAAAGCCCGCCTGTGGATGTTGTGGAAGACTGTTTTAAACGGGATAATATTTCACATCTTCTTAAACACATCAAAAACAGCCTTTCTCCAAAGGAGTACCAGGTGATCTGCTGCCGTTACGGTCTGGGCGGCCAGGAACCCCTGACCCAGCGGGAAATTGCAAAAGATCTCTCTATCAGCCGTTCCTATGTATCCCGCATCGAAAAAAATGCGCTCCGGAAACTCAGAGCTCTTTTTCCCGAAAAACAGTAACGGGGAGAACGTTTTTCCCGTTCTCCCCTGGTAATCTCTTACTCTCCTCTTCGAAGGATATCAAATACCTCCGGCATCTCAGTAAGCTTCACATAGATCCTCTGCTGTGCATGCGGTGCGCTCTCCATGGACTCGCCTTCTTCATTGTAGATAGCTTCTACCTGAACGGAAATGTTTCTTCCATCTGGCTTCATGATCTCGATGGTCTCTCCTACAGAAAACTTGTTTCGCTGCGTCAGTCTCGCAAGCCCTCTTTCATCGATCTCCTCTGCAAATCCAAGATATGTGTACTCTCTCACATAAGTATTGCTGTCGTAGATCTGTGTGTTCTCATCCGGTTTTCCGTAAAAAAATCCGGTTGTAAACTGACGGTACGTGCAGTTTGAGATCTGTTCCTGATACCATGGCATGTTAGCCTGATATTTCTCCGGACTTTCCAGACAGTCATCAATGGCCTTACGGTAAGTTCTGGCTACTGTTGCCACATAGAGAGCTGTTTTCATACGGCCCTCGATCTTCAGGCTGTCAATACCGCTTGTCAGGATATCTTCCATATGCTCTA
Organism: Eggerthellaceae bacterium; assembly: GCA_963598855.1. Classification (GTDB taxonomy): domain Bacteria; phylum Bacillota; class Clostridia; order Lachnospirales; family Lachnospiraceae; genus Blautia_A. The sequence goes on from CAVBVT010000017.1 coordinate 15,935, forward strand.
CCATGCAGAGATCCTTGGAATTGAAAATAAAAGTTCCTCTCTCATTCTCAAATACCGGCATATATTCCCCAGGACGTTTCTCCTCAACAACAGAATATTTCCATCTGCAAGGATGTGTACAGGCTCCCTGGTTGGCATCTCTTCCAACCATGAAATTGCTGAGCAGGCATCTTCCTGAATAGGAAATGCACATCGCTCCGTGGATGAATGTCTCGATCTCCATATCATCCGGAATGTGCGCGCGGATCTCACGGATCTCCTCCAGAGAAAGCTCTCTGGCACTTACCACACGTTTTGCACCGAGGTTATACCAGAAACGGTATGTCTCATAGTTGGTATTGTTGGCCTGTGTGCTGATGTGGCGTTCGATCTCCGGACAGATTTCTTTTGCATACATAAAGATTCCCGGATCTGCGATGATCAGTGCATCAGGGCCGATCTCCTTCAGTTCCTGAAGGTATTCCCTTACTCCCTCAAGGTCTCTGTTATGAGCCAGGATATTCACTGTCACATAAACTTTTACACCATGGTCATGTGCAAACTTAATACCCTCGCACATATCCTCTTTTGAAAAATTCTTAGCCTTTGCACGAAGTCCAAAAGCTTCTCCGCCGATATAAACGGCATCTGCACCATATATGACGGCAACCTTCAAAACCTCAAGGCTGCTCGCCGGAACTAAAAGTTCTGGTCGTTTCATAAAACCTGTTCTCCTGTTTTTATGCTTACAGCTGCTCCGTCTCCCAGTGGAAGTACCGAAGTGCGAAGTATGGGACTGTGGGTCAGCTGCCAGAGATATTCTCTCATTCTCTTATAAATTGTCCGGTTGCGCCGTTCCACAAGATAATGGGATTCAATAAGATCTCCTTCCTGCAGAACATTATCTGACACCAGCACACTTCCTTCTTTCATCAGGCGCAGCACATCCGGCAGCCAGTTGATATACTGGCCCTTGGCCGCATCCATAAAGATCATGTCAAACGTTCCGGTAAGATCTTTCAGGATCTCACCGGCATCCCCTTCCAGAAGTGTGATCTGGGATTCTCTTCCTGCACGTCTGAAATTCTCCTTCGCAACAGGAATTCTTTTTTCATAATTTTCTATGGTGGTGATCTTAAGATCCTCCGGTCCATATTCACACATAAGAAGTGTGGAGAAGCCTACGGCAGTCCCCACCTCCAGAATTCGCTTCGGCTGTTTCATAGCCAGAAGCATCCTCATAAAACTCTGCATATCCCTGCGGATGATCGGCACCCTGTCCGCAAGTGCCTGTGTTTCCAACTCCTGCAGAAAAGGAGTATTGCCCATATCAAGAGAATTGATATAGGTTTTCATGCGTTCTTCTACGATCACTGGCTGTTCGATCCTTCCTCACTATCTTGTCCCGACAGCACGGCCAGTATCCTAGTCGGTGTGTAGGCTGTGCTTAAGAGGTATGTACCTGCCTTGATCTGTCCGTGATATGCGGACATTCTCTCCTGCACTGCAAAAGCAAGCGCATTCTTTACAAGACCTTTCTGTTCCAGTGTCCTGCCAACACTATATGCAGATGAACCTTCTTTGACAACTACTGTCACCTGCTGTCCCTCGCCAGGGCTCATAGCCTGCTGGTTAAACACATTATAGCCAAACTGATACGTTGATTTTCCAATCCAGATCAGAAATACAATGACGCAGATATATAGGGCGATCTTAAATACCCCGCCGGCCAGAAAAACGCCGGCCCTGCCTACCTTGTCTCTTGTGTCTGCCATAGTCTTTCTTCCTCCTATAGATCAGGAATCTGTATGTCTATCCCGGCCACCAGAGTCCTGCAGATCCTCTGCATCAGTCTGCACAGTGCAAGCTCAGCGTCAAGATAGGCATTTACCTTCAGGTTCTGTCTCAGACTTGCAGACTCCTGGTTGAGCTGTTCCGCTACATGAAACAGCTCATCCTGGTTGGCCTGGCTCTGCAGTCTGAAATTATCTCCCCGGAATCTCATCACCCTTGCCTTAAGCTCAGGATCTTTCTCAAGCTGAGCTGCCTGTTTCTGATATTCCTGGTATTCACTGCTTCTGTGCACAGCATCGAGAAGCTTCTCAATGTCCATGCTGATCTCATCCATGTTCTTATGCCTCCATAATGATCGGCAGGATCATCGGACTTCTCTTGGTACGTTTCCACAGATATTCGCCCAGAGCATCTTTTACCTCTGTCTTGATCTTGCCCCAGTCTGTAATGTTGTTCTCCAGACAGGAATCCAGTGCTGTCTCCACGACCTGTTTTGCATGCTCCATAAGATCTTCGGATTCTCTTACATATACAAAACCTCTGGAAACGATATCCGGTCCTGCGAGAACCACATTACTGTGACGCTCCAGTGTCATAACTACGATCATGATTCCGTCCTCAGATAGATGCTGACGGTCACGAAGTACGATATTTCCAACATCACCCACACCAAGTCCGTCTACAAAAATCGCTCCTGTGTGGACGCTTCCTGTTACCTTCGCATCCTGTCCATCCAGTTCCAGTACGTTGCCGGAAGCAAGGATAAAGATATTCTCCTTCGGGATTCCAAGCTCCTCCACAATGTGCTTCTGTGCTGTCAGATGACGGTACTCTCCGTGGATCGGGATCGCATATTTCGGCTTCACAAGGGAGTAGATCAGCTTGATCTCCTCCTGGCAGGCATGTCCGGAAACATGGACATCCTGGAAGATAACCTTGGCGCCCTTCATGGACAACTCATTGATGACCTTGGAAACGGCTTTCTCATTTCCAGGGATCGGGTTAGAGCTGAAGATGATGGTATCGTTCGGCTTGATGGTGATCTTCTTATGGATGTTGGCTGCCATACGGGAAAGTGCTGCCATGGACTCACCCTGGCTTCCTGTTGTGATCAGAACAACCTTGTCATCCGGATAATTCTTCACCTGATCGATCTCGATCAGCGTATTCTCCGGGATCTGCAGATAGCCAAGCTCAGATGCTACAGAAATAACATTGACCATGCTCCGGCCTTCTACTGCAACTTTTCTTCCGAAACGGTATGCAGTGTTGATGATCTGCTGCACACGGTCTACGTTGGAAGCAAATGTTGCAATGATGATCCTGGATGTACGATATTCGTTAAACAGGTTATCAAATACATGTCCTACCGTACGCTCGGACATGGTAAATCCCGGTCTCTCGGCATTGGTACTCTCACACATCAGTGCAAGAACGCCTTTTTTGCCGATCTCTGCAAAACGCTGCAGATCAATGGCATCTCCGAATACCGGTGTATAGTCTACCTTGAAGTCTCCTGTGTGTACCACGATTCCTACCGGTGAGTAGATCGCAAGTGCAGACGCATCCTGGATACTGTGGTTGGTCTTAATGAATTCCACAGCAAAATCTCCAAGATTGATCACCTGTCCATGCTTCACTTCTTTCAGTTTTGTGGAGCGCACAAGATTGTGTTCTTTCAGTTTATTGCGGATCAGTCCCAAAGTAAGCTTGGTTGCATAGATCGGAACATTGATCTCTTTCAGCACATACGGAAGTGCTCCGATATGATCCTCGTGTCCGTGAGTGATCACAAATCCTTTGACTTTGGAGATGTTCTCCTTTAAGTATGTTACGTCAGGAATAACAAGATCGATTCCCAGCATATCATCCTCAGGGAAAGAAAGTCCGCAGTCTACAACTACAATGCTGTCTTCATACTCAAAGGCAGTGATGTTCATTCCGATCTGTTCCAGACCGCCTAATGGTATGATCTTCAGTTTCGAGGATGATCTGCGGTTATTGTTCTTCCTTCCGGAAGGTCTGCCGCTGTTTCTTACCGGTCTCTGCGTATTTCTGCTGCTGCTCTTTACAGCTCCGGCAGCCGCTGTCTTCTTTGCTGCTGGACGGAAGGGCTTGTCCTGACGGTTCTTGTTGTTATTATTCCCGCCCCGGTACTGCCTTGTCCTTGATCCAGCGTTTCTCTGTCTTGGTCCCTGTCTTCTGGAACCGCCTGCGGAGTTAAAATTCCTGTTCTCCGCGTTTCTGTTGTCACCGTTGTTCTCGCTTTTCAAAAATCGCTCCTCCATTCAAAATTCACGTCATCCAGCATCTGCTGAAAAACTGCGTATACAGCCTGAAGCTCATCTTCATCCTCGACCATCTCATAACAAGCTTCAGTGCTTCCCGGAGCTGAAATGTCCTTCAGAATATATGCGTCTGCTTCCTCATCCTGTGAATCGGACACCAAAAGATAAGTCACACCCGCAATGTTGGTCTGCTCCTCTACGTAAAACTCAGCAGTTGTGCCGTCGTCTGACTGAAATATTATTTTTTCCATATTTAATTCTTCCTTATCCGTTCTTGTCAGGCGGATATCATGATCCGCGTTCCTGTCTCGTTCGTGGTTTACTCTTCCGGGTTATCGTTCTCCTGCGCTTTTTTGTACGCTGCGGCATCCAGATATCCCTGTAAAATAAAGACTGCAGCTACTTGATCCAGATACTGTTTACGGTCTTCCTTATGCACGCCGGTCTCTTCCAATGTGCGGTCCGCTGCCATGGTAGTCAGTCTTTCATCCCACATAATAACAGGCAGGCCTGTACGTTTCTCCAGCATTTCCTTGAATTCCAGAGACTTCTCAGCCCGCTCTCCTACGGTATTGTTCATATTCTTCGGGTATCCCAGAACGATCTCTGTCACCTGATACTCCGAAATGATCTCTTCAATACGTGCCAGTGTACGGCGCAGCTTGTTCTCCTGCTTACGCCATACAGTCTCCACGCCCTGTGCTGTCAGACCAAGCGGGTCGCTTACTGCAACTCCTACTGTCTTCGAGCCGTAATCCAGTCCCAGTACTCTCATATTACCGTTCCCAGGATTTATTCTTGATATACTCGGTAAGAAGTTCCTCTACCAGCTCATCACGCTCCACTTTCATGATCATGCTTCTCGCACCCTTGTGGCTGGTGATGTAGGTCTGGTCTCCGGACATAATATATCCTACGATCTGATTCACCGGATTGTATCCCTTCTCATCCATTGCATTATACACCAGGTCCAGGACTTCTTTTACCTGAAGTTCCTGATCCGGTTTTGTTCTGAAATACTGTGTATTTCCCAGATTATTCTCTGCCATTGTCTCTCACGTCCTTAAAATATATTCTTTTTTATTTTAATATAAATTTATATAAATTACAATCTTAATTTTCCACAACCTCGCCTGTCATAATATGCTCTTCCAGAAAACTCTCAGCTTTCACTCTTACGATATCGTTCACGCCGTAGCTTTCAGATTTCTTCACAGCTGTCTTAATATATTCCCGGCTGTGTCCCAGATACCAGGTCTGGCCGTCTTTTTCATACTCTTCTTCTATGAGAACTTCCAGGTTTTTTCCAAGCATGGACTTTTCGTAATCGCTTGCATGTCTGTGATGCATGGCGATCATTTTTTCACTGCGGAGGGCTTTCTCGGCTTCTGTCAGCTGGCCATCCATGGCCGCTGCCTTTGTGCCCTGTCTTCTGGAATATTTGAAGATGTGGGTCTCATAGAAACGGATGCTGTCTACAAAATCATAGGATTTCTGGAATTCTTCCTCAGATTCCTTAGGAAAACCTACGATCACATCTGTAGTCAGTGCCGGATTTCCATAGACTTCTCTTAAAAGCTCGCAGCGTTCCCTGTATTCGCCGCTTCTGTATCTGCGGTTCATTCTCTCAAGGGTCTCGTCGCAGCCGCTCTGCAGGGAAAGATGGAAATGCGGGCAGACTTTGGGGAGTGCGGCAATTCCTTCTGCAAATTCTCTTGTTACGATCCCTGGTTCCAGGGAACCAAGACGGATCCTTTTGATTCCTTCGATTTCATGAACTGCACGGATCAGTGAAAGCAGCGTCTCTTTCTTCTCCTCCGGGAAATCCACTCCATAAGAGCTTAAATGGATTCCAGTAAGAACCACTTCTTTATAGCCTTTCTCTGCCAGTGCACGGACTTCTTTCAGCACGCTTTCAATGTTGCGGCTTCTCACACGGCCTCTTGCATAAGGGATAATACAGTAGGTACAGAACTGGTTGCATCCGTCCTGGACCTTGATGTACGCTCTTACATGCTCTGCTGTATGGTCGATAGAAAGATCCTCGTATTCTTTTGTCTGGTTGATCTTGATCACGTGGGAACCGTGGCCCGGCTTGTTCTCGGTATATTCTGCCAGTGCATCCACGATATTTCCCTTCTGGTTATTGCCAAGCACAAGGTCTATCGCCTCGTCTTTTTCCAGCTTGTCTCCTCCTGTCTGCACATAGCAGCCAGTTGCCACAACAATGGCATCCGGGTTCATTTTTTTTGCCTTGTGGAGCATCTGTCTTGATTTTCTGTCTGCAATATTGGTGACAGTACAGGTATTGATCACATAAATATCTGCTCCTGGCTCAAAAGGCACGATCTCATATCCGGCCTCCTCCAGAAGCTGCTGCATAGCCTCTATTTCATAGGCATTTACTTTGCAGCCCAGGTTGTGTAATGCAACTTTATTTCCCATGTTTCCTCACTTTTTTTACATTTTAACTAATTATTAAAACAATTTTTATCTCTTTTTACCTTGACTTTTTGGGGGCCGACAGGTAAGATGAAAGCTGTAAAACAAAAATCTATCAAGGGAGGTTATTATAATGAAAACAGCTAAAATCTCACTGAACTCCATCGATAAGGTGAAGGCATTCGTAAACGAGATCAGCAAATTCGACTGCGATTTTGATTTAGTGTCCGGAAGATATGTGATCGATGCAAAATCCATCATGGGTATCTTCAGCCTGGATCTCTCCAAGCCAATCGACCTCAACATCCACGCAGACGGTGCTGCTCTGGATAACGTAATGCAGATTATTTCCAAATATACAATCGAGTAATCTATGGTGTATATTTGAGAGGAACTGTATGGATAATGCAGTTCCTCTTTTTTCATGTAGTAAACTATATAAATGAAATCGGTCGCACACTGGAAATCTCCCTTTTTCCGGTGTGCGGTTTTTTCTGTATTACAACACTACTCTATCTGCCACTCATTTCAGGGAACCTGTTTACCCGGGTTCCCTGTTCTGTTTCATTTATAAGCGAATTTGATGAACCATTTACATTTACTGGATCTCAATGATCTCAGTTGTATTTAATGCAGTCTCCATCAGCTCATCGATCTTCTCAGAAAGCTTCTGCTCGGAGCGGCGGATCACCTTGAGGTTTGGTTTTGTTACCGGATGTTTGGCAACAAAAATAGTACAGCAGTCTTCAAACGGCTGGATAGAAGTCTCAAAAGTATCGATCTTTCTGGAAATGCGGACGATCTCCTCTTTATCAAAGCCGATAACCGGACGGTATACAGGCAGTGTGCAGACTTCGTTTGTAGAAGCAAGGCTCTGTAATGTCTGGCTTGCAACCTGTCCAATGCTCTCACCTGTGATAAGACCAAGGCAGCGATCTTTTTTCGCAAAGTGTTCTGCAATACGCATCATATATCTTCTCATGATGATAGTAAGCTCATCATGCGGGCACTGATCGTAAATATAAAGCTGGATATCTGTAAAATTGACAACATGAAGACGGATCGGGCCGCTGTATTTAGCTACCAGACGGGCAAGGTCAACAACCTTCTGTTTTGCACGCTCGCTTGTGTATGGCGGTGCATGGAAATATACAGCATCGATCTTAACGCCACGTTTGGCGATCATATAACCTGCAACCGGGCTGTCGATTCCGCCGGAAAGAAGAAGCATTGCTTTTCCGTTGGTTCCGATGGGCATTCCGCCTGCTCCTGGAATTGTCTGGGAATATACATAGATCTTGTCACGAATCTCAACAGAAAGATCCAGATCCGGATGATGAACGTCTACGCTTGCCTCCGGGAACGCATCCAGGATACATCCTCCAAGCTCTGCGCTGACTTCCATAGAGCTGATCGGATAGGATTTCTTAGCACGGCGTGTCCATACCTTGAAACTTCCGTTAAAGTCCGGATGCCATTGTTTCATATATCCAACAACATCTTCTGCAAGCTTCTCAAATCCCTGCTCCTCGTAGATCATAACCGGGCAGATGCCAACAATACCAAATACATGCTGCAGTGCGTCTACAGCATCATCATACTCATAGTTTTCCGGGCAGAATACATAGACTCTTCCCTGCTCTTTTTTCACCTCAAATTCGCCCTCGATCTTGGAGAGTGCGATCTCCATCTGATGTACGAGAGCATCTTCAAAACGGTAGCGGTTTTTTCCCTTAAGGGCGATCTCCGCATATTTGATCAAAAATGCGTGTACTAACATAAAAATTCCTTTCCTGTATATTATCTGCGTGCGTATCTGCGCAGCATTGGGATTGATTTCTTCAGGGTATCGATACAGTAATCCACTTCCTCAAAAGTATTCTCCTCACAGAAACTGATGCGGACAGTGCTCTCCACATCTGCTCTTGAAAGTCCCATTGCTGTCAACGTTGCACTTGGTTTTCTCTTATGACTGGAGCATGCACTTCCTGCAGAAATATATACCCCGAATTCCTCCAGTGTATGAAGCAGAACTTCGCTTCGGACTCCGTGAAAGGTAACGCTCATGATGTGCGGTGCCCCTTCATTTAACGGCATTCCGTTGATGGTAACATCGCCAAGTTCTTGTAAGCCCTCTGCCATTCTCTCTTTCAGATCATAGAGGTGCTGTATTTTTTTATCAAAATCTGTGTAGACCATCTCAGCTGCCACGCCAAGGCCTGCGATTCCCGGCACATTGTCAGTTCCGGAGCGCATGCCGTTCTGCTGTCCTCCGCCAAGGATCTGCGGCTGTACTCTTACTTTCTCATTGATGTAAAGGAAGCCGACACCCTTCGGGCCGTGGATCTTATGGCTGCTCACTGAAAGAAGGTCAATTCCCAGTTTTTTCGGATAGATACGGTACTTTCCAAATGCCTGGATCGCATCCACATGAAAAAGTGCCTTCGGGCTTTTTTCATGGACAAGTTTTCCGATCTGTTCCACCGGCATCACTGCACCAACTTCATTGTTTACATACATCACAGAAACCAGGACCGTATCCGGACGCAAAGCTGCTTCCAGTGCATCCAGCTTCACAACACCCTGATGGTCTACAGGGAGAATCGTCACCTCGTATCCCTGCTCTTTCAGATAGGAAAAAGGCCGGGCTACTGCCGCATGCTCCACTGCTGTTGTGATGATATGGTTTCCCATACGCTTGTTGGCTTCCACGCCGCCGATAATAGCGAGATTATCCGCTTCTGTTCCACCTGATGTAAAAAGAATCTCTTTTTCATTTACTTTTAAAAGTTTAGCAATGGTCTGGGCACTGTGACGGACATAATTCTCAGCTTCCATTCCTTTTTTATGCATGGCAGAAGGATTTCCGAAATCTCCTGTCATGGTTTTGCAGACAATATCCTTTACTTCCTCGAAGCATCTCGTTGTCGCGGAATTGTCAAAATATACTTCCATAGTTTATTCATCCTCCAGTTGAAACATCAGAACAGAAAGTACTGCAAGCCCCGCAGTTTCCGTACGCAAGATCCGGTGTCCCAGTGTGATCGGCTTCGCGCCGGCTTCCATGGCATCTGCCACTTCCTGCTCCTCGAACCCGCCTTCCGGGCCGATAAAAACACCGATGCTTTTACCCGGAACGATTGACTGGATCAGTTCCTTTGTCTCTTTCATTCCTTTTGCAAGTTCGTATGGGATCAAAAGAACATCCAGTTCTTTTGCATAGGCAAGGGCTTCTTTAAATGTCATCACAGAGTGAACTTCAGGGACCAGCATACGCTTGGACTGCTTCGCCGCGCTCTCTGCGATCTGCTGCCAGCGCGCAACTTTCTTCTCAGCTTTTTTGCTGTCAAGTTTTACCACACAGCGTCTGGTTGAAACCGGAACTACGGAGTATGCTCCAAGCTCTACTGCTTTCTGGATGATCAGCTCCATCTTGTCTGCTTTTGGCAGGCCCTGAAACAGGTAAATGCGGTTCTTCAGCTCATAATCCGGCTCCTGGACATAGAGGATATGAAGAAGCACCTCATCCTCTTCTGTGCTCTCGATCACGCAGTGGTACTCTTTCTCTTTATCGCTGATCCAAAGTTCTTCGCCTTTTTTCATGCGGAGCACGTTCGCGATATGGTTCACATCACTTCCTGTGATATGGATCTCATGTCTTTCCCCGTCGATCTGATGGGGTTCCACAAAAAATCGCTGCATGGTATCAGTCCTTTCTTGCTGTCACAGATACCCACTCACCCTGATGAGTAACTTCTACCAGGGTCAGTCCGGCATCTTTTACAGCCTGTACCACAACATCCTCTTTCACATCCAGGATACCGGATGTAATATAGTACGCACCTTTTTTCATCTGCGCAACGATCACCGGTGTCAGAGGTACCAGAACATCTGCAAGAATGTTTGCAGTTACGATATCATATTTCTCATATCCAACCTGATCCTGAACTTCTTTGTCATCGATGATGTTTCCGATCATCATGTCAAAAGATTTCTCCTCGATCTGGTTTGCTTCTTTGTTCTCGGATACTGCCGGAACCGCACATGGATCAAGGTCTGTTCCTACTACATGACCTGCGCCAAGCTTCAGTGCTACGATTCCAAGGATTCCGCTTCCTGTTCCTACATCCAGGATTTCATCCCCCGGCTTCACAAATTTCTTCAGCTGACGGATCACAAGCTGTGTGGTCTCATGCATTCCTGTACCAAAAGCTGTTCCCGGATCAATGTGAAGGATCATCTTGTCCTTATCCTCTACCTTAACCTCTTCCCATGACGGTACAATAAGGATATCATCCACATAGAACTGATGGAAATACTGTTTCCAGTTGTTGATCCAATCCTTATCCTCTGTCTGGGATTCTGTGATGGTAGCTTCTCCGATATCAACAAAGCTTCTTAAATCTTCCAGAGCAGCTTTTACATCTTTCAGGATGGCTTCTGTATCTGCATCTTCCTCAAGATAAAAATTCAGATATGCGATTCCATCATCTGCCGGTCCTTCCGGCATGATATCCACGAACATCTGCGCCTTGTCCTCATCAGTCAGCGGCTGCTTGTCCTGGATCTCCACACCTTCAATTCCCACCTCGGCAAGTGTACAGATCACAATATCCTCTGCCTCTGTTTTTGTCTTAAGTGTAAAACGGTTCCATTTCATATTTCTATATCTCCTTATGCTGTATACACATTTACGGATTTCTTTTCCTGTCTATTGCCTGTTTTCTTTTCACCCGAAAACGGGCACTTCTTTTAATATACACGAATACAGAAAAAAAAGAAAGAGGCTTTTTGCGCCTCTTTCCTGTTTTCGCTTCATTTATTCCTCAAACATTTCCTTGACTTTCTCACGGAAACCTTTTTTCTTCTTTTCCGTTTTTTCCGAAGTCTCGGCTGAGCTGTCCTCTGCCGGACGGTTGCCGCATGCCGCATCAAAAGCCTCCAGAGCTTTCTTTGCGTCCTCATTTAAGTTGGTCGGGGTCTGGACTACCAGTGTTACATAATGATCACCACGAACGTTCTTGTTGCGTAATGACGGAACACCTTTGCCTTTCAGACGGATTCTTGTATCTGTCTGTGTTCCCGGTTTCACCTCATAAGTCACCTCGCCGTCAACGGTATTGATACGCATCTCACCGCCAAGTGCAGCCTGAGCAAATGTGATCGGAGCTGTTGAAAAGATATTCATATCCTGTCTCTGGAAGATCGGATGACGGGCTACATTTACCTCAACCAGCAGATCTCCTCTTGGACCGCCGTTAGTTCCCGGCTCACCTTTGTCACGGATACGGATACACTGACCATTATCAATACCAGCAGGTACAGATACCTGGATCTTCTTTCTGGAAGATGTATATCCGGTTCCACGGCAGGCACTGCACTTATCTTTGATCACCTTACCGGTTCCGTTACAGTCCGGACAGGTCTGAACATTACGTACCATGCCGAACATGGACTGCTGTGTGTAAACGATCTGACCCTGACCCTTACATTTCGGGCAGGTGATCGGGGATGTACCCGGCTTCGCACCAGTTCCGTGACATGTGGTACACTCATCCTTCAGAACGATCTCCAGCTCTTTCTCGCATCCGAAAACCGCTTCCTCAAAAGTAATGTTCACACGTGCACGAAGATTCGCACCCTTCATAGGTCCGTTATTCGCCCGTCTGGTTCTGCCTCCGCCGCCGAAAAGGTCTCCGAAGATATCTCCGAAGATGTCTCCCATATCTGCGCCGTTGAAGTCGAATCCTCCAAAACCGCCGGCTCCGCCTCCGCCGCCATTCTCGAATGCCGCATGGCCAAACTGGTCATACTGGCTTCTCTTGTCGGCATCACTTAAAACGGAGTACGCTTCTGTCGCCTCTTTGAACTTCGACTCAGCCTCTTTATCACCCGGATTTACATCCGGGTGATATTTCTTGGCCAGCTTACGATATGCTTTTTTTAATGTTGCGTCGTCGGCGTTTTTATCTACACCTAAGACTTCATAATAATCTCTTTTATCAGCCATTGTAATTATTTCCTACTTGTCTTAGACTTCCTTGTAATCAGCATCTACAACATCATCGCCGTATCCTGCTTCATTTCCGCCCTGAGCACCAGCGTTGCCACCCATGTTGCCCATATCCGGACCAGCCTGGCCCTGAGTTCCCTGAGTCTGCTCATACATCTTGGAGAACAGTTTCTGTGCACTCTCCATCATCTTCTCCTGTGCAGCCTTGATGTCTGCAACCTGGGAATCGTTGAGTTCTTGAGTATTTGCTGTCTGAGCAAGGAGATCTTTCAGCGCATTGAGATCAGCCTCAACACTTGCTTTATCATTTGCATCAAGCTTGTCGCCAGCTTCTTTCAGTGCGTTCTCAACCTGGAATACCATGGAGTCTGCATTGTTTCTTGTGTCGATAGCTTCTTTACGTTTCTTATCCTGAGCCTCGAACTCAGCTGCCTCTTTAACAGCTTTGTCGATATCGGAATCGGACATGTTGGAACCAGCTGTGATCGTGATGTGCTGCTCTTTGCCTGTTCCAAGGTCTTTAGCGGATACATTAACGATACCATTGGCATCAATATCGAATGTTACCTCGATCTGCGGAACTCCACGACGTGCTGGCGGGATTCCATCCAGACGGAACTGGCCGAGAGATTTGTTGTCTTTCGCGAACTGACGCTCACCCTGTACAACGTTGATATCTACTGCAGTCTGGTTGTCTGCTGCTGTGGAGAAGATCTGGCTCTTCTTTGTAGGAATTGTAGTATTTCTCTCGATCAGACGAGTTGCAATACCACCCATTGTCTCGATGGACAGTGACAGCGGAGTAACATCCAGAAGAAGGATATCGCCGGCACCTGCATCACCTGCAAGTTTACCACCCTGTACGGAAGCACCAAGTGCAACACACTCATCCGGGTTCAGGTTCTTGCTTGGCTCTTTACCTGTCAGCTGTCTTACTTTATCCTGTACAGCCGGGATACGGGAAGATCCGCCAACCAGAAGTACCTGGCCAAGCTCGGAAGCTGTGATACCTGCGTCAGACAGTGCACGGCGAACCGGGTCTGCTGTCATCTCTACAAGATCATGTGTCAGCTCATCAAATTTAGCTCTTGTAAGGTTCATATCGAAATGCTTCGGTCCCTCAGCTGTTGCTGTGATGAACGGAAGGTTGATGTTTGTTGTTGTTGCGGAAGAAAGCTCTTTCTTAGCTTTCTCAGCTGCCTCTTTCAGTCTCTGAAGAGCCATCTTGTCGTTGCTAAGATCTACGCCCTCAGTTCTCTTGAACTCGGAAAGCATGTAGTCTGTGATCTTCTTATCAAAGTCATCTCCACCAAGACGGTTATTACCAGCTGTGGAAAGAACCTCGATAACGCCATCACCGATCTCAATAACAGATACATCGAATGTACCGCCACCAAGGTCGTATACCATGATCTTCTGCTCTTTCTCATTGTCAAGACCATATGCAAGAGCTGCTGCTGTAGGCTCATTGATGATACGTTTTACATCAAGACCTGCAATCTTACCTGCATCTTTTGTTGCCTGACGCTGAGCATCGTTGAAGTAAGCCGGAACTGTGATAACTGCTTCTGTTACTTTCTCTCCAAGGTAAGCCTCTGCATCCTTTTTCAGTTTCTGAAGGATCATAGCGGAGATCTCCTGCGGAGAATATTTCTTATCGTCGATTGTTACACGGTAATCTGTACCCATCTCTCTCTTGATGGAGGAGATTGTTCTGTCAGCGTTTGTAACTGCCTGACGTTTTGCAGGCTCTCCTACAAGACGCTCTCCTGTTTTTGTGAATGCTACAACGGATGGTGTTGTTCTTGCACCTTCTGTATTTGCGATAACTGTCGGCTGTCCACCTTCCATTACGGCTACACAGCTGTTTGTTGTACCTAAGTCAATACCAATAATCTTTCCCATGATTTTTTCCTCCTGTTTTAGTCTGTATCTGTGAAATTACAACTTGTTGTCAATAATTAGTTAGCAACCTTCACCATACTGTGGCGTACTACGAAATCCTTGTAGGTATATCCTTTCTGGAATTCTTCCACCACAATATTCTCACCAACCTCTTCATCCTCAACATGCATTACTGCATTGTGGAAATCCGGATTGAACTCTTTACCAACTGCTTCGATCGGTTTCACACCGAGGTCATCCAGTGTTGTGGTAAGCTGCTTGTAGATCATTTTCATTCCATCTGCAAAAGCATCGCCTTCCTGTGCCTGTGCAAGACCTCTTTCGAAGTTATCCACAACCGGCAGGATCTTCTCAACGATCTCTTTCGCTCCGATGATATACATGCTGGTTTTTTCTTTCTCTGTTCTCTTACGGAAATTATCAAATTCAGCCATGGTTCGCTTCAGGCGATCGGTAAGTTCCTCCACCTTCTGCTCAGATTTATCTTTTTTCTTCTTTCCGAAGAAGGAAGTTTTTGATTTTTCTTCTTTTTTATCCTGTGGGGCAGCTTCTTCGCCTGGAGTTTTATTCTCTTCCTCCGGCAGATCTTCTCCCTCAGGTGTCAGGTTCTCTTCTGCCTGATCTCCATCAGTTACGGGAATCTCGTTCTCCGCTTCCTGCTCTTCGGATGTTTTCTTTGTTTCCTCCGACACTTTTCTTCTACCGCCTTTCTAAGTTTTCTTTTTCTTCAAAACGTCATCCAGATGATTCTTCAGTTCCTTCAGACTGTCCACAACATTCTCGTAATCCATCCGCTTCGGACCGATGATTCCGATAGTTCCGTACATTCCGTCACCCAGTTCATATCTGGCTGTCACAATGCTGCAGTCCTTCATGGTCTGGATTGGCATCTCATCACCGATGTAAACCTGAATTCCTGTGTTCTCCTCATCGGACATCTGTTCTTTCACAAGATCAGCAAGCTCATGCTTCTCCTCAAATGCGGAGATCAGCTCGGTTGCCTTATCCTTGTCTGCAAGTTCGGGATACTTGAAGATGTTGGTTGCACCTGAAGTATAGATTTCCATATCTTCCTCTTCCACATGAATGGTGGCTGCCACTGCATCCAGAACTGTGGCTACCACACCGCTGTGGCTGCCTGCCTGTTCCTTCAGTCTGGCAATCATTCCAAGGTTGATATCCTGGATCGGTATGCCATTCAGATTGGTATTCAGAAGAAGATTCAGTTTCAGGATCGTCTGGTCGTCCATCTCCTCATCCAGATTGATGATCTGGTTCCGCACAGTGTTGTTGTCACTGACAACCACTGCTACAAGCTGGAGCTCACTCATTCTTGACAGCTGGATAAATTTGATCTTGTTGCCGCTGTACTGCGGAACGGAAACCATTGTTGCATAGTTGGTATTGGAGGCAAGAACCTTCGCTACTTTCTTAAGCACCTTATCCATCTTATCAGTCTTCTCAATGATCAGATCACGCAACTCTGCAACCTCTGCTTCCTTCTCCTTCATCAGCTCATCTACATAAAGCCGATATCCTTTATCAGAAGGAATTCTTCCTGCTGAGGTATGAGGCTGGACGATATAGCCCATATCAGTCAGGTCTGACATTTCATTTCGGATCGTCGCTGAACTTACATTCAGATCCGCATATTTGGAAATGGTTCTGGAACCAACCGGTTCGCCAGTCTCCATATAGGTCTTGATGATTGCTTTTAAAATTTTTCGCTTGCGTTCATTCAATACCTCTTCCATGAAGCCATCTCCTTTCCTTTTTTTGTTTTTCCTGACGGATGTTATTCTTGTTTTATATCTGTTAGCACTCATTTTAGTGGAGTGCTAACATCTATAGTCATAAGATAGCACCGTGGAAATTATTTGTCAATATGTTTTGGGAAAAAGTTTGTGTTTTTTTCATGTTTTTTATTCTTTTGATACTTATTATGCAAATTTCTTTCTTAACGCAGAAAAAATCCCCGGATTCGTATCTATGTTGTAATACAGATGTTTTGATCTGAGGATTTCTTCCATATATTATATGATGATTAGGGTGTCAAAAGGTACGCCTCATGAACCTAGAAAATTTCATATAAACCAACAAATCATCCTCTATAGATGGTATAATAGTCTCAG
>CAVBVT010000018.1:0-16782 GCA_963598855.1 Eggerthellaceae bacterium
CTGGGAGTTATGCTTGTCAACCATAAATTTCAAATTTTTTGAAATATTTTGTTTACCAGTAAAAAAGCCCGGTTCCCCTGGATCTGTATTGATCCTAGGGAACCGGACTCCTATCAGTTAAGCTGGAAATGAGACTCGAACTCACGACCCCTTCATTACGAGTGAAGTGCTCTACCGACTGAGCTATTCCAGCTTGTGTCAAACACAACTAACATTATACCTGATTTTGTAAAAAATGCAAGTGTTTTTCAACGATCTCCCAGATTATTTCCATATAAGTTTATTTCTGCACGTCCCGAAGCATTCCACACCGTAAAGCGGACATTCGCAATCCGCTTCGCTACTTGCTCACGAACGCAGTCGCTTCGCGACCTGTCAGTGGGAACGTTCAAAATAATCCATCGCTATTTTCTCGTGGAAGAAGCTTTCTTCCGGGTTGTTACTTTCTTTACTGCGCCTTTTACTGCTGATGTTGTTTCAGCCGCTGTTTCTTTAACTTTTTCCATCGCACTGCTCACTGTCTTTTCTACCGCTTTGGAAGTTCCTTCTGATTTTTTTACAGTACTTTTCCCTGCTGCCTTCCTGCTCTTTCCAACTGCAGTCTTTGAAGCTGCTGCAGCTTTTTTGTGTGACGTTTTCTTTTCTGGCGTGCAGGTAAATACCGTTA
This sequence comes from Eggerthellaceae bacterium, assembly GCA_963598855.1. Taxonomy (GTDB): domain Bacteria; phylum Bacillota; class Clostridia; order Lachnospirales; family Lachnospiraceae; genus Blautia_A. The sequence continues at coordinate 668 of CAVBVT010000018.1, forward strand.
CTCCATATGCAGGAAGTTTGAGCTTCAGCGAATGTTCTCGATTATCACATTCAGCAGCTACGGAAGATTTCGCCCTTACATTCACAACACCCTGACCACCGTATTTACCATTATCACTATTTAAGATTTCCTTATATTTCCCTGCAAAAGGAACTCCCACCTGATAGCTGTCATAAGATACCGGCGAGAAATTGCATACTGCAAGAAGTGATTCCTCCGGCTTTTCTGTTTTTCGCAGGAAAGCCACAATATTCTCATCAGAATCCGTAAACCGGATCCACTCAAAGCCATCCGAGTTTCCATCCATTGAATACAGGGCCGGGCTGGTTCTGTAAAGTTCATTAAGATCATGGATGTATGTTTTCAATTCCGGTGCAATATCCGAATCAGGAGCAGTCATCTTGATTCCAGGATGAAGTGTAAGATAACCATATGCTGCACGCAGCTGTGCCGCTTTCTGCTTCGAAGAGCCCGGAAGTTTTTCTAGAAACTCTGCAGTTGTACCCGCATCTCTTTTTCCCAGGGTAAGTACATAATGTTCACTGTACGCATACAGCATGGAAAGAGTCATCTGATCGTAATGCTCATTCCTTCTCATTGGCTCTGTTTCCAAGTATGTGAGAAGATCTCTGGTCCATCCGCCGCTCCATTTATAATCGAAGCCCGGATGATCGTTCTCTACACTGTCAGTAAGCTGCGGCCATAAGCCATCTTCCTGCGCGATCATAATCACACCCGGATTTCTCTTTTTCACAATAGAATTCAGATGTTTAATAAACTCCAGTGCCTGAAGATTCTCATTGGACCCATAAAGATTGGGCGTCCACTGTCCTGCTTCCCTGCCAAAATCCAGATACAGCATAGCATCTACATCATCCAGCCGGAATCCGTCCACATGAAATTCATCCAGCCAGAAAAACGCGTTGGAAAGCAGGAAATCTCTTACCATCGGACTTCCATAATTATAAAGCATAGTCCCCCACATCGGGTGGACTGCCATAGCCAGATCCTGTACTTCATAAAGAGGTGTTCCGTCAAACTTCTCAAGTCCTGCATCAAACCGCGGAAACTGAGCAGGTGCCCAGTCAAGAATCACTCCAATCCCTTCCATATGCAGTTCTTCCACCAGTGCCCGTAAATCATCAGCCGCGCCAAAACGGTTCGTCACAGCATAGTATGCAGATGTGGAATAACCGCCAGACCTCTGGTCAAGATATTCCATAACCGGATGAAATTCCACATGGGTATAGCCGGTCTCCTTCACAAAATCCACAAGGTTCCTGCTGTTTTTCCATGCAGTGATATCTGTCTCATAGATAGAAACCGGAACTTCCCGGCTTTCATATTTCACCCGTTCCTTCATCCACTCATCATCCTGCCAGGAAAAATCCCCCAGATCTGTCACAACAGAAATTACTGACGGCGGCTCCTGGGTACCATTTCCATAAGGATCAGATTTTCGCTGGATATTCCCGCTCTTGATCTTGATCTCGTACTGATAGGCAGCTCCAGCCTTCACTCCCGGAACAAACAGTTCAAATATTCCGGACATCGGCATTCGATGCATTGGAAGCCGTCTTCCATCCCACCGGTCAAAATCTCCCACCACGCTGACACGGATGGCATTCGGTGCCCACACTGCAAAATAAGTTCCTTTCACACCGCCATAAGTACCAGGATGAGCTCCCAGTTTCTGGTACGCTTTATAATAAACGCCTGCACAAAAAGCACGTTCCTCTTCTTCTGTGATCTGGCATGGACATTCGTATGCATCATAAAAAATTTCTTTTGTACTTCCTCTTGTCACTCGGAAACGGTATTCCAGAATCCTTTTCATAGGAAGCATTACTGCATAATATCCAGCCTCATCCTCCAATATCATAGGATAAGATTTTTTTCCAACTATTACTTCTGCACCTTCCGTCCCCGGAAAAAATCCCTGGATCAGCACACCATCATCTGTCACTCTCGGCTGCATCACGTCCCTCGGCGCAGCCTCCTCGCCATAAACAATTGCCTCTATCCGGGGCCAGTCCATATATTCATACGCTTTATCAGCCATAATCGTTTCCTCCGTCATATCTGTTGTTTTATAGACTCAGTTTATCACTTTTTTACAGAAAAATAAAGATAAGCACTGCTAATCTTCGCAAAAATATATGGAAGTAACCGGTAACAGAACAGAAAATAAATAAATTTGGTTCTTCCCAAAATCACTTTCAGCGATTATAATATGAAACAGAAATATGAAACTTAATCAAATTATCAGGAGGAAACAAGAATGGAAAACAGACTGTATGATGTAACAGCTCTCGGCGAGCTTCTGATCGACTTTACAGAAAACGGTGACAGTTCCCAGGGAAATCCTACATTCGAAGCCAATCCAGGAGGAGCTCCATGCAACGTCCTTGCCATGCTGAACCGTCTTGGCAAAAAAACAGCATTTATTGGAAAAGTCGGAAATGATATGTTTGGAAAACAGCTGAAAACTGCTGTTGAAGAATGTGGTATCGATACCAGAAATCTTGTTATGGATGATGAGATCCACACCACCCTCGCTTTTGTGCATACATATCCAGATGGGGACCGTGATTTCTCTTTCTACCGCAATCCAGGTGCAGACATGATGCTCACCAAAGATGAAGTAGATGCAGAACTCATCCGCAATTCCCGGATTTTCCATTTTGGCACACTCTCATCCACACACGAAGGTGTCCGTGAAGCAACCCGCTACGCCCTTGATGTAGCCAAAGAAGCAGACTGTATCATCACATTCGACCCCAACCTGCGCCCTCCGCTCTGGAAAGACCTTAACGACGCACGTAAAGAAATCGAATACGGAATGGAACGCTGCGATGTACTGAAGATCTCCGACAACGAAGTAGAATTCCTCTTCGACACTACAGACTACGACAAAGGCGCAGCACTCATCGAAGAAAAATACCACATTCCGCTCGTCCTGATCACCCTCGGAAAAGACGGAAGCCGCGCCTACTACCACGGACGTAAAGTAGAAGCTGCACCATTCCTTCAGGAACACACCATCGAAACCACCGGAGCCGGCGACACCTTCTGCGCCAGCACCCTGAACTACGTCCTTGACCACAGCCTCGAAAACCTCACCGACGAAAACCTGAAAGAACTCCTCACCTTCGCCAACGCAGCCGCCTCCCTCATCACCACCAAAAAAGGCGCCCTCCGCGTAATGCCAACCAAAGAAGAAGTCGAAGCCTTCATCAAAACCCGCAGCTAAGCAAGAAAAAAAAGGCAACTTGCAATTCGCAACATCCCCAAAATTTCATCAACTCAAGAACCTAAATAAAAAAAAGACGGCCTGCACTCGCAGGCCACTTTTTTAACTCAACCACCATCACACCCCGAAACCTTCCACTCGTACCCAGGCCAACACCCAGGGAACAGGGCGCAAGCGCCCGCTTTCCCGGGCACAGCCACAAACGTACCCGTGCCCGGAAAGGGAGGGGTGCAGGGGAGGGAAAAGTGGGCTTCGAAACTCCGAACGCCTTTCCCTCCCCTGCGGTTTTTACACTGTCGTCAACAGTGCCTCAAACTTCCCTTCCATTTCATACTCACCGGTATTAGCCGTAATAAACACACTATCCCCCTTCTGCACTTCTACGCTTTCATCTCCAGACTGCACTTTCCCAGTGCCGTCCAACACAAGCAAACTCGCGAACGAAGTCTTATCAATCTCACCAAAGATCTTCTTCATCCTCTGTCCATCCAGAACGATCTTATCAACTGTAAAATAATCACAGTCCACAATATGCGGCTCAAAAGACTTCTTCCGTAGGATCGGCACCCTCTTCGTCACCTGAAGTGCTTTTTCAATATGAAGATCCCTCTCCTTACCATTGGCATCTTTACGACCATAATCGTAAACCCTATATGTAACATTAGAATTCTCCTGGATCTCAGCAATCAGATTCCCCTTACCAATGGCATGGATAGTACCAGGCTCAATAAAAAGCACATCCCCTTTATGAACCTCAACTTTATTCAGAACTTCCAGAAGCGTCTTATTCTTAATCCTCTCTTCAAACTCTTCTTTAGAGACTTCCCTTGAAAATCCATAGTAAAGGCTTGCACCTTCCTCGCAGTCCACAATGTACCACATCTCTGTCTTGCCATACTGTCCTTCATTCTTCATGGCATACTCATCATCCGGATGCACCTGGATAGACAGATCATCCTTTGCATCAATAAACTTGATCAGCAGCGGAAACTGGCTGTAATGACGGCTGTGTGTACCTGTAACTTTTTTTCCTTCCATGAGAATATACTCATTCAGGGTCTCCCCTGCATACTCTCCATTAGAAACATAGCTTGGTCCGTCCGGATGGCAGGAAAGCTCCCATGTCTCTGCAAGCTTGTCACCGTCATACTCTTTTCCAAACTCAGCCATCAGTCTTGTGCCGCCCCACAGATAATCCTTGCAGCTCGGTTTTAATTTCAAAATTGCCATAATCTGTCTTCCTTTCTTCCATCTATACCGGATAAAGCGGACTGTCACGCCCGCTTTATCTGTCTGATGCCCTTTCGTGACATCCTTTCGTTATTACCGGATTCCCAGCTCTGTATCCTCTTCACGTACAAGGCTGTGATCCTTAATATAGTCAACGATCTCATCCAGTGTTGTAAATGCAACACCAACATAGCTGTCTGCTGCTCCATAGTAAAGAGCGATCTTTCCTGTCTCAGAATCATGGATAGTCGCACACGGGAAGCATACATTCGGTACAAAACCTCTCTCCTCATACCAGGTCTCCGGTGTAAGAAGGAAGTTCTCACAGCGATATTTCACTCTGGAAGGCTCATCAATATCCAGGATCGCACCGCCGATGGAATATACATAACCATTGCAGGTTCCTGTAACACCATGATAGAACAGAAGCCATCCTTCACTTGTCTCGATCGGTGCAGCACCGCCGCCGATCTTTACAGACTCCCACCACTCAGAAGTTTTTCCCATTACGTGGCGGTGTTTTCCCCAGAATGTCATGTCCGGGCTCTCGCTTAAGAAGATATCGCCAAATGGTGTATGTCCGCTGTCAGACGGTCTGGAAAGCATCACATAGTTACCGTTAATTTTTCTCGGGAAAAGAACTGCATTTCTGTTAAATGGGATAAACGGATTCTCAATTCTTGTGAAGGTCTTGAAATCTGTTGTTTTTGCAACACCGATGGACGCGCCGTAGAAATCCTGGCACCAGATCACATAATAAGTATCCTCTACTTTTACGAGACGCGGATCATAAGCATATTTCGGCATAAAAGACTCGCCTTTTTCGTTGACGAAATTGATCTTTTCTTTATCAAATGTCCAGTGAATTCCATCTTTACTTCTTCCAAGATAGATAAACGGAATGCCATTTACCTGCTCACCACGGAATACACCGATAAATTTTCCTTCGTAAGGAATGACTGCACTGTTGAAGATTCTGGCAACGCCTTCTACAGGATTACGTCCGATCACCGGGTTCTCTGTGTAACGCCAGATCGGTGCTCCTTCGTGGTTTTCCGGTTTGTCCTGCCACGGCACGTTTGGCACTGCCGGGCTGATCATTTTATATTTGCTCATACTATTTTTCTCCTTCTGCTTTTAAGATCTCGAGATTTTTTGCGATCAGCTCACAACGCTGTTTTACGCAGTCCGGAGAACGTTTCGGGTCTTCCGGTGTATTGAAAAGATAATCTTCCATCTTGTCGATGGTGGTTGTTGCAACATGCATTCTTGTATCACAGGAAGCGTAGTAGATATAGATGGTTCCGTCTTCGTCAGCAATCGCTCCGTTTGTGAACACTACGTTGGAGACATCTCCCACTCTCTCCTCGCCAAAGGGAACAAGGAAAACTCCGGATGGCTGGGCAAGTACTTTGGAGGGATCATTAAGATCCGTGGCAAATGCGTAGAGCACATAACGAAGACCTGCTGCTGTGTTGCGTACACCGTGAGCAATGTTGATCCAGCATTTTTTACCGCGGATCGGAACTGCTCCGGCACCGTTTTTAGCTTCTGTAATGGTATGATAAATTCTGCGGCTGATGATTTTTTCTTCGTCGATCACTGCATGGCAGATATCTTTGCAAAGGCCGAAACCGATTCCGCCGCCGCTTCCTGTCTCAATAAACCCGTCCATCGGACGTGTATAAAAAGCATATTTTCCGTCTACAAACTCCGGATGCAGGCAGACATTTCTCTGCTGCGGAGACTGAAGAGTTTTTAAGTTATCAAGGCGCTCCCATGTTTTGAGATCTTTGGTACGGACGATCCCTGCTTCTGCAACTGCTGCGGAAAAGTCGCTGTTGTCCGGATCTTTGCTCTCAGAACAGAATACTCCATAGATCCAGCCGTCTTCATGCTGGGTAAGACGCATATCATATACGTTTGTCTCCTCAGGGCAGGTATCCGGCAGAACTACCGGGTAATCCCAGAAATGGAAACCGTCAATTCCGTTATCGCTTTCTGCTACTGCAAAGAAAGATTTACGGTCGTTACCCTCCACACGAACTACAAGATAATATTTTCCGTTAAGTTTGATGGCACCGGAATTCATCACTGCGTTGATTCCAAGGCGCTCCTGGAAATTCGGATTTGTTTTTTCATCCAGATCGTATCTCCAGTGTACAGGTGCAAATTCCCTGGTAAGTACCGGATATTCATAGCGGTCATAGATTCCGTTGTACCACTGTGTTTTCTGGTTCTTTCTGGCAACCAGTCTGTCCACTTTTTCTTTCTCAATATAATACTGTTTATGCAATGTCGTTCATCCTCCTGATCACTTCTATACACATACGTCCGTTATGATACGGGCATTTCCACGGCTCCACGATGGGTTTCTCCACCGGGGTATGATCCTCATGGATGCACCAGTACCACTCGGAACCGTTCCTTTTGTCGATCATGTAATTCTTAATGTAATCCCACACATCTTCTGCTGCCTGGAGATATTTTTTCTCAGACGTGTCTTTCTGGTATCCATTTAGAAAACCTACCACCGATTCTGCCTGTACCCACCAAACTCTTGTGGTATCGTTGACACCATTCTCACACTCGTTCATGAGGGAATGATCACGATAGGCTGTCTTGTATACATTAGCCAGAATCTCTTTTGTGATGGGAGCCACCTTCGCTGTATAAGCCGGATCAGAGAGCACCTCAAGTCCACGGTCGATCAGCCAGGAAGTTTCAATATCGTGTCCATAGGAGTAAAGATCGATAAGGGTATTCCATTCTCTGTCAAAAAATACTTCCTGTCTTTTCTGTGCCCGATTGTAGACCTTGTCTGCAAAAAGATCCATCATAAAGCGAAGACGCTCCCCGGTGAACTCGTCTTTTGTCACACGGTAAAATTCTGTATAAGCCTCAAATACATGAAGCAGGGTATTCATGGTTTTCTCTGCGATCACACCGTTCTCAGAAAGCTTGTCATTCTCTTCCGGCTGGAAGTTCCGGTTAAAAGCTTCCAGATATCCGAATTCGTCCGTACATTTTTCCTCAATGATCTTCCGGAGACCTTTTGCGATAGAAAGGGCCTCCTCATTTCCGGTGGTATCATAATAAGAAGAAAGTGCATAGATGGCAAAAGCCTGATTGTAAGTATGCTTTGTGGTATCCAGCGGCTTTCCGTCATATGTCACAGACCAGAACACACCGCCGCATTTCTGATCCAGACATTTTTCCTTCAGGAACTGATAGGCATGATCTGCATATTCCCGCTCTTTCTCAAAGCCCTCGATACGGCTGACACTTGAGAAAAACCAGAGGATCCTGCTGTTTAAGATACAGCCTTTTTCAAATTTTTTATCCAGCTTTAAGTCGTAATCCATGTAGCCGTAATATCCGCCGAATTCATCATCCTTCAGGCCTTCCCAGAAAGGAATGATCCCGTTTTTCAGATGTTCTCTGATCTCATTTAACATAGTCGTTCTGCTCCTTTTTAACCTTTAACTGCACCTGCAGCAACACCGCTGTAGATCTGATTCTGGAAAATAATGAACACGATCAGGGCTGGAAGAAGAGAGATGATAACACCTGCACAGATCAGATTGTACTGGCTTCCCAGAGGACCGGTAAATGTGTAAAGTGAAGTTGCAACGGTACAAAGTCTTGTCTTATCCTGAAGATAAAGTTGTGCACAGTAGTACTCGTTGTAAGTGTTGGCACCTTTCAGGATGATGGATGTTACAATAGCCGGTTTCAGAAGAGGAAGTAGGATCTTGCTGTAAATGGTAAAGTAAGAAGCTCCGTCCAGGTATGCAGATTCATCCAGGGAAACCGGCAGGTTCTCGAAATACTGGATAAAAATATAAATAGAGATAACGTCTGTACCGCACATCATGATAATGTATCCGTACAGGGTGTTTACAAAATTCAGGTTTACCATGATCTCGTATACAGCAACCTGCATGGCAACTGCAGGAAGGAGAGCTGCAAAAGTAAATGCGTTACGAATCAGGCTGTTGCCTGGGAATTTGAAACGGTTCAGCACATATGCCAACTGTGTACCGATGATGATGGATACCGCAAGAACTACTACCAGAACGATCAGGGAGTTGCGGAATGCCACCAGCATGTTTGCTTTTGTAAATGCTTTTACAAAGTTATCAAAGTTCAGCCAGCTCTGCGGCAGAGTCATAACATTTGTTGATTTGTATTCTGCTTCTGTCTTAAAGGCTGTGATCACACAGGAAACGATAGGAAGCACTGCCATGAATGCAAAGAATATCAGGGATGCATATTTAATGATGGCCCAAATTATAAATCCCGGACTGTACTGTTTTCTTCTTTTATAAGCTGCTACTGTCTGTGCCATATCCTAACGCCCTCCTTTCTGTGCTGCGGCTTTTGCAAGTTTTGCCGCTTTTTTCTTCTTTTTCTTTACATCGTAAGACTCATCATCTGTTGTTGCATTACGGAACACAAACTTGAAGAATGCATCCTGCAGGAATTTTGCAATGATGATAATGATGAGAAGGAATACTGCCATGGCTGATGCAAGACCAACTTTCTGGTTTGTATGTGCGATGGTGTTCATAACTACGAAGAATGTACCGGTTCCGTTGGCACCTGTTGTGATAACGAACGGAGCTTCAAAAGCACTTAATGAGCCTGTGATAGACAGGATAATATTCAAAGTTACGATGGTTTTGATACTTGGCAGGATGATATAGCGGAACTGCTGGAGCTTATTGGCTCCGTCCAGATCTGCTGCTTCATAAAGAGAATCATCTACGGACATGATGGCACCGATGAAAAGTACCATGTTCTGCCCAAAGTATCTCCATACGGAAGAACCTACCAATGCCCAGTTGTTTACCGACTGATCTCTCAGCCAATATGGCAGATTGTCAAGCTGAAAGCCGCACCACTGAAGGACTGTATCAAATACGAATCCATGAGTGTAGAAAAATTTAAAGATAAATCCAATTGCAATACCATTGATCAGGTATGGAAAAAACATAAATCCTTTGAAAAGGTTGCTGCATTTTACCTTCATGCTGAGGATCGTTGCAAGGTAAAGTGCAATGGCAAGCTGGATCAGCGCACCAGCCATATAGTAAAGGCAAAGTTTCAGAGCACCGATAATATCATCTCGTTTAAAAATCGCTCTGTAGTTATCAAGGCCTACAAATTTTCTTGCTCCGACATATTTCATTTTGTAGAAACTGAATTTTACCATTTCCGCAAATGGAAGATATGTAAATACAAGTAATAAGATTAATGGAATAATGGTGAATGCAAGGATAACGATCATCTGCTGGCCTTTACGGCTTTTGATCCATTCACCGAAGCTTTTCTTCGTTTCACTCTGTCCCATGGTTTCCCTCCATTTCAAAGGCGGGGAAAACGCTTCCCCCGCCTGAGTGATCTGCGTTTGTCTACATGCAGATTATTTGTTTACTTCAACGCCATCTGTATCCTGAGCGTCGCTCCATTTCTCGTTCCACTCATTCATGATGTCATCAAAAGACTCATCTCCGTTGGCAGCGTGCTCAACGATTCCCTGGATCTTCTCGTTTCCGCCTGCGCCCACCATAAGCTCGGAATCTGCGTTCAGCTCATTGAGGACATCCTCCTCACCTTCAAGTGCCGGCTCATTGGAGATAAACTCTACATTGTTGTCTGTGAACTGTTGATATACTTCCGGAAGCTCGTCATCGCCAACTGCAATCGGAAGACCACCCTCGTTGTAGGAATATCCGGATTTCTCTGTCATCCATTTTACAAAGATCATTGCTGCTTTCTGATTTGTCTCGTCGCTGTTTGCGTTGATACCGAAGCAGTAGTCCTCATCTGCCGGTGAATACTGTTTTCCGTCTACCGTGATCGGGAATGCAAAGTATCCGATGTCATCTGCGTTGTCTCCTGCATTCTGCATCTGCGGGTAAGCCCAGGAACCAAGTACCATTGTTGCAATCTGACCGTTGTTCAGCATACCTTTGCTGCTCTCCCAGTCTGTTGTGGAATAGTCATCCTCTGTAAGTCCGTCTGCAACTGCATCGTAGAGGATCTTGTAAACATTGTAAGCACCTGTTCCATCTCCTGGATCAGAGAACGGGTTCTCTGTGTGAGCAAATTCCTGGTTTCTGTATTTTGCATCACCTGTTGCTGTGATTCCGGTATAATCATCCCATGCCCCCATTGTCCAGCCAGCTGCATAGTTTGTGTAAAGCGGAATCGCATCTGTTTTATCTTTTACTGCTTTCAGATCTTCGATGAACTCGTCCGGAGTTTTCGGAAGCTCTGTGATTCCTGCCTCTTCAAAAACTTTCTTATTATAAAGAACTCCACGGCCTACAACTGTGATCGGAATACCGTATACTTCGTTCTCATACAGCCATCTGTTCGGGTATTTTACTTCTTCTTTTACAGAATCAATATCTCCATAGGAAAGGAAATATGTGGAGAGGTCTGATTTGTCAACTTCCGGGATCATCATGATGTCGCCCCAGTCACCGCCCTGAAGACGAAGGAGAGAATCCTGTGCGTAATCAGTTACACCCTCGATCTCAACTTTGATATCCGGATACATATCGTTGAATTCTTTTAAATATGCGTCCCAGTTCTTTCCTGCATAATCGCTGTCCAGCATATCAGTGCGGTTTGTGATCAGTTTGATATCTGCCTTTGTGTCTGTTTCCTCACCAAGTTTGATGTCTGTGTACTTCACACCGTCTGCTGCAAATACAGTGGATACACCTCCTACTGACATTACGGATGCTGCCATCACACCTGCAAGGCTCATTGCTGTCGCTTTTCTCCATTTCATGTTCGTTTCCTCCTTTTGGAATTATTAAGTTCGAAATGATCAAATAATTAAGTAAAGTATTTTGCTTTCGATTAACTTTAAGTTAATTATACATCTTTATTAGCTTATTTCATCAAAGTTTCTTGCTAATTATCATTTATTTTTGCGAATTACATGTTTTTTGTATATTACTTATAATTTTAGCTCTGGTTTTTTGTACATTATGCTGATAGATTTCCGTTTATTTATTGATTAAAATAAGTTTAATTAAGTTTTAGCTTTATTTTTAGCTTTATGAGAGGATCTATCTTATGAATCATTTAAATTACCTGAATTTTAAGCAGCAGTTTCACGCCAATGTACATACACGAAAAATGGCAAACATTGAATACAAGCCGGAATTTCTGATTCCAAACAACTATCATTATGAAAAAGAAGAAGATCTTCTGCATCTCCTTGGCGGCGGAAGTATTTATGCAGATTCTCCTCTGTCTTTCCGTTTTTCTTCCATGGACTGCTATCTCCTTCTGACGACTTCCATGGGCAGCGGACGATTGACAACTTCCGGTGGAAAGGAGCTTTCTGCTGATGACAGCCATCTGATCTGTTTTGACTGCAGATCCAGTTTTTCCCTGGAATCTGTCGTACTGCCCTGGAATTTTAAACTGTTTTTTATCAGCGGAAATACGCTTTCTGCTTTTTCCTCTTTCCTTGGAAAAAACAGCCGGGGTTTTTCCCTTTCCTTCACTTCCCCTGTTGTCCGCTGCATGCAGGCCCTTTTAAATGTTTCTGAAACTCCGGATGAGAAAGATCTTCTTCTGACGCACCAGAACCTGACTACTATTTTTACCAGCCTCTGTGCATCCTGCTGTCCTTCCCGGGAAAACCCAGACCCCAAGCCGCCCTGGTATCTCACAGAGATCCGTGATTTTCTGGACAATCACTACCAGGAGGAATTTTCCCTGAAATATTTTGAAGACACCCTGAATATGAGCCGATACCGTCTGTGCCGGGAATTTTCTGCTTTTTACGGAATCCCGCCGCTTCGCTATCTCACAGAAAAGCGTCTGGATGAGGCAAAAAAAATACTGCTTACCACGGATTTTTCCATCCATGAAATAAGCAGTATGATCGGTTACGAAAATACGAACCATTTTATTAATCTTTTTAAAAAGTATGCAGGAACTACACCTGGAAAGTTCAGACAAAAGGCACTGGAGAACCGATTCTCCTCACACTTTCCCGTTCAATAAATTTACCCGGGATCACAAAAGTTCCGGTACTGTATCTGGCGTTGAGAAGTTTGTGCAGGATAATATGCACCACCCGCTTGGCCATCTCCTTGGTGTCTATCTCGTAGGTGGTAAGCCCGATGCCTGCGAACTGATCCGCCAGATAATTATCAAATCCCACAATGGAGATATCTCCTGTCACATCGTAGCCTTCCCGTACAAGTTTCTGGTACATCATGCTTGCCGCCAGGTCACTGTTGCAGAAAAAAGCGGTAGGCATATCTTCCGGAAGGATAAATTCTTTCTCATTATCCATCACACCGTCACTGTCCCGATCATCGATCACCCAGTCTTCTCTCCAGGAAATCCCATGTTCCATCAGAGATTTCAGGTATCCGAAATAACGGTCATCAATACTGGTGGTCATAAGTCTTCTTCCCACAAATCCGATTCTGGAATGTCCCATGGAAAACAGATAATTGGTCATCTCATAACCGCCCATCAGATTGTTGGATACTACACAGTCACTGGATTTCCCTCTTCCTGTTGTATCCAGGCTGATCAGCGGAATGCCCGCATATTCAGCCAGAAATTCCGCGTATCCTCTCTCGAACTCTCCCATTATGATCAGTCCGTCTGCCTTCTTCTCCATGATCACCTTGGGAAGTTCTTTCCGTTTCTCCACTTCACTGCTGATCACTTCCAACATGGCAAAACAGGTTCTGGAGACCGCCTGTCTGGCGATCTCCTGATAAAGTTTCCAGTAAAAGGACTGATTCTCAGACACATAGCGATCTGCTACGATCACTCCCAGAGTGAAGCTTTTTCCTTCATTTATATTCTTGCGGGATTCACTCTTCTGATATCCCATCTCATCTGCCAGCTGTATGATCTTCGCCCTCAGTTCTTCACTGACACCCTTCTGACCGGAAAGGGCTTTGGACACGGTCACAGTGCTGACATTCAGTTTCTTTCCTATATCTGCCAGTCTGACTGCTTTAGCCATTTTTTAACCTCTTTTTTATTGAATATTTTCATTTAACGCTATCATAGATGTCATGCAAAATCAAGAGGTTTCAGCAAGTTTCCGCTATAAAACTTAACGTTTTTACTCTGTCATTGCCTTTTTTAAAGCCTCAAGTTTGGTTTCAGCATCTTCGAAAGACTCACCTTTTACGCCAAAGTAATATTTGATCTTTGGCTCTGTTCCGGAAGGGCGCACGCAGCACCATGCGTTGTTTTCCAGCTCATAATAGAGAACATTGGAGGTCGGAAGTCCTGTGGATGTGGTCTCACCTGTCACCATGTCTTTGCGGCAGTCGCTCTTGTAATCACGGCATGCAAGGACTTTGAAACCGCCAAGTTCTTTCGGAGGATTCTCACGGAACTCATTCATCATGGCTGTGATCTTCTGGGAACCGTCGATTCCTTTCAAGGTAACTGTTGCAAGATCTTCTTTATAGTAGCCATATTTCTCATAAAGCTCTACCATGGCATCCCAGAGAGTTTTTCCCTGAAGCTTGTAATATGCGGCAACCTCGCAGAGCATCATAACTGCAACCGGAGCATCTTTATCTCTTGCATAAGTTCCTGCAAGGCAGCCGTAGCTCTCTTCCAGACCGAATACATAAGTGTGGCTTCCTGTCTCATCAAACAGTCGGATCTGCTCACCGATATATTTGAATCCTGTCAGAACTTCGATCAGATCTGTATTGTAGGCTTTTGCAACAGCTTTCGCCATGTCTGTGGTAACAATGGTCTCAACAAGTGCAGGGTTTTCCGGCAGAGTTCCTGTTTTGGTACGCTCGCGCAAAATATACTCTGCGATCAGCATGCCGGACATGTTTCCTGTAAAGCTTACATATTCGCCTGTCTTGGTGTCTTTTGCATGAACGCCAAGACGGTCAGCATCCGGGTCTGTTGCAAGGATGATATCTGCATCTACTTTTTTTGCCAGCTCCAGAGCCAGTGTCCAGGCATTCTTATCCTCCGGGTTCGGATACGGAACTGTAGGGAAGTTTCCATCCGGAACTTTCTGCTCTTCCACAACATAAACCTGTGTGAAGCCAAGCTCACGGAGAACTCTTCTGACAGGGATATTTCCAGTTCCGTGAAGCGGAGTATAAACGATCTTCATATCTTTTGCAGCCTCGGGGATGATCTCCGGGTGGATGCTCTGTTTTTTCAGCTGTGCGATATATTTATCATCAAAATCAGTTCCAATAACGCTGAAAAGATTCTCTGCTCTGGCCTGGTCTTCTTCCATTATCTTAACCATGGAGAACTCTGTCACCTTCGCAACTTCTGCAAGAATGTTTTTGTCATGAGGCGGAGTGATCTGGGCACCATCTTCCCAGTATACTTTGTAACCGTTGTATTCTCTTGGGTTATGGCTGGCTGTGATCACAATACCTGCAATACATCCAAGTTCACGCACTGCAAAAGAAAGCTCCGGTGTTGGACGTAAGGACTCAAAAAGATATGTATGGATACCGTTTGCATTCAGACAAAGTGCAGCTTCTCCTGCAAATTCTGGTGACATGATACGGGAATCATGGGCAATGGCAACACCTTTGTCCTGGCCGTTCATTGCAATGATATAATTGGCAAGTCCCTGTGTGGCCTGACGTACTGTATAGATATTCATACGGTTGGTTCCTGCTCCGATCATTCCGCGAAGTCCGCCTGTTCCGAACTCCAGCTGACGGTAGAAACGATCCTCGATCTCTTTCTCATTTCCCTCAAGATTCTTAAGTTCTTCCTGGGTCTGTGCATCGAAATACGGGTCTGTACACCACATTTTGTAGGTTTCCTGATAACTCATTTTTTATATCCTCCCTGTTTTCTTTATTTATATTGTAGAAAGCGGATATATACAGCAATTCTCGCTCCGCTCTGTTACACTCGTAATCTGCAATCTTTTTTATTCTGATCCCGTTCTTGTTCTAATATTTATGTTTCCACCAACCTGTCAAAGATCTTCACAAGAAATAGCGAATTCACAAACGCCTGAACACCGCCGCCTACAAACACCCAGATCCAGAAGATCGCAGAAAATGTCTGCGGAGAAACCAGGAACCAGATCACTGGCAGAAGATTTACAACTGTGATCACCAGCGTCTGTCCAATATGGCTGGCTGCCAGTCTTGCAGCATTCTCAAAAGTCTTTTTTACTGTATTCTCAAATCTGGCAAGCAACGGAAATACATAGGAAAAAACTGCTGCACATACGATTCCAAGTGCCACGCAGAATCCGTACATAAAAGATGTACCATGCGCCCTTCCGGAATTTCCCAGAATATGAAAATCCGCAACCAGTATCCCAACTACCACAAGAAAAATAACGGTCACAGGCAGAGACTGAATGAAATTCTGTTTAAAAGAGTGAAAAAATTCTCTGGTAACCGTGGTTTCTTCGTCTTTTACCAGCTTTAACATCACGTAGTACAGTGCAATGGTAGATGCACCGATCGTAATTACCGGAATACAGCACAGAAGCCACAAAATACTCAGCCAGAAAATATTGAAAATCTTTGTCATGATCTGGGTATAAGCACTGTCGCCTCGAAAATTGTCTTTAAAAGCCATTATTCTTTCTCCTTTCCATCCATCA
>CAVBVT010000018.1:16792-31326 GCA_963598855.1 Eggerthellaceae bacterium
GGTCTTTGATGTACTCTGACATTTCTGTGAAACGGTTATCACCGGAAAGGCTGATTCCGTAAGGTTTTACCTCTCCGCGTCCTGTCTCGTTATCTTCAAAAGAAATCTCCTCATCATCGTCCTCTTTATAACCGGCCGCATAGAGATAATCTTCTCCGTATTTCTTTTCCAGATCTTCTTCTGTAACCTGGTCCAGACTTTCGAAGTAACCGTACCCCGCATATTCTTCGAACAGTTCCTTATCCAGGATCACCACATCAATCTGCTGGCTGTGAAGGTAAACCTGCAATTTATCCAACGCTCCATCTTTGATATAGAATGAATCATCGATCTGTACTGTTTTCTTTTCTCCATCTGCGCCGAGAAGACTGCTCATATCTTCCACTGCGGTTTCCAGTTTCTTCTCATCTAGTGACTCATCGATCACTGCTGCATAGAGAAGATTCTCGCTCCTTGGCTTCGCAATGTACCAGACCAGCGAAATGACTACAGCGATCAGGATCACTACTCCAATTGCAGGAAACAGATAATAATCTTTCAGATATTGTATTTTCTGCTGCCGGTTCATCTCCGACCATTTTCGAACTTCTGATTTTCTCATTGTTTTTCCTTTCTTTAGCTAAATTTTAATATTATTTTAGCTAACTGTCAATTAGATTAGTCTGTTAATTTTGTATTATTCTTAACTTTGTCTAATACGCACAAAAAAAGAGGCACTGTTTTTGTTACTTTTACAGTGCCTCTTCTGTTCTATCATATGATTTTCTCAGCAGCTGCGATCTGCAGCCTGTAAAGCAGACATTCGCAATCCGCTTTGCGACCTGCGTTCAATTTACTTTACAAGCCTTACTCTGCAATAAAATGATACAGTCTGCTCTTGAAATCTCCCCAGAAATCTTTCATCAGGAAGCCGCCCTTCATCAGCATCTCACCTGTGTAAGTTTCTTCGGTTCCATTAAGTCTGTAGGTTGCTTTCGGATCAAAGCCCTTCAGGAATACTTTTCTGGAATGGCTGTTCGGTACGCCAAGTACCTGCACATAAGTTACAAGAACTTCTTTTTTATCCTGTGCGGAAAGTGCCCAGCAGTCAAACTTGTGGTTCTCTCTGTAGGATGCGATGCGATAATAATCGCCCTGCTGGATCAGATGTCTGTATTTATGATAAGTTGCTGTCTGTTCCGGGATCAGAGTTCTTTCCTCCTCCGGGATCTTTGTGATATCCAGTTCATATCCGAAAGTTCCGGCAAGTGCCACATGGCCTCTTGTCTCAAACGGTGTTACACGGCCAACAGAATGGTTCGGGCAGTCGCTGACATGGGCTCCGATCACAGAAAGCGGATATATAAGTGCACTTCCCTCCTGGATCATCAGACGCTCCACTGCATCAGTATTATCAGAGCACCAGATCTGCGGGCTGTAATAAAGCATTCCCGGGTCAAAACGTGCGCCGCCTCCTGAGCAGTTCTCAAGAAGAAGATCCGGAAACTCCGTGACAAGTCTCTCCTGCATTTCATAAACACCAAGCACATATCTATGAAAAAGCTCCTGCTGTCTTTCTTTCGGAAGATAGCTGCTGCCAAGATCAGAAAGCTGACGGTTCATATCCCATTTTACATAAGCGATATTTGCACTTCTTAAGATAGAAGCAACACACTCATAAGCATAATCTCTTACCTCAGGTCTTGAAAGGTCCAGAACGTACTGATTTCTGCTCTGTGTTGCCTCCCGTCCTGCGATCTGGATCGCCCAGTCCGGATGTGCACGGTAAAGATCAGAGTCCGGCGAGATCATCTCCGGCTCAAACCAGATACCAAACTGAAGTCCGATCTTATTTACCTCATCAACCAGGTATTTCAGGCCGCCCTGGATCTTCTCTTCATTTACTTTCCAGTCGCCGAGAGAGCAGTTGTCTGAATTACGTTTGCCGAACCACCCATCATCCATGACAAGCATCTCAATGCCGCATTCCTTGGCCTGTTTTGCGATAGAGAGAAGTTTATCTGTGTTGAAATCAAAATATGTAGCTTCCCAGTTGTTAATCAGGATCGGGCGTTTCTCATATTTGAACTTGCTGCGGATCAGATGATTTCTGTAAAAATCGTGATAATTTCTCGTCATCTGTCCAAGTCCGTTTCCGGAATAAACCATTACCACTTCAGGAGCCTGGAACTCTTCTCCCGGTGTAAGGAGCCAGGAAAATTCCTCCGGGTTGATTCCCATTGTCATACGCAGGTTATCAAACTGGCACAGTTCTGTCTCTGCCATAAAGTTTCCGGAATAAACAAAATGCATGGCATAAACCTTGCCGTTCTCCTGGTCTGTCCCATTGGTAACAAGTGCCATAAACGGATGCTCCTGGTGGCTGGACTCGCCTCTTGCAGAGGAGATCACCTGTTTTCCGTAATGAAGCTCTCCTGTCTGGATGTGACGCTCTCTTGCCCAGGTTCCATGAAGAGACAACATGGAAAAATTCTCATTGTCCATGTCCAGGCATGCACTTAAAATCTTCTCAATGCGAAGATCCTCTTTTCCCTGATTCTGTACGCGCACGCTTCTTGTGATCACATTTTCTTTCTCAAAAGCAGTGTAGGAAAGAACAGCCTCCAGCCCCAGAACCTCATCTTTCATGATGATCTCCAGTGTCTCTGCCTCATCTTCTTTTGCAAAAGATGCAGGAAGACCCTTCATTCCTTTCTTTCCTTTAAAGATCTCATGGCTTACATAGCGAAGCTCGCAGCCCATGTTTCCTGCCCCATTGCGGATATTCAGGCAGCTTTCCCTGTAGTCTCCGATTCCCCCTGTCGGATACTCCATTGGAAAGAAATCCAGGAATGCAGATTTCTCTCTTTTGTTTACAGACGGTGTGTACGGCGGCTCTTCCATTCTCAGGAGATAATTATCTGCCTCCATAAAAAGTTTATCTCCGTAATAAATGTGTCCTAAAAATCCCTCCGGACTCAGGCCGCAAAGATAAGTGGTGTTCTCCGTATCAAGACGGAAGATTTTTTTGTTTTCGTTGAAACTGACTGGCATAACCTTCTCCTCTCTCAGATCAAACAGATATGTGCTTTCCGTTTTCCTTGTTCAATTATTTTTTAAGCTAAATTTAGCTTTTATTATAATTATTTTTTAATTGTACGTCAACGTCTGTTTTTTATTCTTTCACGGATACAGCAGGCATCTCCAGATATCGTTTCAGATCTTCTGTGAGTATGCGGATCTTATCCCTGGTATCCTGTTCTTTATAATGGATCCTATCTGCGATCCTGGTGATATAATCTTCTTCCTCTATGATCTCGCAGGTCTCCGGAAAATTGATATCATAGTACTGTGCAAGATAGGAGACCCAGTAATCTACAGGCACCTGTCTGTCTGCTGAGAGCACCGATTCTCTTCGCAGGCAGGATTCCCATACTTTCGGTGAGATCAGGCCTTCCCCTGCTGCCTCCTCGGATACTCCAAGCATGGCTTCTATAGATGCCTCAAGCTTCACCCTGCAGTTATCAAGTTTATCCGCATCACGAATCAGTTTTGCATGGAAAAGCGTTCTTGCATCATGGATTCCTTCCAGCTTGAAATCACTGTGTTTCCGGATCGCTGCATCGATCAGCGCATCGAATTTATCATCCTCCACGAAACGCCTGACCATCTTCTCCTCCCCAAAGAGAAGTTCCACCCCGAACACTGCATGATCCATAGTCCCCGGTTCAAAACTGTGAAATCTCCGGATCTGTTCAAAACGTCCGATATCGTGAAGCAATCCGATCAGTTCTGCAAGTTCCACATCTTCCCTGGAACATTCCATTCTCCTGGCGATCTCTCCTGCGTATTTCACCACTCCGTAGGTATGTTCGATCTTCAGATAGATCTGTTCATCCTCCCGATCGTATTCATCCAGATATTTTTCAAATTCCTGTTTTGCATGTGCAATGTCGATCATTCGGCCCACCCCTTCTGCATTTTTTCTTTCGTTCTGTAGTTTTTAACAACATTCTTTTTTTATTATATCGAAGGTCTCTGACAAATTCTACTGTATTTCCTGAAATTTCGAAAATTACAGAAAGAATCCTGCCCGGAGATATTTCCAGGTCATCGGAACATTATGGAGTAATTTTCTTTGACATAAAAAGACAGCTGCCTGAAATTTACCTTCTCGATAAACCAGGCAGCCGTTTTTCAACATTTTTTCTCTATTATTCTATCTGTTATCTTACAAAATGGATCTCATAATCTCCAGATCCTGCCTCAGCCTGCATAAAGCCATCTGCGGCTGTGAAGTTCAGTCCGTCTGCGGCTTTCACTTCTTTTGCACCATCCAGGCAGATGGTTGCAGTTGTATTTACAGGTACGGAAACATGAAGAACTGTTTCTTCCGGTTTTACTTCCCAGAAGCTTCTTACAGGTCCGTAAACAGACTGGTACTCTGCTTTTACATAATCTAAGTTTCCGCCCATTCTCGGATAGATCACTGCATGTTTGTAGCCAGGCTTCTTCTCGTCAACTTCCAGACCTGCCATCACACGAACCAGCCACTCTCCGATAGAACCGTAAGCATAGTGGTTGAAGGAGTTCATATCTGCGCTCCACATGGTTCCGTCCGGCTTCATGCCATCCCAGTGCTCCCAGATAGTCGTTGCACCCATTTTTACCTGATACAGCCATGACGGGAAATCATCTTTGAGAAGCAGATCATAAGCTTCTTTTACATGACCGTTCTGGCTTAATGCGTGGCAGAAATACGGAGTTCCTACGAATCCTGTTACAAGATGGTCATTCTCTTTTTTCAGAAGTCTTAAAAGACCCTGAACTGTTTTTTCTCTGCATTCTTCCGGTACCAGTCCGAAATACAGTGCCACGATATGGGCTGTCTGTGTCTGGGCTGTCATCTCTCCATTCTCATCAAAGAATGTTCTCTGGAATTTATCTACAACTTTATTGTAAAGATCTGTGTACTCTTTCACATCCTCCGTGCATCCCAGAACTTCTGCTGCTTTTACAAACAGTCCTGTGGAATATGCAAAGTATGCAGTACAGGTCAGATCATTGGGTGTTGCACCAAAGTAGCTTCCTTCCTCTGCATCCAGAGCTACCCAGTCACCAAACTGCAGCTTGTAGTTCCAGATGTAATCTACGGAATATTCTCTCATAAAGTTGATCCAGTTCTTCATGCTGTTGTACTGGATCTTCAGGATTTCTTTGTCACCGAATGTCAGATACATGGTCCATGGATTGATCACAGCTACATCTGCCCATGCTGCAGCAGAATGGCTGCCCTGCTCCAGAAGCCAGTTGTCTCCCTCATTGCCGGAAATAATATCCGGAACAACATGGGCAACACCTCCCTCTACTGTCTGATCTGCCTCCACATCACGGAGCCATTTGCGGTAGAATGAATAAGTATTCTCAAGGAAGCATGCTGTACGGCAGAAGATCTCCGCATCACCGGTCCATCCAAGACGCTCATCACGCTGCGGGCAGTCTGTAGGAACATCCACAAAGTTGCTCTTCAGTCCCCAGAGGATGTTATGTGCCAGCTGGTTCAGATCCTTGTTGGATGTCTCAAGGAATCCTGTACGCTCCATGTTTGTGTGGATGGCATTTGCTGTGAAATTGTCAAGAGTCGGCTCACCTGGGAAGGAAACGATCTTCGCATAGCGGAATCCCATAAATGTGAAGGACGGACGGTATGTGATGGTTCCGTCTTCCCCGAATGTATATTTAAGAGATTCTTTTGCTCCTCGTAAGTTGTCCAGATATACGTTGCCCTTGGAATCCAGAACCTCAAAGCAGTCCAGCTGGATCACATCGCCTTTTTTACCTGCTGCTGTCACCTGGATCAGTGCGCTCATGTTCTGGCCGAAATCGATAACTGTATCTCCTTCCGGTGTCTTGAAGATTTCTTTTGGCTTCACTTCATCCATAAGGGAAACTTTTCCGCTGCCCTGTCCTGTGAGTACAGAGAAGTCATAGTCCAGTTTGCGGACTGGTTTCCACTGGCCGTCTTCGTCTTTGCAGTCTGCTTCTGCCCAGCCTTTGATCTCTTTGGCTGCATCGTAGATCTCTCCATCGTAGATTTCTGCGAATACTACAGGTGCATCTGCGCCGCTCCAGCTCTCATCTGTGACAACTGTTTCCTCTGTTCCGTCCTCATAGCGGATGGCCATCTGTGCAAGAAGTGCTGTATTCTCGCCATAGTGGTTTCTTCTTTTTGCAAGGCCGTCAAAGCCCATTTTTCCTTTGTACCAGCCTGCTGCCAGAATTGCACCTGCTGCGTTCTTACCTTCTTTCAGGTAATCGGTTACTTCGTATGTCTGGAAGCAGAGATGTTTGCGATAGGATGTCCAGCCTGGTGTCAGCTGATCGTTTCCTACTTTCTTTCCATTGAGATAGAAATTATAAAGTCCCAGTGCAGTTACAGATACGAATGCTTCTTTTACAGGCTTTTTAACTGTGAACTCACCTCTTACGTAAGTTCCCTTGGAATTGTCCTTGTCTGCCTCTTCCTCTACGGATACGAACACTGCTTTCCACTCTTTATTGTCCATGATTCCTGTAACAAAAGAAGTCTCTGCCCAGTCTGTTTCTTCTCCCGCTGCATTTACTTTTACACGGGCAAAATATTTCTTCTGGGATTCCAGCTTCACGTTCTCCGGCTGGATCTGTGCAGATGCATTGCTGTTTGCCTTGCCACTCTCATAGATCTTCTTATCAAAAGCTGCGTCTTCTGCGATCTCCAGCTCATAGGACTCCTGGTTCACATTTCTCTTGTCACTTTCTAATGTCCAGCTGAATTCCGGAACATGTGTGATTCCAATCTGCTCTTTCTCATAATCCATACGGATTTCTGTAATTTTCAACATATTTTTCACCCTCGTTTTTCTGTGCTATGGTTATTTCCTGCAAAAATGGTAACAAAAAAAACGTTATCCTTCAATAACGCTTTTTCATCAAAATATTAACCATTTATAAGGTATGTTTATGTTCCCTACGGTACTGGGCGGGTGTACAGCCTTCTGCTTCACGGAATTTCCGGTAAAAGAAATTCATATTATTATAGCCGCATAAAGGGATCAGCTCTGAAAGAGGCAGATCTGTTGTCTCAAGTAAAGTGCGGGCTTTTTTAAGTCTCTGCTCCTGAACATGTTCCACAAAGCTTCGTCCTGTTTTTTCTTTAAGAAGTGCTGTAAGATAATTGCCATGCATGCCGAAAGCTTTTCCCATTTCAGGAAGCGTGCAGGTTTCGTAATTCTTCTCAATATAGGCAAGAAGTTCCAGGATCTGCACTTCCCTGGAAACGGCGGCCTGTTTTCTGGTCTCATCTCTCCACACACGGAGAAGCTCTGTAAATAAGATGATCACATAACTCTCCATCACTTCTTCCATCCCGATATCACGGGTGTAATATTCGGAGATGATCTCTTCCATGATCTCACGTACACGGCTGTTCCGGTGGGCTTTGAAATAAAGATAATGCTGTTTTTTCCGGCTTCTTGTGACAGACTCTGCCAGAAATTCCGACACGATCCCCTGCCTTGGCATACGGCTTAAAAATGCACTGTCAAAAAACTCCCTGCTCATCAGGATATTTACCAGGATGTCATTCTCTCTTCCAGCCTCTATGGAATGCACAGCCTGAGTATCAAAAATGCACACATCCCCCTCGCTGGTGACAATTTTTTTCCCTTCTATGGTCTGGCTGCAACTCCCTGACCACATATAACATAACTCAATATAATCGTGCTGATGAGGCAGTACCGCCACATACCGGTCCTGTCTGCTTACCACCAGTTTCTCTCCCGGTGCCATAAACAAGCTTCCCTCAAAAAGATAAGTCCCCTGGCCGGACTTTGCAAAACGGCTGATATCCTGCCGATGCAGTTCCTCCAGGGGGATTCCCTTGAGAATTTCTTTTTCTCTTGGTGTTAACTGCCGTAAGTAGCGATCAAGTTCTTTTCTGTTCATTGTATATGTATACTCCTGCAGATATCTGCTCTTATTCTTTATCCTAAACTCAGTAATTACAATATAACACTTTCATATTTCAAGGTAAACCGTTTTTTAGCCGGTTCTTCTGAAACGCCCGCGTTACTGTTCACTCCGTGACCAGCAACACGCCCGCTCTTTTATTCATACTTCACGATTTCTTTCCGAAGACGTTTCATGATCCTCTTTTCCAAACGGGAAATATAAGACTGGGAGATTCCAAGGAGATCCGCAACTTCTTTCTGGGTTTTCTCCAGGCCTTCCCTGTTTCCCAGGCCGAATCGAAGACGGATGATCATCTGTTCCCGCTTGGTAAGCTTGGAGATGGCTTTTCCCAGGAGGGCGATTTCCACCTCATCTTCCAGTTTCCGGGAGATCACATCATCATCCGTTCCCAGAATATCAGAAAGCAGAAGCTCATTGCCATCCCAGTCCACATTCAGAGGCTCATCAATGGAAACTTCCATCTTGGTCTTGCTGTTTCTGCGGAGATACATCAGGATCTCGTTTTCAATACATCTGGACGCGTAGGTTGCAAGCTTGATATTTTTCACAGGATTGAACGTGTTGATCGCCTTGATAAGGCCGATGGTCCCAATAGAGATCAGATCCTCCACTCCAACTCCTGTATTGTCAAATTTTTTGGCGATATATACCACAAGCCGGAGATTGTGCTCGATCAGCACGGCCTTGGCCTCTTTTTCCTGCTCTGTATTTAAGAGACTTATGGCACTTGCCTCCTGTTCCGGCGGAAGCGGTGCAGGAAGGATGTCATTCCCCCCGATATAAAAAACTTCTCCCGGCCTGTTGATCATAAATCTTGAAATCACCTGAAATGGATAATATTTTGCTGCTGCTCTGTTCATAGCGATGCCCCCTCCTTAATGCAATAGTCTGGAATTCAAAAGTATCCCGTACTCTTCTCCCAAAGCTGAGGGCTCAGATGTTATGGCAAGCACCGGTTTTCCCACATGCACCACCCTTCCGGGAGTCTGAATCTCAAGTTCCCCCAAAACCACAGCCAGCAGAATGCCTTCTTTTCCTCCGGCTCCCCGGAAAGAAAGAAAATGCGGCTGCAGCATGGAAAGCTCCGTGCTTTTCAGATTCTGCGGTTCTTCTTTTATGTACATCAGTTTTTCTAAAAGCTCCCTGGAAAGGATCTTTTCCAGAAGCTCCGGTTTTACAATGGATACGGGCTGTCTGTTCACAGGATCCACAAGAAGGTTTCCTGTGTCAAAAAAGCCGTAGGACTGCTGTGTTCTTCCCTGATATTTCAGGATTACCGGATAAATGTTTCTTCTTCCCAGCCGGATGGAATCTGCTGCACAGGTCAGTGTGTAAAGCCCTCCGTAGATTCCTGCCAGAAAAAGCAGAAATGTTTTTACTGTCATGGTTTTTTCTGCTTCCAGTGCCTGGTAAATGCCTCCGACTACAAATGCTGTGAGGTACATGGCCAGGATGGTTTTTGCCAGAAGACCGCCTTTTTTAAGACGGAATGCAAATGCCGCCATAAAAAAAGCACAGCCGCCATGGATCAGTACAGCGGCAGGAAGAATGATCTTGAAAGGTACATAAAGAAGTAGGCAGGATACAAAAGATCCAAACACAGCGGATATCATGCACCGAAAACGTTTTCCGTCCAGATGCAGGAATTTTCCCACAAGCCTTAAAAGCATATAATCCATAAGGAAATTCGTCATAAAAACGATATCTATGTATATAGTGTGATACATAAGATTCCCCCGCTGCTATTGCCATTGATTCTCAACTTTGGTAAGTGAGTTTATTATATGGCAGGTTCCCTGCATATTTTGTCAAAGCCTGGAGGCCAGTCCTGCAAATTTGTCGTGGGATTTCTGGGTTACTCGACACCTATAGATATTTTCTATGAATCCACGACAGGAATGTATAAATTTCCGTACAATATCCTCATTTATTGATTTTCGCACTTTATAGTGTTAAAATATTTTCTAATCATATTAAGCGGAATCTGGTGGTTCCTGTCGAACCACTTTATTTCATAAGATACAGGAGGGAATCGAACAATGATCAATATCACCGGACATACAGGACTTACCGGCCTGCTCGGAAGCCCTGTGGCACACAGCGTATCACCTTTAATGCACAACGAGGCATTCCGTTACCTTGGTCTTGACTATGTATACCTCTGTTTTGATGTGACAGAGGAAACGCTTCCCCAGGCTGTTGAAGGACTGAAAGCCTGCGGGATCAAGGGCTTTAACCTAACCATGCCCAATAAGAACAAGATCGTGGAGTTCCTTGATGAGCTTTCCCCTACTGCACAGCTGATCGGAGCTGTAAATACTGTGCGCAATGATAATGGGAAATTAAAGGGATTTAATACAGATGGCTATGGTTTTACCCAGTCTGCCAGAGATGCAGGCTGTGATGTGAAGGGACGTACCATCACAGTTATGGGTGTCGGCGGTGCCGGAATGGCGATCTGCGGCCAGTCTGCCCTGGAAGGCGCAAAGAAGATCCACGTTTTTGCCCGCCCTACCAGCCGCTACTGGGAGCGCGCTGCTGCCATGGCAGAAAAAATGTCCCACATGACAGAATGTGAGATGATCCTTCATGAGATGGATGACCACACAGCACTGAAAGATGCCCTGGAAGAGAGCAATCTTCTGATCAACGCCACTTCTGTTGGTATGGTTCCGGATGTAACCGGTACCGTCATCCCGGATAAGTCACTGTTCCACCCGGAACTTACTGTTGCAGATGTTGTCTATGAGCCAAGAGAAACAAGACTTCTCCGCGAAGCCCGGGAAGCCGGATGTCCAACATTTAACGGCATGTATATGCTGCTCCACCAGGGTGTGAAAGCATTTCATATCTGGACAGGACTGGATATGCCGGTTGAGATTGTGAGGGAGAAATATTTCAAATAAAAAAATATCAGGCAATTTCGACTGCAGCCGCATTACGGTCTGCATGCAATATTTCTGGATAAAAATGAAGACGGCCCGTATATCACACGGGTCGTCTTTTATTAACCTTAAGCGAATATCGCAATCTACATTCGCCACATAACGCAGCATCAAATAACTGTTTCACAGTTTATCTGATCCAATTATTTCTTTTCTTCCTGAACTTCGATCTTACGGATCGTTTTGTTCTTGATCTCTTCTTTAATAAAGCCGATAAAGTCACCGAGGTCTTTCATTCCCTCGTCTCCAAGGTAACGGCTTCTTACAGAAACCTTGCCCTCTTCTTCCTCTTTCGCACCAACAATAAGCATGTACGGTACTCTTTCAAGACGTGCCTCACGGATCTTATATCCCATCTTCTCGGAACGTCCGTCTACTGAGCAGCGGATGCCAGCTTCTTTCATCTGAGCCTCAACCTTCTGCGCGTAGTCGTTGAATTTCTCGGAAATCGGGATCACACGAACCTGCTCCGGGCAAAGCCATGTCGGGAACATTCCGGCATATTTCTCGATCAGCCATGCAAGTGTTCTCTCATAGCATCCCATAGATGTACGGTGGATGATGTACGGACGCTGTTTGTCTCCGTTCTCATCAATGTAGTACATATCGAACTGCTCAGCAAGAAGTGCATCCCACTGGATCGTGATCATAGTATCTTCTTTTCCATATACGTTCTTGGCGTTGATATCAACCTTCGGTCCGTAGAAAGCAGCCTCTCCTACATCTTCTGTGAACGAAATGTTCAGTTCGTTGAGCATCTGACGGATGTGACCCTCTGTCTCTTCCCATACTTCCGGCTCGCCGATGTATTTCTCCTTGTTTGTAGGATCCCATTTGGAAAGGTGATATGTTACATCTTCCTCAACACCAAGTACCTGCAGGCAGTACTGTGCAAGTGCGATACAGTCTTTGAACTCTTTTACCATCTGGTCAGGTCTCACGATCAGATGTCCCTCGGAGATTGTAAACTGACGAACTCGTGTCAGGCCGTGCATCTCACCGGAATCCTCGTTACGAAACAGTGTGGATGTCTCGCCAAGACGGATCGGCAGATCACGGTAGCTGTGCTGCTCTGCTTTGTATACATAGTACTGGAACGGGCATGTCATCGGACGAAGTGCGTAAACTTCTTTGTCTGTCTCCTCGTCGCCAAGTACGAACATACCATCTTTGTAATGATCCCAGTGTCCGGAGATCTTGTAGAGGTCGTTCTTTGCCATAAGAGGAGTTTTTGTTCTTACATATCCACGTTTTGTCTCCTCATCCTCGATCCAACGCTGCAATTCCTGCATCATGATCACACCGTTTGGCATGATAAGCGGAAGTCCCTGTCCGATCACATCTACAGTTGTGAAGATCTTCATCTCACGGCCAAGTTTGTTGTGGTCACGTCTCTTGGCCTCTTCCATCTGCTCCAGATGCCCTTTCAGCTCATCCTTTGTAGCATATGCTGTTCCGTAGATACGCGTGAGCATTGCGTTCTTCTCGCTGCCTCTCCAGTATGCGCTGGAAGAAGAAAGAAGCTTGAATGCTTTAACACCTTTTACACTCATAAGGTGCGGTCCTGCACAGAGGTCTGTCCAGTCTCCCTGGGAATAGAAGGAAATCTCCTCTCCCTCCGGAAGATCCTCGATCAGCTCTACTTTATATGGCTCATTTTTCTCTTTGAAGTATGCAATGGCATCTTCACGGGATTTTGTGAAACGCTCGATCTTTGCGCCTTTTTTGATGATCTTCTTCATCTCTTTTTCGATAGCGTCAAGATCCTCTCTTGAAAATGGCTCATGGTCAAAATCATAATAAAATCCAGTGTCAATGGATGGTCCGATAGCAACCTTTGCATTCGGATATAAATTCTGTACAGCCTGTGCCATTACGTGGGATGCTGTATGGCGGAGAACTGCAAGGCCTTTCTCATCTCTTGCTGTAAGGATGTTAAGCTCACAGTCACTGTCAAGAACTGTACGAAGATCTACAACCTCTCCGTTTACCTCACCTGCACATGCAGCACGTGCAAGGCCTTCGCTGATGTCATATGCGATATCAATTACAGATTTTGCTTCTGCATATTCTTTTTTTGATCCGTCTTTTAATGTGATGATCATGTTTGTTTCTCCTTTCGCTTTCGGTAGATTTCTATGGTACACAGTGCAGTTTCTGCTATTGTGAAAGATTTTTTTGTAATAATTGTAATAAAAAAATCCCTCACAGTACATTGCGCACTGTAAGGGACGAGTTCATTCATTCTCGCGGTTCCACCCTGCTTGCTCTGTTTCCCTGGTCACGCCAGGATATCAAAGCCTCTTAATTTAAGATGATAACGGAATCACCGGACCGGATTGGGGCCACTCGGAGGTAGTCTTCGGCTGTTTCCCGATAAGATGTTTCCAGCACTTCACATCTCTCTCTGTAACGTTTCACAGCTTACTCGTCTCGTCAGCGTGTTGTGTATTGCTTTTTCTGTGGTTCATTATAAGCGCAGGATTTTTATTTGTCAACGCATGTGGGCAAAATTTTTAAGATTTCTATATTCCTGCTGGCCTACAGATTTCCCATGAGTTTATCCTTGATGATAGCCAGGAGTTCCCTTGGAATATAGATCAGAAGATGCCAGCTTCTGTATCTGGACGGGATCATGGCTACTTCCCGGAATCCGCATTTTCTGGCAA
The DNA here is from genome assembly GCA_963598855.1 of Eggerthellaceae bacterium. Classification (GTDB taxonomy): domain Bacteria; phylum Bacillota; class Clostridia; order Lachnospirales; family Lachnospiraceae; genus Blautia_A. The sequence goes on from CAVBVT010000018.1 coordinate 30,396, forward strand.
TGGCTGCACCTCTCCACACATGAAAATTATTGGTGACAATGCCCACTGAGCAGTCACTGGTTCCAATTTTCTTCATACTGAAGGCCAGGTTCTCTTTCGTACTGGTGGATTCCTCTTCCAGGATCAGCCTGTTTCCGTTAATTCCATGTCCTGTAAGATAACGGTACATAGCCTCTGCTTCTGAAATGTTTTCCCCGTCGCCTCTTCCTCCGGAAAGCACAGCCTTCGTCCTGGGATTCTCCTTAAGATAAAGAAGAGCCCTTCTAGTTCGTTCCAGAAGGGCAAGTGTCATCCGTGTTCCGTCCACATGGGCACCTAACACGATAATGTAATCCAGATTCTTCTTCGCGTTCATTATCTTCCGCAGCAGTATTTATATTTCTTGCCGCTTCCGCATGGACACGGATCGTTTCTTCCGACCTTGTGAGGTTTCACAACTGTACCGGATTTCTTCTGCTCCATGTAGAGAGCCTTCTTCTTCTCTTCTGTGAAGATCTTGTCCCACTGAGGAAGGTTGTAGAGCCAGTCTGCCTTAGCGTCTACCATGTTCTTATAAAGAGCTTCCTTATCGAATGCAAGGTTAACCTTGGTGTTCTCATCCATAGTCTCGATCGGGTTCGGAACCTTCAGGCTGTCGTTGATTCCATCAAGGAAACCAACCATTGTCATAACTTCCTGGCCATATTTCTCGGCAAGTTCCTTCACAGTACCGGAAACTACCTCATCCGGGTTCTCCAGAAGCTGCTCGTAAATATTCTTCTCAATGTTAAAATAAGTTGCCCAGAAGCGCTGAAGCTTATTCTTATCTGCATTTTGATTATAAGCAACGGAACGCCACTGCTCCAGAATTGTCATATCGCTCATTGTCTGATCCTCTTTTCCAAAAATTATATAAGCAAAGCGAAATTACGTATTCTGCTCTGCTACATGC
>CAVBVT010000019.1:0-30929 GCA_963598855.1 Eggerthellaceae bacterium
CTATAACACTTATCAACAGTGGTCTTCAGATGATCGCTTCTGCCCATCCGGAAGTTCAGGAATATAAACAGTGGAACGATGTCATGGATAATCTCGATTATGTCAAAGATCTTCTTGATGAACTCTCTGCTTTTAACAATGCAAACCGTATCACACCCAAAAGTACCAATACTTGTGCTTATCTGAAAACGATCCTCTCCTCTGTCAAACCTACTCTGGACTATCTCGAAATCACACTGGAGTCAGATATCCCGGATTCTCTTCCTGTTATGATGCTGGATCAGATCAAAATCCGTCAGATGCTTCTCAATCTTCTGAAAAATGCCTGGGAAGCCGTTCCAGTCCCTGGCGGAAAAATAAGTGTATCCGCCTGTCCGAAGAATTCCGGTATCGCTATCAGCATCCAGGATAACGGATGCGGAATCTCACCGGAACAGCAGGCAACTATTTTCCAGCCCTTTTTCACAACAAAAGAATCCGGAACAGGCCTTGGACTTCCTGTTGTAAAACAGATCGTTGAAGCACATAACGGTTCTATCTCCGTGGAAAGTTCTCCAGATCACGGAACTATTTTCCACATTTTTCTGGGATGATAAAATATCACTGCTGCCAGAAATCCGCATAACAGACCGCCTGCATGAGCCGCATTATCCACGCCTTCACTTGCAAAACCGAAATAAAGAGAAAATGCGGCCATGATAAGCATCTGTCTCATAGTAAGATCTGCAACTCTCCCTCTGTGCCTGATGATCACATAGATCATTCCTCCCATAACTGCAAAAACAGCTCCGGAAGCTCCTGCTGATACAGTATAATCACCTGTATGCATATCCCAGAAGAGAGAGATAAGATCACCTCCCAGACCTCCTGCAATATAAATCAGTAAAAACTTCAATCTGCCTACAGCTGGTTCCAGACGTTGTCCAAGCACAAACAGTACCAGCATATTGTTAATAAGGTGGGGTGCGCCAAAATGCAGAAACATGCTTGAAAAGACACGATACCATTCTCCCTGTTCTAGGATCAGCGGTGCATAAGCGGCTCCACATTCCAGCATATGCTGTCCGTTTTCCGAGCCACCGGTGAATTCCACGATCAGAAAGATCAGTGTATTTAACAGAATCAGTAATGCAGTCACAGGTTCTTTTTTTATTTCTTCCACTTCAAACCTCTTTTCCCTCTCTGACAATTAACAGATTTTTGGATATTTTAACAGATTTTTTATATCTGTTCAACCTGTGCCCTTCTATATAATACGATAAAAATGCTCCATTTTCTCTCTGTTATTTCAAAAAAATATAACGAGCTTGTGCAAAATCCACTTCGTCTTCATCTTTCAAAAGATAATCCTCCCCTGTTTTCAGCATCTGACCATTTACAGATGTTCCATTTCTGGAGTTCAGATCTGTCAGATAATATTCTTCATCCTTCTTCCGTATTTTTGCATGAATCCGGCTCACTGTAGACATATTGATGACCACATCTGCTGCTGTCTCCAGCTTACCAATCACTGTGATATCCTGCTCCAAATAGATTGTTGCCAATTCTCCAGGTTCCCTGCTCACCAACGTAGCCGGTCCTTTCACTGCCCCTGAAGAAAGAACCACAGTCTCGCCAAATCCCTCCGAGACCTCTTCTGTTTTCTTTCTTCGTCCCATAGTCTCTGGCATTTTTTCACTTATCATACTATCCTGATTTCTGTTTTCTGTGATATTCTCTCTCCCGTCAGCAGCTTCCTCCTTCCTGCTTTTCATTTCATCTGCTTCATAGGCCTGCCGCATAGTTTCCTTCTGTCCATTATATCGGACATCTATGCTTTGGATTTTTCCTTCTGTTCCAGCTTCTTTTCGTCTTTTTCCATACATTTTTTTATATGAAATATATCCCAGCATTCCCAGAGACATCAGCAGCAAAACAATTCCAAGAAGAACTTCCGTACCTATCCGCGGAAGATATCCTCCGGCCATTCCCATAGTAATACCAAGTAAAATCAAAAGCACTCCTGCAAATCCAGCTACGGATTTCCATATTTTGCTATATTTTGTTTTCTCAGTTTTATTTTTCTTTGTGTTCCTTCTTTTTTCTGTTTTCTTTTCTGAATTTGCACTGCTTTCTCTTTCCCAGCTGCCACTCTCCCATAATTCTTTCTGCTGTTCTTCTTTTACAGAATCTATCTTCTCCGGCTGCTGTATTCTTTTCTTTTCATAGTCCATAAAATCGGACTCTTTGCTTTCCCTCACTTTATACAGTTCTTCTTTGATATGCTCCAGATGAAAACTGTCCTCCAGTGCCCGACGATATACTCCATATCCCAGCATAACAGCTTTTCCATCCTCATGATCCAGCTTTGGCAGAAAATACTCTGCGAGATTCTGAAACTGTTTCTGTATCTCTCCATGAAATCCCGGAAGATAGCAGAAACGAACATTCTTTTTTTCTGCATCCATATAAATATATTCCGGCTGCAGAATCAACTGACAGGGATTTAAAAGATATTCTGACATTTCCTCCATTATCTGTATAAATCCTCCAAGAATCACCTGCAGTTCTTCTATCCCCAGCTTTTTGTCCTCAAAAAGTGCCATAATAGAATGTCTGGAAGTCACATCATAATACACCATGAATTTCCCATCCATTCCCTGTATCCTGCACTGAAGAAGATCTGGAACTACATTCGCTACGATCATTCTCACCTGATAGGAATCTGTATCAATTACATCTTCACCTGTCAGGATCAGGTAATTATGATTCAGATCTCTTTTATATTCTGATTTCATTTTACTGTTTCACCTCTTCCACCGCATCTCTGACACTTTTTACTTTTCGTATCCATCCAACCGGGCGTAAAGGTACTGCTTTTCCTGTTACTTTTATTTTCCATTTCATCCCCAGAAATCCTGCCGGTATTTCCATCTGATATGTTACCTGCACATTTTTTCCTGTACGTGTCTGCATACTGAGATTTTCGCCTCCCGGTAATCCTGTACTTCCCAGTATTCTCCCCTGAATATCCGCCTTTTCGTATATATTTCCATTTTTGCTGTATCCCTCCATACTTCCGCTGACTGCTGCTTCATAAGCAGCCGCAGTCAGCCACGCTCTGTTATGCACAAAAAAATTCAGATACAGCAGTCCCATCAGTACCAGAAAAATTACAGGCATCAAAAGTGCTGCTTCTACTGTAAAACTTCCTCTTTTTATCCTTTTCACAAAAATATCCCTCCCAGATAACCTGCCAGCAAAAACGGGGCAAATGGTATTTCCGTATTGCGTTTCTTTTTTAATACACATAACTGAAGCCCTGCATAAATTCCGCATAAAAGAAATGACAGACAAAGAATACCCATCAATTCTCCCACATTCAGCACTGACCCCATAGCAAAGATCAGCAATCCATCTCCTATCCCCACTTTTCCTCTGCTCAATACAGACGTTATCGCTGCTGCAACTCCTATCCCCAGAGAAAATATTCCATCCGGGTACACGGTTCCATTTTTTATTCTCCACAAAATCCCACCTGCAAGAAACAGACACAACGCAGGAAGGCAAACTTCCCTTTTTCGAATATCTGTCCATGTATTGATTCCCAGAAATACCACCATACAAATTTCACCGTTGCTCATGTTCTCTGCATCTCCCCTCAGCCACATCGTCCACAGGCACTCATTTCGCCGGAAACTTCTGATTCTTTTACCATGCGTACAGAACGTTTCAGTCCGCTGCAGCTTTCTCTGTTATGGAACCGGTTGCTTTTTTTCGTTATATACACCACACCTGCCGGTTCCTGCCCGCGGCTGCACAGTTCACAGGCCTGATATTTCTCGCCATAAGTGTTTTTCATTGTTTTCACAGATACACCTGAAGTCTGCTGTACAGAAAGATTCAGATAACTGCAGCCAAGTTTTCGGTGATAAACAGTTCCCGATTCTGTCACATATACCATGGGCTTTTCTGTTTCATTTTTGCTGTCTTCATACCGAACTCCTGTCCAGGCATGAACTTTCACGGTATTGTGAAACCAGATCTTTGGAAGCGGAATCAAACCTCCTGCAGGCTGATAACCATATACATCCGGTAATACAATATTCTCTGTCGTTGATCCCCCTGTCCCATATGCGTACATCCCGGCTTCTTTGGCGTTCTGGCAAAGTTTTGTCAAATGTTCCGTCTGGATTTTATAAATGTCCATAAAAGATAGCATAGTGATCACTCCGAAAAAGAAAATCGGCAACACCAATGCCGTCTCCACAGTGAGACTTGCCTTTTTTATCTTTTTATGAAAGGTGCGGAGGTATACTTTTCCAGAAAGTAAATTCCTGAGTATCGGGGGAAACAGGAAATATCTTCTTCTCGGAGAGCGCCTTTCTCTTTTTTGATCCAGTCTGTCTATCTGATTACTATTATTCTTTTCTTTCTGAAAAAGCATCCCTTCGCACCTCTCTTTCTATTCATACGCATATTGTCTGGTAACTGTAAATGTTTTCTTCTTATTCGCCCTTACATCTGCTGATGCTTCAAGTGCAACGACACAATGATCCATACGAAACTGGGGTCTGTTTCCTTTATCCCGGATCGCACATTCAATCATATCCATTCCTCTTGTAACTTTCTGCTGTTTGCCTTTTGCCATAAGCATTACCTGAAGGTAATCCTCATAAGACATTCCACCCCGTGAATCTCTTCTTTCCGAATCCAGACTATTCAAAATATCTGCCAGATTTTTCAAAGAAAGCTGCCAGTCTGCAGCCGTCTTTACAAGCGGTACATGTCCTCCTGCAAAAAGTTCTCTTACATCCAGAATGCTTTCCGCAAATGCCCAGCAAAACATCAATGCAGCTTCTATGACAACTGCTGTCGGTGGAATCAGAAAGCTGGATGCAATAGCTAAAGAAAGTGCTTCTATCTGAATCCTTTTTCCTCCATCCGCGATAAGATAAGACATATTTACACCCTGTCTGATCAGAAGAAGTTTTGCTGCCACAGACTTCAGATTTTCTCTGTCACTGCTCTTCCCGCCAAGAATATATTCCACCTGATACCTTAATCCGGACGAAGCTGGCTGAGTATAATTTCCCAGCTTGTTAAGAAGATACTGACCAAAAAGTATTCCAGAAGTGTACGAATTATCGGACTGTAGATTGGTATTCATTTCCAGTCCCGTTTGTAGTGTTCTTTCTGATGCCAACGTTTTTTTATTAACAGAAGCATCAGAAATTCCCTTTTCCGCCGGAACTACAAGATCCAGCAGTCCCATTTTACGTACCTTGCGAATAACAGGAATTGGATTCTCCACTTCTGTATTTACGCCACCTGTAAAATCATCTGCACTTCCTCCATCTCCAAATTTGCCCGAGTCTGTCTGATTCTGCTGCTCTTTTTCTGCTTCCTCGCTCTTTTTTGCAGCATTAGAAATTTCAGAATCATAGGATTTCAATGTTCCTCCATTCTCTGCCTGCTGCCCTTTTTTCTCTGCTTCGTCTGTTTTTTTCTGCTGATCTTTCAATTTGCGAAGAAGGATCTGTACCCCCTGACTTCCCAGAGTCTCTTTCATATTTTTCACAGCCTGTTGGTAAAAAACCTCTCCATTTCCATCTGTCAGCAGCTGATATCCGTTAAATCCGCCCTGAAGAAGAGCAAGTTTCTGACTGTTCTGTTTCAATACAGGTTTCATATAGGACTGGAAATTGTCATACACAGATGCCATATCCAGTTCCTCTTTTCCACCTGCATACAGCGCAAACAGATCATAATCTTCCAGAAGATTCCGGTCATACTGTCCGAACAGAGAGTAAAGTCCGATATCCATACTGTTGAGTATCTGGGTCCTGGCAGCTGCCATCCGCACGGATTCAATACTGGCGCATACAAGAGAAAGTATGAGACTCAAGATCAGAGCCAGAAAAATGGTAATACTGCCTTTTTTGAGCTTTTTTGCCAAGGGGTACCTCTCCTTTCCAAAACGGCAGCTCAGAACTTACCGTTTTTTAATCTTGTCAGATCGCATTGCTCTGTTTTGTGATTTTTGCAAGAATCTTTTTTACGAGAGCTGTGAGCTGTTCCTTAAAGATGACGACCAGACTGATCAGAACCACCAGAATCAGGATAATCTCCACAACTCCTACTGCATCCTCTTCCACTGCAAATTCTTTCATATATTTCCACAGATTTTTCATTTGTCACCTCACATTTCCATGCTCTTTAACAGTTATGTTCCACTGTAAAAGGAAAGACCGGCCGGAAGCATGATCACAGCCATTACTACAAGAAGCATCAGGATCATTGGCAGAAGCAGTTTCGTCGCAGCTGTCTCCCCCAGTACTCTTGCTTTTCTTTTTCTTTCCTCCCAGGCTTCTACAGCCTCTTTTTCCAGCAGATCAGACAGATACCGGCTTCCTTTCTGAAGATTCTGGATCAGAAGCGTTGACAAGGTTTTATATTTTACCTGTCCGCACCGTTCTCCAAATCTTCGATAGGCTTCTGCTTCGGAAATCCCGCTGTCCATCTCATAACATGCTGTCCGGATTTCTTCATAAGCTGCCCGTTTTCCTTCATCTTCTCTCTTTCCATAATCCAAGGCAATTTTCTGAAATGCCTTTCTTGCAGTTAAGCCTGCCTGCACCAGAAGTGTGAATTTCATGATCAGCCCCGGATAATCCATCAGCATCTGTTCTCTTCGTTTTATCTGAACATTCTGTTCTTCCCGTTTTTTTGCGATCACCAGCACTGCTGCCGCGATCAGTCCCAACCCTGAGATCAGACTTCCCGTAGTATCTTTTGGCTGCTGCCATTCCAGATGTTTTCCGTTCCATTCATCCGGAAGATAATAATACTCAGGATCATTCTTTTTCTGGTTGTACTGTACAATCATATCCTGCAATTCTTTCTCGCGCTGCTGCTCTTCACTCAGTTCTTTTTTTGTTTCCGGCTCATCGCCCGATTCTTCCGTCTCTTTTTCCGGTACCTGCACATACAAGGAACCAGATTCATTTCCGTCTACGAATACCATGAATTTCTCTTCATAAGCACCCGTCTCCTCTTTTTCCATACGGTATCCGGATGAATACACCGTACCACCGCCGCTCTGAAGTGTCAGAAGCATTCCTATGATATTTCCGGCAAGCGCTACCAGTACAAATAACTTCTGTCCCTCTGCATTGTCAGCCCACGGAGGCAGCCGCCCCAGCTTTCCTGCAAGAAAAGCTCCCAGGATCAACATAAATATCACAATATGTACCCACATCATCAACACCTACACTTCTATATCTACGATTTTTACACCAAGCCAGTAGGAAAATCCATAAATCACCATACAGACTGTCATGGCACAGATTCCAAAAAGATTTCCATACAATACGTCCATAAAACCTGGAGAAGTCAGCTTCAGATAGCAGATAATACCTGCCGGCATTATACTCATGACCATCTGTTCAGACTTTTTCGCAGCCAGTGTTGCCTCAATCTCTTTTTTTACTTCAATCTTATCGCCCAGCATTCTGGCTACTTTCTGAATTACCTGTGTCATATCTCCGCCTGTTCGTTTCGCTGCATAGAACACTGCCGCAAAATTCTCAATATCCTCCACACCGCTTCGTTTTCCAAGGTCTATAAACAATTCTTCTACAGGAACACTTAAGCGGATCTGGCTCTCAATATATCGAAATTCATCCAGAATATCACTTCCGTTCTCGTAGAGCCTTCCCAGATCCTTTACACTGGCCCGCACTGCATTTTCCGCGGAATATCCCGCCTGAACTGCTACATTCATGGAGGTCAGTGCATCCCGGAACTGGTAATTCAGCTCCCGCTTCTGTCTGGCGATACATTTCTTTTTCTGCATCATCAGATACAGCACTGGTACCGGAATCATAAACAGCAGTGCCAGAATGTTCTGATAAAACAGATAGTCGGCTGCAGCGCATACGGCAGCTCCCTCCAGAAGATATCTTCCAATCTCCTTCGCCGCAAAATGATACGTCCTGTAATCTTTCCTCGTAAATTCCCATTTCTGATCCTTTCCTTTCCGTTCTTTCATAACTTAATTCCCGCCCGTTCCAATTTTTCACAATGCAGAAGTTCTCCTGCTTTTACAAGTCCTCGCTCCTCTTCCCACCGATACAGGAGATGTGTCTGGATCTCTCCATTTTCAAACCCGCATACCTCTGTGATTTCAAGAAGTTTCCTGCTTTTGTCACGCATCCTTCCGAGATGCACCAAAATGTCCACACCTGATGCGATCTGCCTTCGTATCGCTTCCAGCGGAAGGTCAATTCCCATCAAAGTCATGGTCTCAATTCTGGAAAGCATATCCCGGCTGCTGTTGGCGTGAAGTGTGGAAAGACTGCCATCATGACCTGTGTTTAAACTCTGCAGCATATCCACTGCTTCCCCGCCTCGAACCTCTCCAACGATTATCCGATCTGGCCGCATTCTCAAGGCCGATTTGATCAGATCACGGATCGTTACAGAGGCGGCTCCTTCCATATTGGCCATTTTAGCTTCCAGACACACCAGATTATCAATTCCTCTGATTTTCAGCTCAGCATTATCCTCAATCGTTATCAACCGTTCATCTTTTGGAATATATTCTGCAACAGCTCCAAGAAAAGTAGTTTTTCCGCTTCCAGTTCCTCCCCCGATCACCATAGAATACCTGGCCTGCACCAGTTTTTTCAGAAAGTCTGTACATTCCTGGGTAATACTTCCCAGAGAAATCAGTTTCTCCATTGTGATCGGATCATCCGGAAAACGACGGATCGTGAGGATCGGCCCATTCAAAGCTACCGGATAAACTACCGCATTGACACGTGCCCCGTTCTCCAGTCTTGCATCAACAATTGGTGACGATTCATTTACAACGCGGTTACATCGTCCTACGATCTGCTGGATCACATCTTCCAGCTTCTCTCTGGATGTAAAAACCTTATTCCACCTGGTCAGTTTACCGGCCCGCTCCACAAAAATTGCATCAGGTCCGTTGACCATGATCTCTGTCACACTTTCATCTTCAATAAGTTCCTGCAGCACATCCAGCTTTCGTACAGAACAGAACAGTTCCTGCCTGAGATCCACCTTTTCTTTCAGCGAAAAAAACTCTTCTCTTACCTGATTTAATATCAGATCATCAATCACCTCCAGGATCTCTTCATCAGACAATTCCCTGGAAACATCCAGCTGTTTCATGAGCAGATCATGGATCTCCCGAAATTTTTCTCTGTTCATGAACACTCCTTTCTCAAAAGCTTCCGTATGTAATCCCCAAGTTCACTCCACACCAGCTGTTCCACATAAGATTCCGCAGATATACTGTCCATATGAAAAGGAAGATGCAGTTTTTCGGTTTTTTCCAGAATCTTATCTTTGTTCCAGATGCGCAGAAGATTTTCGAACTGAGTCATTTTACACACAGATACGGCATCTTTAAGGACCGGCATATAAATTTTTTCGCATAGGTCCAGCAGCTGAAAATTCTCGTCTATACCACTTCCCATGTCCAGGACCAGCACCTCGTAGGAGCTGTGCAAAGTAATCTCCTGCAAAAGCCGCTCCCAGTCTTCCCAGCACACAGTCCGAATATCCGATGGAGTCCTTACCGGCGGCACAAAATCCAGATTATTCACAGTCTGGATCATCCCGTTCATACGATGGATAAGATTCTCATTTCCCTGTCTCACATAGTAAAAAAGATCACTGAGATTCGTAGGAAATTTCTTACCAAACAATTCCTCAAATCCTGAATATTCTTCAAGATTCAGATAAAGAACAGCTTTATCCTTAGCCAAGATCTGTCCCAGAGCAAGTGCAAAAGAAGTTTTCAAACATCTGCCAAGTGGTGAATAAACGCCAATGACCTCCATGGTCTTTTTGAGCGCAGGAAAAACCACTGGATTTAATGCCTTTTCCTCTCCATAGCAGGCCATTACTTCTCTTATTACATTGGAGGATGACTGATATTTATACACACTTGAATACTGATCCAGTTCCGGCGGGTGAACTCCCTCCGAAAGAATAATGATCTTGCCAATTCCAAGTTCACGGATTTCTTTCCGCATAGCCTTGTCAGAAATCAGCAGCAACTCAATATGGTTTTCTTTTCCATAGGCCAGCAGACTATCCGCTGTAGTAAACGCCTGGATCTCAAAAGGAAGATTCTTTTTCTGGTTCAGATAGTCCATGAAATTGAAAGCATAGTCTACTTCCAGGTCACAGACTGCAAATATGTTTTTCTTCAATACACACCTCCTGCATAAAGCATTGCACTCAAGAATATCGGTACCGTGAAATGAAAATTCTCCGGAAAGCCTGTCCCTTTTCTGTAATAAGGGCGCACTTCACCTGTACAGTAAAATTCATTCATATACTGATAGAAATAAAGGAATCGCTGGCGGATACCGCCTGTAGAAATAAGAATTGCCAGAGAAATGCCTGCACCTGCAAGCAGAGAATAAAAGATACATTCTGTAACTGTCCGCGGCCCCATAATCCCGCCCAAAGCACACAAAAGTTTAATATCTCCAGCTCCAAGCATCCGGAACACAAACAGAATCCCCAGCAGGATAATCGGAACTGCCACTCCAGCCAGGAATATGACTCCGCCTTTTAGACCTCTTTCTGTGATCTGGATCAGAAATCCTGTCACAAAAGAAAAAAGAATCCAGCCATTGTCTACAGCTGCCTCTCTGAAGTCCATCCAGACAGCCATTGCGGAGATAACCACAGGTAAAACCGTATAAAAAGACATACGCGCCCCCTTTCGCCCAAAAACATACCTTCAGTTATAATAAATAATAGTGGAAATTCCCGCCTGACCTGGCGGTGATCGATACCAGAAGATCTCTGGTGAGATTTATTATAGGACTCTGCCAATGCTTTGTCCAGCATTTTCGTTCGACAAATTCCGACCATACTAAAGTAACATAAATATCTGCATTTCACTTCACTGTATGCTCATGAACGTAAAGCCTTTTCAATTTACTTTTAACTTACACATTCGTCCAAACTGGCCAGCTGTACATTTGATTACACTTTTGATTACACTCATATATTTCAACGCTTTCCAAACAACGAAAAAAGCAGTTAGAATAAGGCTTCTAACTGCTTCTACGCAATAGCCAGTACGGGAATCGAACCCGTGTTTCCGCCGTGAGAGGGCGGCGTCTTAACCCCTTGACCAACTGGCCATATTCATTATTTCCTGTCGTTTGATTTCGTTTTTTGTTGTTTCCCTCAACCGACTTCGTTAGTATATAACACTTTTTTTCAAAATGCAAGTACTTTTTTTAATTTTTTTTAAAAATTTTCATGTTTTTCGTGTTTATTCGTTTTTTACCCATTTTCAGGGATTTCTCATGCTTGACCGCGATGGTTGTTAGTGCTACTATCAAAACACAAGAAAGAAGGAATTGCCATGACTCATCTTCTGTGCCTGGGTGACAGTATTACTGATTGCGGCCGTCTTTTTTCTCCTGATCCTCTGGGCAATGGATATGTAAAGCAGCTTTCCATTTTGCTGCAGGATGTCGGCAGACATTTTTCCATAGAGAATAAAGGTATTGATGGTTTTACCCTTGAGAAGCTTCTCCACAATATTGATGGCTGGATAACTGCCTGTGATCCGGATATTGTCACTGTTCTTATCGGAATCAATGATATTGGTATCATGATGAACACCCGCCGCACTCCCAAACAGCAGCAGGTTCTTATGAAAGAATTTGCTGAACAATATGAAAAACTGGCCCGTAAGTTCTCTGTAATACAGCACACAGCTCCTTCATCATCAACACAAAATCTCTTTTTTCTGGAACCGTTTATCTTCCCATGGCCGCAATGCTATACTGCCTGGATGCCGCTTCTTACGCAGATGTCCGGTCAGATCCTGGAAATCAGCCGGAAATACAGAGCCGTTTTTGTCCCGCTGCAGGATGCTTTGATGCAGGAAGCCGCCCGGGTCGGGATGGATGCCATAACCATTGACGGTATTCACCTTACACCCCTGGGACATCAGTTCCTTGCTGAAAAAATTTATTCATCGATCACAGAAAGGTTGTAAATATGGAAACAGCAATCAAAAAAATCGAGGATATGTCTCTGAATGCCTGGCCATCTCACAAGATGGAGCTTTACGATGGCTGGATCCTCCGTTTTTCTTATTTTTATACACACAGAACCAACAGCGTCGAGCAGTTCGGAACCTCCACCCTTCCCTGGAGGGAAAAAATCCCCTACTGCGAACAAGTATATAAACGTCTGGGAACACCAGCCATCTTCAAAATCAGCCCTCTTGTATCCCCGGACTTCGACTATATGCTGGAAAACCGCGGATATTCCGTACAGCACGTAACCAACGTTATGACTGTAGATTTGGACAAAGCAGTTCTGGATGCGCCTGTCACAGATGTTCTTTTTACTAATGAGATCCCTGATTTCTGGATCCGCAGCCTGTTTGATCTGAAAGGAACCACAAATCCGATCCACAGAACCGTTGTCCCTTCTATGTACCGCGCCATCCTCAAGGAAACAGTCTGTGCTTCCATCACAAAAAACGGCCAGATCATTGCTACCGGGCTTGGAATTCTGGACCGTGATTATATCGGCATCTATGCTATTCATGTGCGTGAGGATTACCGCCGCAGAGGCTACGCCCGTCAGATCGTATCCGGACTTCTCAAAGAAGGCAAAAAAAGAGGAGCCAGCCATGCTTACCTCCAGGTAGTCAAAAACAATGATTCCGCTGAAAAACTTTACACTTCTCTTGGATTCCAGTATTTTTACACATACTGGTTCCGCGTCCAGCCTGTAGGAACACGTTTTCAGTAAATCGGGGATTCAGGGGATTTTTCCCCAACTCCCTGTAGAAATTCAAATTTCTTTTTGCTATAATACTTTTATCTTACATAATATTCTTCCTGTTTTCATACACTACTTCTTATTAACTAAAAGGAGAGTGATCCTATGAAAAATCCACAGGAAAAAAATGCAAAAAATCCCTATCACATTCAATATAAAAATTATCTGGATACCAATGCCTGTACTGAATGCACGGGTCTGATCAACCATGGAATAGACAGCCGTGAGCAGTGGGATTCTTTCCGGCAGATTTTTGATTTTACACCGGAGCCCCCAGATCTTACAGAAAAACAGGACTGACCGTTATTCCAGGGTCGGAGGACACAAATGAAAAAACTGTCTGCTGCATGTATAATTCTCGGCATTTCCCTTTTTGTGGGCGGCTGCAGCAACGATCACACGAATGATCATATTATTTCTCTTCAGGACAAAATTTCAGACGCATCAACTTCTGTTTCTGCGGAGCAGGAAACTCAGGATTCTTCTCAGGAAGAGCGCGTTTATATGGACGAAATTTCCGGTTCCCTGCAGAGTTTTGACGGAAATCACCTTACTATTTCTAGCAACGGTGAAACTTATACCTTTGATGTTTCACAGACAAGATTGGAATGTAAATACGGCGTTATACTCAGTGACAATGTCAGTGTAATCTATGAAGGACAGCTTTCCGGAACTGATATCAGTACGATCTCCCCAATCAAGGTAACTGACCAGTACCATAACGAAACTCCACTGGAAGACCGTACTTTAAAAGGAAAGGTAAAGCGTCTCACCTCCAATGCCCTTGTCATTGCAACTGAAAAGGGCAATACTGTCACTTTCCCGGTAACAGGTGTGAAACAGTATTACAAAAAAGGCATCAAGGCGGGCAGATGGGTTTACGTTCACTTCCGTGGAAAATTTATCGATTCCTCTCAGGTAGATAACAAGCAGTATGACGGAAGTTTTACGAAAGTGATCAGCGTCTCTGACGTAGATCCTATAAAAGTTCCCGATCCCACACCTACCCCTTCACCGGAACCCAAGAAAAAAGAACAGCACCTGCGGGCCAGAATTGTAAGTGTAAGCACCAACACCATAACTGTTGTTACACAGACTTCAAACACAGAACTTAATATTCCGATTTCTTCTGTTCCTGTATATTTCAAAGGAGGAATGGCTCCCGGATCTTATGTAAACATTATTTATACTGGCAGTTTTGACGGAGAATCTACCAATGGAATGAAAATCCGCGGCGTTACAGGGGAAGATCCTGACACTCTTTCTGTCCGCAATATCTCTTCCACTGTAACCGGAACGATTCTTGGCACAACGGCCAACACTGTCCTGATCCAGACTTACGATGGAGTAAAAATCCTCTGCGACCGCGAAAATGCCCAGGATCTTTCCACCAGCGGAATGGAAGAAGGTGCGGATCTCCGGGTCACTTTTAACCCTGCCAAATCACGCACCTCCAATATTTATTCCTGTATTAAATTCGAAGACCCGTGACGGAAGATGGTCCGTATCCTTTTTTCTCCGTCTTCCATCCAGCTTCGTACCTCCGGTGTATCACCCAGTATGTCAAAAAAAGCTCTGCTTTCGTCCTGCACGCCCTGCCCGTGAAGGACCTGGTATGCACCGGCATCACTTCCCACTGCCACGTGGATCTTTTTTTCAAAAGCTTTCTTCAGATTTTCCGCACCTGTTCTGATAATAGAAGTAAGGATCGTATCTTCAAATCTTCCGCAGCCTTCAAGATTTCTCACCGTTACAAGCGTAGGCACCCACACGCTCCTGCTGTCTGCCAGCATGGAAATCGTCTCATCATCCATATAATTTCCATGTTCAATGCTGTCAACGCCAGCCTCCACTGCTGCCTGTACGCCATAAGAGCCGTTGGTATGGCTCATCACGGCAAATCCTTCCTCATGAGCAATATGTACCATTTCTTTTACTTCCAAAGCAAAAAGCGGAGTTCCCGTAATCCTTCCATGATCTTCAAAATCCAGAAGCCCGGTCGTCATGATCTTGATAAAATCCGCACCTTCGGCGGCAGCTTCCAGGACTCTTCTGTGATATTCCTTCATATCTGAAAAACTTTTTCCAACGATTTTTCCATAATGGCCTTCTTTATAAATGGCAAAAACCGGTGTGCGATAGTCAATTCCATATTCCGGAGCCAGTCTGGCAGTCCGCTTTGACACACCGTAATGATCTCCTCCGTCTCTTACAAAACGGATTCCACGTTTCCGGTATTCCTCAAGATGAGCACGGATCAGCTCGTCCTGCGGGCCGTTTTTCTGTGTCTCGACAGCTTTTCGATAATCATAGCCGTTGAGAAATATATGTGCATGACATTCTCCAAACATTTTTATCACTGCTCAAAAAATCTTCTGATCTCTTCCTCTGCTGCCTGTACGGAACCCTGTACGAAGAACGGCTTACCGCCTCCGCGTCCGTTTAACTTCGCATTCATTTCTTTTGTAAACTGACGGAGATCTCCGTCTTTTTCACCCATTGCATACTTGTAGCTTCCGTCCAGGTTTTGGGAAAATACTGCACAGCATCCCTGACATGTCTGTGTCACGGCATCTGCAAGTTTGCGCACTCCATCGTTGTCCATTCCGTCTACAAATAACAGAACACTTCCGCTTCCTGCATAACGTTCTGCTTCTTTGCGGCACATATCATCCACAAACTGGCTGACCTGACCTTTCAGGCGGAAATTTTCATCCTGAAGACGCTCTACTGCCTGTGCAGTCTTATCTATTTTCGCGGAAAGCTTCACAGAAATCTGATGATTCTGCTCATTGACCATATTGAGGTAATCCAGAACACGTTTTCCACAGATCATCTCAATACGGACACCTTCGCGGAATCTTTCCACAGAAAGAAGCTTCACCATTCCAATCTCTCCAGTGTGTGTTACATGAGTTCCACAGCACGCACAGATATCTACACCTGGAAATTCCACGATACGCACCTGACCTGTAAGCTCTTTTTTGCTTCTGTAATCAATCTCTTCCAGTTCTTCTGAAGTAGGATAGAAAATTTTCACCTCGGAGTCTTCCCAGATCTTCTCATTTGTTTTCCTTTCGATCTCGGCAAGCTGTGTCTCATCCAGCGGACCGTTCAGATCTACGGTAATGGTATCACTTCCCATATGAAATCCTACATTATCATATCCATAAGCCTCATGGATCAGACCGCTGACCATATGCTCGCCGGAGTGCTGCTGCATCAGATCAAATCTTCTTGCCCAATCAATCTGTCCCTGAACTTCGGCTCCCACCTCTAACGGCTTATCTGTATAATGAAGAAGCTCTCCATCTTTTTCATGAACTTCCTTTACTTTCACATCACCCAGATATCCGGTATCACTTGGCTGTCCGCCCCCTTCCGGATAAAAAGCACTCTCGTCCAGAATAATGTGAAAACCTTTTTTCGCTTCTCTGCACTCCAGGACTTTGGCTGTGAATTCTTTTTTATATACATCTTCATAATATAAACTTTTTGTCTCTGTCATCTGTCCTATCCTTTCTGCATCTCTGCTTTAACGTTTTATAGTATAGACCAATTTTTATTTCCATGCTATAAGAATTCCATTTTTTTCAAAAAAATGCTCTGCAAAATGAAGTTTTGCCTCTGGCTTATGCGTTATAATAAATGAAAAGGCTGAAAAAGGAGCTGATCACATCACACGGGAAGAATATCTGGAATATCTGATACACACATACCAAAATTTAATATTTTCCATTTGTCTGAAATCGGTGGGCAATCCATTTGACGCCGAGGACCTGACACAGGATGTTTTTCTTTCCGCCTACAAAAATCTCTCCCGTTTTGATGGTACTTACGAAAAAGCCTGGCTCAGCAAGATTGCAGTCCGGAAATGTCTGGATCACCTGAAAGCTGCCGACCGACGCACAATTCCTACAGAAGATACCTATTTTGAGCAGCACCACGACAGAGAATCTTCCCCAGAGGAGGCATACCTGGATAAAGATTTCCAGAATCGGATCAGACAACTGTGTTCAGATCTGAAAAGTCTCTACAGGGAAGTTGCAACTGCTCATTTCTGCGAGAAAAAAACTGCCGCTGAGATCGCGGCTTCGCAGAATAAAAATACAAAACAGTCCAGACACAGATCTACCGTGCAAGATCTATGCTGAAAGCACTGCTGGAAAGGAGTGATTAGATGCATATACCACAGGATGAATTACAGAAATTTCAGGATGGAACTATGAATACAGACGAAATGATCCATTTTCTGGAACATATGGATCAATGTGATTTCTGCCTGGAACAGCTGCTTCAGGATGAAGAAACATCTCCTGAACACGCTCCTGCCTACCTGCAGGATGAAATTCTGAAAAAACAAAAACATGGTTTCTGGGTATTTATCTTTTCCCTGATTCCCGGTGCCGGAGAAATGTACATGGGATTTAAAAAACAGGGAATCAGCATTATGCTGCTGTTCTGGGGAGCGATCGCGCTGGCTTCTTTATCCGGTATGGGGTGGCTGGCTATGTTTCTCCCTGTTATATGGTTCTACAGTTTTTTTAATGTGCATAATCTGAAATCTCTTTCAGAAGAAGAATTCTACTCAGTAGAAGATAATTACGTTCTTCACATGGATCAGTTTTCCAGCGATATCGGAAAACTTCTCCGGAACCACCGCCGCCTGACTGCATGGATCCTGATCCTGTTCGGCATCTGTATCCTCTGGAGCCGTTTTACAGATATCCTGTATATGATCGTTCCGGTCAGCCTGATCGATTATGCATATGATCTCTGCCGAAGCCTTCCTCAGATGGTCATCGCTATTGGCATCATCGCCGCAGGCATTTATCTTCTCACCCAGCAGAAAAAGAAACTGGAAGAGGAAGAAGAAACAAAAGACGAACATTACTGGGCGCCATACCGCCCATACCAGCAGGCTGATACAAAAAACAAAATTGAAGAGTCTGCACCAGCGGCTTCTAAAGATTCCAATGAAATCATTGAAACTACTGATTCTCCAGAAAATAAATAACACTATAACTTAAAAAGATCCATCAACAGATTGCATACTTAAAAATTTCTGCTTTCTCATGATGGATCTTTTCGTATCAGAAAACCTCTTTTGAATTTCTCACCGTTATTCAAAAGAGGTTCTTTATTAATATATTATTTACTGCTTATGTGTTACTTTAAGACGTGTCATCGCTCTCGCAAGAGCCATCTGGTTCATATGATACTCCTGGATGCTCTGCTTCTGACGAAGCTGCTCTTCTGCACGTTCTTTGGCTTCCTGGGCACGGCGGATATCAATCTCATCCGGGCTCTCTACGCTGAGGCAGAACAGCTTGGCACGGTTATTGATCATCTCAACAAAACCGCTGCTCACTGCAAAAACATGCTCATTGCCTTCTGCATCCGCAAAACGCATCTCACCGGGAATGATGGCTTCTACGACATTCGCATGATGGGCAAGAAATCCCCGCTCACCATCCACTGCCGGGATGATAAGCTTCTGGGCACGTCCTGCATAAGCCAGTTTATTGCTGGCATAAATTTCCAGGCCAAATGTCTCACTCATAGCCGCTCCTTACTGCCGGTTCTCCTCGGCTTTTGCTTTTGCAATTACGTCATCAATGGTTCCAACATTAAAGAATGCGTTCTCCGGATAGTCATCCATCTCACCGTCAATGATCGCCTTAAATCCACGGATCGTCTCTTTCAGCGGTACGTATTTACCTTTGATACCGGTGAAGTTCTCAGCTACATGGAATGGCTGAGAAAGGAATTTCTGGATCTTTCTTGCACGGAATACAGTCTGTTTATCTTCCTCCGAAAGCTCTTCCATACCAAGAATAGCAATGATGTCCTGCAGCTCTTTATATTTCTGAAGAATCTCCTGTACTCTACGTGCTACTTCGTAATGTTCCTCACCGACAATATCTGCCTCCAGGATACGGGAAGTAGATTCAAGCGGATCTACAGCCGGGTAAATACCCTGCTCAACGATCTTACGGGAAAGAACGGTTGTTGCATCCAGATGGGCGAATGTTGTTGCCGGAGCCGGGTCAGTTAAGTCATCGGCCGGTACATATACAGCCTGTACAGATGTAACAGATCCTTCCTTAGTGGATGCGATTCGCTCCTGAAGCTCACCCATCTCAGTTGCCAGTGTAGGCTGATATCCTACTGCGGACGGCATACGTCCAAGCAGAGCGGAAACCTCAGATCCTGCCTGTACAAAACGGAAGATATTATCAATGAAAAGAAGTACGTCTCTGTGCTCCTGATCACGGAAATACTCTGCCATGGTAAGTCCTGTCTCAGCAACACGCATACGTGCTCCAGGCGGCTCGTTCATCTGTCCGAACACTAAGGCTGTCTTCTCGAGAACGCCTGATTCTTTCATCTCTGTCCAGAGGTCATTACCCTCACGGGAACGCTCTCCAACACCGGTGAAAATAGAATATCCACCATGCTCAGTTGCGATGTTCTGGATCAGCTCCTGAATAAGGACTGTCTTACCAACACCGGCACCACCGAACAGACCGATCTTACCACCTTTCGCATAAGGTGCAAGAAGGTCGATAACCTTGATACCTGTTTCCAGAATTTCTACGGCCGGTTTCTGCTCTTCGAATGAAGGCGGATCACGATGGATGACCCAATGCTCTTCGCCGTCCAGAGACTCACCGCCATCTACGGTATCTCCAAGAACGTTGAAAAGACGACCAAGTGTCTTATCTCCAACCGGAACCTTGATACCGCTTCCGGTAGCTGTTACTTCTCTGTCTCGCTGCAGGCCTTCGCTGGCTCCCAGCATGATGCAGCGTACGATATTATTTCCAAGGTGCTGGGACACCTCCATAACGCATCTCTTGCCGTTGTTCTGGACTTCAAGGGCATCCTTGATGTCAGGAAGCTGTCCGTCTTCAAAAACAACGTCTACAACAGGTCCCATAACCTGTACGATCTTACCTTTATTCATAGTCATCACTTCCTTTTTTGTGCTTTAGCACCGCCGATAACCTCTGTGATCTCCTGGGTGATTGCAGCCTGACGTGCACGGTTATACTGAATGGAAAGATCCCTCAGCATTGCCTTTGCACTATCTGTAGAGGACTGCATTGCTGTCATTCTCGAATTGTTCTCACTGGCATATGCCTCTACAAGACATCCATAGATCACACCTGTAAGGTAGTTCGGGATCATTGTATCCAGAAGTACATCCGCAGACGGAGACAATACGATTTCCTCCTGATAGATGTCTGCCGGGATCTGACCCACTTTAAAATCAGCTTTCTTCAGCGGTAAAAGCTGCATATTCACATTCTCCATTGCCATTGCGTTCTGCATCTGTGTGTATACAATGTGAATCTCATCCAGCTCTCTTTCCAGAAATGCCCTTACGATCTCATCAGTAATAAGGCGCGCTCTGTGCATGGTCGGCTTCTGTACGGTATACTGGAAACTGCCATCCATATCCACATCTCTCTTGCCGAAATACTGACGCCCTACCATACCCAGGACATACAGCTTGTGATGTCCTGGTACTTCTTCCATGAAGTCTTCTGTCATTTTCTGTACATTATGATTGTATGCACCAGCCATACCTTTATCGCCTGTAATAACGATAGTTCCTACCTTTCTCTCATTCTTCGGAACGAGATGTCTCTCGCTGAAGAAAGGATGCTGGATATCCGGCATATGACGGAGGATCCTGGCAATAGCAGCCTGCATATTGTAGAAATATGGTTCTGTATCCTGCAGGATCTTCTTGGCCTTCTGCATCTTGGAAGAAGAAATCATGTACATCGCATTGGTGATCTTCATGGTGTCCTGAATGCTTTTCATACGAGTCTGTATTTCTTTTGCATTTGCCATATCAACACCTACCTGCTCTTATCTCTGAATTCTTCTGCCGCCTTTACGATTTTCTCTACAAGCTCATCGGAGAGCTGTTTTGTAGTTTCGATCTCTTTGCCGATCTCAGGATATACATTATCAAAGTACTCCAGAAGGTCTTTCTGATATTTCTTGATCTCTTTCTTTTCTACGTCAACCATCAGCTTGTGAGTCGCAACACAGAGAGTAATTACCTGCTGATGAAGACTTAACGGGCTGCACAGCGGCTGTTTCAGAAGTTCCATCAGGCAGCTTCCATATTTCAACTGTGCGGTTGTTGCCTCATCCAGATCAGAACTGAACTGGGTGAATACTTCCATCTCTCTGTACTGTGCCAGGTCGATACGTACACTGCCGGAAGCTTTCTTCATAGCCTTGGTCTGTGCAGCACCACCAACACGGGATACGGAAAGACCAACATTGACTGCTGGACGCATACCTGAGAAGAACAGATCACTCTCCAGGAAGATCTGACCATCTGTGATGGAAATTACGTTGGTAGGAATATATGCAGATACATCACCAGCCTGTGTCTCAATGATCGGAAGTGCTGTGATAGATCCGCCGCCAGCTTCTTCACTCAGACGGCTGGAACGCTCCAGAAGTCTGGAATGAAGGTAGAATACGTCACCAGGATAAGCCTCACGTCCCGGAGAACGCTCAAGCAGAAGTGACAATGCACGATATGCCACTGCGTGCTTGGAAAGATCATCATAAACGATCAGTACATCTTTACCCTGATACATAAAGTACTCTGCAAGAGCTGTACCAGCATAAGGAGCAATATACTGAAGCGGTGCACAGTCACTGGCTGTAGCAGAGAATACTGTTGTATACTCCATTGCACCGTATTTTTCAAGATTGGAAACTACCTTTGCAACGGTAGAAGCTTTCTGTCCGATCGCAACATAGATACAGATCACATCTTTACCTTTCTGGTTAATGATCGTATCTGTTGCGATAGATGTTTTACCGGTCTGTCTGTCACCGATGATCAGCTCACGCTGTCCACGGCCGATCGGGAACATGGAATCAATGGAAAGGATTCCTGTTTCCAGCGGTACAGTTACAGATTTACGGTCAATGATTCCAGGAGCCGGGTTCTCAATCGGACGGTATTCCTCTGCCTCGATCTCTCCCTTTCCATCAATCGGCTCACCAAGTGCGTTCACGATTCTTCCGATAAATTTATCGCCTACCGGAATACCTGCCTGTTTGCCAGTTCTGGCAACCTTGGTGCCTTCTTTGATTCCTGTATCCTTTCCGAAAAGAATACATCCCATGCTATTCGCACGGACATCCTGTACCATACCTTTCAGACCATTCTCGAAGGTCACAACCTCACCGTACATGGCATGATCAATGCCATAAACAGTTGCGATACCATCTCCCACGGAGATGACAGTGCCTACTTCCTGGTCCTTACTGATTTCGTCATAGTTCTTTATTTCTTCCTTGAGAATCGAAATGATTTCATCTGGATTTATTGCACCCAATTCAATTTCACCTCCGGGTTAATTTCTGTTTCAGTTTCTTATAACGTCCGATGAGGCTCCAGTCGTACTCACGATCTCCTGCCCGGAGAACAAATCCTCCTACGAGGCTTTTATCCTCAGTAAGAGTAAGTTCTACTTCTCTGGCAGAAAACTGGTTACGGAGAAACTCCTTCATCTTGTCTTCCTGCGCTTCGGTAGGATGTGTTACATAAAGAAGCTCTGCCTTGAGAATTCCTTTCTGTTCCCGGCTGTAAGCATCATAGGCTTCCATGATCTCCAGGATCCTGTCTACCTTCTGATACTTGCACGTTACTTTAAGAAAATTCTTCATTTCCTGCGGAAAAACCCGCTCTATTACCTGTTCTTTTTCTTTGAGGGAAACCAGAGGATTTTCAAGCATTCTGCCGATCTCCGGTGTATCCTTAAAAATCTTTCCTGTTTCACAGATTGCCTCCTCAGGGACAGAAAGACCGTATAATGCTTTTGCATAATTAATGGACGTCTCTGTCATGAGGATCACCTGCTCCTTCTAAAAACTGGTCATATAGGGACATATCCTGTGCTTCGTCGTTCTTCTTTCCCATGATTCTGGATGCTGCATCCATAGCCAGCTCGGCCACTTTGCCTTCCATCGCTTTCATAGCAGCTTCCTGCTCAGTACTGATATCTCTTCTTGCTTTCTCAAGAATCTGACCAGCCTGGTCATTAGCTCTCTTCACGATGCTGTCTGCCTGTACTTTTGCCTCGTCCTTAGCCTGCTCTACAATACTGAAGGATTCTTCCTTCGCAGATTTCAGTGCATCCTCATACTGTCCTTTCAGCTGGTTTGCTTCAGCTGTTGTCTTCTCTGCTGAAGCAAACTGCTCATCGATCATGGCTTTTCTCTTTTCCATTACATCGAGGATCGGGCCGAAAAGGAACTTCTTCATTAAAAGATAAAGAACGATCAGGTTTATAATAGTAAAGACAAGGTTGATATCAATTTTAATCACCTGGTCCACCTGCCTCTCTTAATCCTGAATTAGTATCTCGTCTTTACCTATTAGCCAAGCATGATGATGATCAGAAGACCAATTACGAAACCGTAAATAGCTGTTGCCTCTGCAAGAGCACATCCAAGAAGAAGTGCTTTACTGATCTTGCTCTCTGCCTCTGGCTGTCTTGCGATAGCTTCTACTGCTTTAGATGTTGCAAGACCGATACCAATACCTGCTCCAATACCTGTAAGAACTGCGATAGCTGCACCAATTGCGATTAACATAGTTTTTTCCTCCTGTAAAATACAATTTTTTTCATTTTTGAATCAAGCGGATGTTCCGCCTCACTACTCAATTGCTTCCTTGATGAACAAGGATGTTAAGAATACAAATACATACGCCTGTATGAATCCGTCGAAGAAATCAAAATACAGACTGAATGGTATGGGAAGAATGGCCGGACACACAAACTCCAACAGCTTCATTACTACGAAGCTTCCCAGAACATTACCAAACAACCGCATGCAGAGAGATGTAGGTCTGATCGCGATTTCCAGAATATTAATTGGAAGCATGATCGGAACCGGCTCCGCAAAGCTTTTCAGGAACCCTTTCAGTCCCTTCTTATGAAAGCCTGCATACTCGATCAGAATAATGCTCATCAATGCCAGCGCAATGGTCACATTCATGTCCTTCGTCGGTGGTGTAAAACCAAACACGCCTGCGATATTAGCTATTCCGATGTAGATTACGGTTGACATCAAATAAGGCACATACTGTTTGCCTTCTTCTCCAAGGATGCCCATAAAGAAATCCTGAAGAAAACTTACCCCGGACTCCAGAAGCAGCTGCTTCTTACCCGGATTTTCCACACTGAGATTCCGAACCAGAATCAAAGACAATATCACAAGAACTGCCATAATGACCCATGTGACTACTACACATTCTGCAATCGGTATTCCACCAAACACAGGAATGGTAAAGGCTGTCTTACTGTTCAGCTCTTCTGCCAGTGTACTTGATAAATCTCCCGTTTTTCTCCCTCCTTTTCTCTTGGCTGTGATCTTTGTACTCATTAATTGGTATGACCACGCCTTGTAGTTGACTTTATTTTACTCCGCATTTCCAGAATGTCAATATTATTTTTGCCTGTTTTGCACAAAAAAGAATCTGTTTTTTATACAAAATACACAATTTAATTTAACTGATCTTCTTCCGGCTTCCTGCGCACAGATACTTCTCCATAAGAAAGCAAGGTTTCTGAACCATCCTGTTCTCTTACGAGCAGCCTTCCATCAGGAACAATGGCTTCTGCATAGGCTTCCCGAGTGCGCGTTCCGTCAGTGATCACGATCATATTTCCAGGAATGATATTATTTTCTGTATATTCTCTGGAAAGTTCCGGAGTTTCTACTTCCATAAGAAGCTGGTTGACGATTTCTGCAACAAGAAGACTGCAGTTTATATGTTCTGCTTCCTTCCTGTCTCCAAACAATGCTCCTGCTGTCCCCTGTATCTCTTCCGGAAAACCATCTTCCGGTGTATACAGATTCAGTCCGATCCCCACAACAGCAAACTCAATATTTCCACTCTCAAAGTCTGTAACAGCCTCTGTCAGTATCCCGCACACCTTCTTGTCATGAAGATACAGGTCATTGACCCATTTGATCCCGAGGTCGATTCCGCAGATCTTCTTCACTGCCCGGCAGACCGCTGTCGCCGCTGCCGTAGTGATCAGAAGTCCTTCCTTCAGCGTTCGTTCTGGTCTTAGAACGATACTCATATACAGTCCTGCATTTTCAGGGGAATAAAAACTCCGGCCTCTCCGGCCTCTTCCGCTTTTCTGCTGGCGCGCCAGTATCAGTGCACCATACCCTGCTTCTCCTGAAAATGCAGCTTCTTTGGCTGCTCTGTTCGTAGAATCCAATTCTCTGTATATCTTTACAGACACATCTGGATGATCGAGATAAAGCCGGATCCCTTCTTCAGATAACCGGCTGCCGCCGCGAAGCACATAGCCTTTGTTTGGTCCTGCTTCTATGGTATATCCCTCTTCCCGAAGGGATTTCACAGCTTTCCAGATGGCTGCCCGTGTGCAGTTAAGTTCTGCTGCTGCCGCTTCACCGGATATCAGTTCATTCTCACGCTGCTCCAGAAGCTTCAGCATTCTTGCTTTTACAGTCATATCTTTACCGTCCATAATCTGCCTTTAATGGCAAAATTCGTCCCTTCCGAGAACGAAAGCCATTATAGCACTTAAACGTCGCGATGTCTATTATCTTTTTTACATATATCTTCTATATGAATTTTGTATTTCCACTAGGGTTGTTATGTATTTTTTCTAATTTTCTATTATTCCAGTATCTTTTTTTGGAGATTATTTATTCAGAAAAATCTGCATATCAAAGAAAAAACACCTAATATGCAGATTATCTGTATGAAATTATTTATCATTTGTAATTAGAAAGACTCTTCTCAAGAAATGTCCGGTACTCATCACGCACATCATCCGGTGACGCGATCACTGCATCCGGTCCAAGACTGGCCATCCAGCCAAAAAACTGATCACTGACGTTTACACGAACCAGTGTTTTGAAATGTTCATGATCCTTCCTCTGTATCATAATGTCTCTTCCGAAGCGATCCAGTACAACACCTACCAGACGGTTATGCGCTTCAAGACATATGGTTTCCTCTCTGCCGCCAAACATCCCGAAGGTTCTGGATGTCAGCTCTCCTGCATCGTAATTCTCAAACAGCTCTCTGCCATTGCGTGCAGCACCCTCAAGCCGGATCTGCAGGATCTTATCTACCCGGTAATGCTTCACAATACCGCACTTCTCATCATACGCTACAAGATAATAATTCTCATTCTGCCAGACAAGCCCCCACGGACTGACACAATAGCGATCACCGTTCTTTTTCAGACGCAATTCCTTCTCTACTGTCCATTCACAGTACTGAAAAGAGATCTGCCGGTCTTCCGTAAGTGCCCGGTGGATCTCATCAATATTATAATACACGCTCTCATTCATCGTCTTGATACGGTTTTCTACAAAAACCTGACGTCTCAACTGACGGGCTTCATATACACTGGCCAGGCTCTCCAGTTTCCCGATCAGCTGGCGGGACTTGCCACTGGTGATAAACCTTGAAGACTGCACAGCATCCACCAGAAGCTTCAGTTCCGGAAGCTCAAATTCCCGGCTGGCCAGATAAAAACCGGCTGGCTTCTCCCTCCGGTTCAGGATATCCATGCCAAAATTACGCAGTGTTTCAATGTCATCATATACAGTCTTACGCTCTGCGCTGATTCCCAGGCTGTTAAGATAAATGATCAGATCTTTCACAGACATGGGATGTTCTTCATCGGTTCTCTCCAGAAAAACGCGCATCAGATATAAAATTTTTATTTTCTGGTTAAAAACCCTGGGCATCCGAATTCCTCCTGTTCTACTTATCCGTCAGAAAAGCTACCACTGCAAAATATAATACCATGAATGCAAGCACAACAGCAATGATATCTGCCCCATGAAAATCAATGTTAAAAAGCATTGCACCCCCGATCATGATCTCCATTGTAAGAAGTGCCCCGATCACCATAGCCATACCAGAGGAAAACTTCTGCTTCCCGGAATGACTGTTCTCTGACTCCGCGTATCTTCCCTCTGCCAGTGCTACCTTCCTGCTGTTCTCTGTATTCCACATAAGATCCATCCTCCCTGTTATATGCCCGGTGCTTAATTTATCGAACATATTTTCCAAACATATTTTCTGTATATTGGTATTATAGCGCATACTTAGTACAATAAAACGGTACGAACATGTATTTTACGAACATTTGTTTATTTTGCACAAAAATATGTTCGATTCTGTTTCAAAAGAAAAAAGCCTGCCGCGAAACGACAGACCTTTCATAGATCTTTATTTTTCTATGGATTTAACTTTGCAACAGGGATTTACATCAGTCCTGCAAACACAGACGCACCTACAACCGTAAGCAAACCAGCTACTGCAATAGCAAGACTGCTCATAGCACCTTCTACAGGACCCAGCTCCATGGCTTTGGCTGTTCCGATGGCATGGGCTGAAGTTCCAAGTCCGAGACCTCTTGCGATCGGCTCTTCGATCTTTGCGATCTTATAAACAACTTCTGCGATTATGTTTCCCAGGACTCCTGTAATAATGATAACCGCTACTGTAATAGTCACGATACCGCCAAGTTCTTCAGAAACTCCCATTCCAATGGCTGTTGTGATTGACTTCGGAAGCATGGTAACATATTCCTGATGATTGAACCTGAACAGTTTTGACATAAGCAGGATGCTGCAAAGTCCTGCCAGCGTTCCGGAAATGATCCCTGCTGCCACTGCCTTGAGATTTTTTTTCAGCAGATGGATCTGCTCATAAAGAGGCACAGCCAGACATACCGTTGCCGGCGTCAGCAGATAACTGATATATTTGCCGCCTTCATTATAATCATTGTAATCAATATGAAAAAGTACAAGCACTCCGATAACACAGATAATTGAAATTAAAAGCGGATTAAAAATCGCCATTTTAAATTTCTTTTTCAGGATAAGGCCGATCTCATATGCGATCAGACTTATCATTGCTCCGAAAAATGCAGAGTTTTTTATAAATTCCATCATTTTTCAGTTCCTCTCTTTCCCCTGCGGATCACTCCCTGTGTTACTTTTCCTGTTACAACCATTACGACCACCGTACTGATAAACGTCATGATAAGAACCGGCACACAGATCGGTTTCAGAGAACTCCAGGCTGTGATAAGCCCCGCACCTGCAGGTACAAACATTACCGGCATGATCTCAACCAGAAAATCTGCCGCACCTTTGACCTGATCAAGCTTCAGGATGCCTGTAAGCAATACCGCCAGCATGATAACAAGGCCGTAAACACTGGCTGGTACCGGAAGCGGGAGAAAGGTTTTCAGTAATTCTCCAATGACGGAAATCAGCAGGATGATGCTGAACTGCTGCACGTACTTCATGCTGCATCCCTCCTACTCATTTTAAGCGGATATTCGCATTCGCTTTGTGATTCACCCAAAAGTGGTAAGACCACTTTTTGTTTTAAACGTTTTCTTATTATACGCTCCAAATCCTAAATTACAAGGATTGTTTCCAAAAAAATACAAAAAAAGCCTACAGTACGATCTTCTCCACTTGGTACTGTCCGTCCTCCACGGTCATCACGGCCATTGTGACTTCGCCTCCAAAACGGCTTCGCCCGCAGCTTCCCGGGTTCAGCCACAGCCGGTCATCTATTATCTTCTCAAAATATTTATGCGTATGCCCGAAAATTACCACCTGGGTATCGTCAAGATCCCAGGCTACGTCTTTTTTATTATGAACCATAAAAAATTTCACGCCGCTGATCGTAAAATTTAAACTGGTATGGAGATTTTCTGCCCAGTCCTTGTCATTATTTCCGCGAACTACGTAGAGATTTCCCATGGAGCGCAGCACATCCAGGATCTCATCTTTATTTACGTCTCCTGCATGGAGAATATATTTGCAGTCTTTTAAAATTTCCAGCACTTCCGGGCGCAGAAGGCCGTGGGTGTCTGATATGATGCCGATTTTTTCTTTCATATTTCCTCTTCCAAATTTGGTTAAAACAACTCAATCTTCCCGTATTCTCCGTCAAATCCCGGTTTCCGGATAACTTCGCCGGCCCTCAGCCGCCGGATTCCTTCCGCCAGAACATCACCACCGGCAAGTCTGATATCTTCCAGCGGAACATCTCTTAAAATCGGGAATTCCGCACCCAGTTTCTCAAGCAGCGTTTCATACTGGCCCTGAACTTTTTTGCTCGCCGGAGAAAATCCTACGCTGGCTGAAACCACTTCCGGCAAAGGCACAAGACTTTCATACGGGCGGCCGCTTTCCGGCATGGCATCTGCGCCCTCGTCACGGTCAGATAACTGCATGATCCTGTGATCCACACCCATGGTCAGTTTCTTTCCGCACACAGGACAGATGCCGTGATATTTCTCTGCTTCTTTCGGGCTTAGACATACGCCGCATTTCCGGTGTCCGTCGAAATGGTATTTTCCTTCCTCCGGAAAAAACTCGATCGTGCCCTCAAGCCCTTCACCTTTCTGCACCGCATTCCAAAGTCCCTGATAGGAAAATTCTATATCCATAAGATCCGCTTCCCGGCCAAGTTTGGACGGAGAATGCGCGTCCGAATGGGACACCAGCTGATATCCGTCAAGTGCAGAAATCTGCCAGTTCATCACAGGATCTGAGGACAAACCCGTTTCCAGTGCATGGATATAAGGCGTCAGTTCCTC
The DNA here is from genome assembly GCA_963598855.1 of Eggerthellaceae bacterium. Classification (GTDB taxonomy): domain Bacteria; phylum Bacillota; class Clostridia; order Lachnospirales; family Lachnospiraceae; genus Blautia_A. Next base: position 29,523 of record CAVBVT010000019.1, read on the forward strand.
GAAGCACTCTTCTATGGTATCAAACCCAGACTTTGCCCCAAATAATGAAAAATGCGGCGTCCAGATATGCGCCGGAATGTACATGCCCTCCTCACTGACTTCCAGCATTATTTCCAGAAGATCATGACAGGGTAAGCCCAGGATGGGCCGTCCGTCAGAATGGATATTTCCGATTTTTTCCAGCCTTGCGGCAAAAGCATCTGCCTCATCGAATCCAGGAAGCAGGATCAGACTGTGCACCTTCCGGGTTTTGCCGCCTTTTTTATAGATAGAACTGATCTCACCCGACAGCGCAAATCTTGGCGCGGTCCCAGGATAGCGTGCCGCCTCCGGCAAAATGAACTCATCTTTCAGCCTGAACAGACCCTGTTCGGCCGGAACCAGCTTCTCCTTCAGTTCCTGCCGCCACACAGGATGCGTCATATCTCCCGTTCCCAAAATCGTGATTCCCTTTTTCCGCGCCCAGAGATCCAACATCTCCGGCGTACCGTCCTTGCTTGTTGCCATGGAATATCTGGAATGTATGTGTAAATCTGCAATCTGCTTCAAAATTTTCCCTCCTGTTTGTGCTACAGTCATTTGTTTTCCGCTCTGCTGCCTACTTATGAACACACTCAATTCGCTTATCTGCATTCATCTTATATATCTGTATTATAACTTCATGTATCTGTTATGTCAGCTGTTGTTTCTTATATTGAAAATCCGGGAGATTTTTAAGTCTACAATCATGAAATGGTTTGACGACAGTGCAAAAACCTGCAACAAATTGATGAAAAAACAGGAGCTGAGCCCGGTATTTCGGGAAAAGCTCCTGTTTTTTCTTATCTGGTTATTCTTTACTTATTTTACAACAACTTTCTTACTTCCAGACCATACGCCTACTCGACTCTTGCATGCTTCTATTCAAACACGGCCATCTCAGAATATACAATTCCCAATTCATTTGACTGTCACAGATAATCTGGATTGAATTTTGGAAACATTACTGAATACGACGGAAGCAGTACCTCCATATTCTCTCAATCTTTAATAAACTGTAAAATAATATCTCCGTGATTGAACAGCATTTCCAAGTGCATTATAACCTCTCATTTGATAATAGTATCTTCCTCCTGATCTGAGATTTGAGAAGAATAAAGTGAACTGATACTTGTAATCTCTCATGTTCGGACTACCACTTCTACCCGTTATTCTATTTCCGTTTAAATCGTAAACATACATAAGCATTTTCGTAACTGGATAATTAGATGAAACTGTACCAGATACTCTGAATGATCGTGAACGTGAATAAGATCCCGATGGTACATTATTATTGGTCACTCTTAAATTAAATGAAGGTTTACTTACACGAATACCAGTTTACAACTTTATAAATGGTAGACTTGCTGACGAATGAGCTGTTTTAAA
>CAVBVT010000020.1:0-30471 GCA_963598855.1 Eggerthellaceae bacterium
CAGTAGTGCGATTGGATTGGATGGCAAAGAGATAAAAAGGATTAAATTTAATGATGAAGATATTGTAATTACATTGATGGAAGTGAAGGATAAAGAAGATAAAAAAAGAAATTATGTGGCATATTGGAAATATAAATCAATATATTATCAAATTAGTGGAAAGATGGAAGAAGATGAATTTGAAAAATTTATTAAAAATATAAGATTTTAAGCGAAACTCTAAATCTAAATTCGTATTAAGAACGTAATGGAAGTTTGGAAGGAGAGAAAATGCGAAAAAAGATATTTAGATTAATTAGCGTTGTTATGATTGTTGGAATTTTATGTGGGATGAATATTACAACAGTTTTGGCAGAAGATTTTTCAGACAATGTGTTAGAAACAGATTTGGATTTTGCTGAAGATACAACATATAGTGTACTTCGAGGTACAAACTTAAATTATGGAACTTCAAAAATTTCTAAATTAGCTAGTAATAAAGTTGCAATTGCAGGAGTTACGCAGTGCCATCATAATTGTGCTAAAGTTTATTTAGAGTTATATCTGGAGCGGAAAGTTAATGGTACTTATTCTACATATAAAAGTTGGAGTTTCACTACAGACAATGCAAGTCATTTAACCAAAAGTTTGGAAGTAATCGTACCAAGTGGCTACTATTACCGAGTACGTGGTTATCATGCAGCAAAAGATGGCAGCAAAGAATCAACAACGACACTGACAAGCGGTATCTTAGTCAAGTAAGTAAAAGCTCATCACCCCCTCCAGCGATGCCCAAACCCCAATAAAAAAAATCCAGTAAACTTACATTACCATCGCTGGGGGAATCTCGAAAAAATCTGAAAAATATAACAATTCTAAACAAATCTCACAATCCCCATAAATTCTAAAGGAATCAATATAAAAAATCATATATATTCCACAAAAAGACTGTTAAAAATCACAAAACTCATGTATAATAAATACAATAAAATAACCGTTAATAAACGAAATGTCTAGCATTTTTGCTTGTAGATGCGAATAGACGGACAAAAGGGGGCTTGTGCATGAAGATAACATTTATCGGTGCAACGCATGAAGTGACCGGAAGCTGTTATTATCTGGAAGCAGCAGGTAGGAAATTTCTGGTAGATTATGGTATGGAGCAGGGGCCGGATTATTATGAGAACAAGGATCTGCCTGTAGCTCCGGGAGATCTTGATTTTGTACTGCTGACACATGCGCATATGGATCATTCCGGAAATCTTCCGGCATTGTATGCCAAGGGATATCAGGGACCGATCTATGCAACAGAAGCAACCTGTAATCTTTGCGATATCATGCTTCGTGATAGTGCGCATATCCAGATGTTTGAGGCAGAATGGCGAAATCGTAAGGGCCGAAGAGAAGGCAAACCGGAGTTTATTCCTACGTACACAATGGAAGATGCCATGGGAGTTCTTCGTAACTTTGTCAGATGTTCTTATGATAAGATCATTAAACCAGCTGAGGGCATTGAGGTACGTTTTGTAGATGCAGGACATCTTCTTGGCTCCAGCAGTATTGAGATATGGATGACAGAAGATGATATAACGGAGAAAATTGTATTTTCCGGTGATATTGGAAATTTAAACCAGCCGTTGATCAAGGATCCTGTTTATATTAAAGAAGCCGATTATGTTGTTATGGAATCGACCTATGGTGACAGAAGCCATGGAGAACGGCCGGATTATCCAGTGATGCTGGCTGAGATCATTCAGAGAACCTTTGACAGGGGCGGAAGTCTGGTGATTCCTTCTTTTGCAGTTGGAAGAACCCAGGAGATGCTTTATTTTATCAGGCAGATCAAGGAACAGGGGCTTGTCCATGGGTATGATGGATTTACTGTATATGTGGATAGTCCGCTGGCTAATGAGGCAACTACGATTTTCAGCGAGAATGCTTATACCTGCTATGATGAGGAAGCGATGGACCTTCTGAACAAGGGAATCAATCCGCTGTCTTTTCCAGGCTTGAAGACATCGGTTACAACGGATGATTCCAGAGCTATTAACTTTGATGCAGACTGCAAGGTTATCATCTCTGCCAGTGGCATGTGTGATGCAGGACGTATTAAACATCATCTGAAACATAATTTGTGGAATCCTAAGAACACAGTACTTTTTGTTGGATATCAGGCGATTGGAACACCTGGCCGTGCCCTTCTGGAAGGGGCAACAGAGATGAAGCTGTTTGGTGAGACTGTTCAGGTAGCTGCTGAAATCTGCAGAATGCCGGGAATCAGCGGTCATGCAGATGTGAACGGACTGCTGGACTGGGCCAGAGCATTTGAAGAGAAGCCGAAGCATGTGTTTGTTACACATGGTGATGATACCGTAACAGAAGTTTTTGCCCAGAGACTGAAAGAAGATCTAGGATATGATGCTACAGCACCATTCAGCGGAACGGAGTATGATCTCCTTGAGAATAAATGTATCCATGAAGCTCCGGGAATCCGTATTGTTAAGGCTGCAGCATCTCCGAAAGCAAGCCGTGCTGCCCGTGCATACGAGAAGCTTCTTGCAATGGGCCGCCGCCTGATGACAGTGATACGCAAGAATGAAGGCTGCCCGAACAAAGATCTGGACCGTTTTGCAAGAGATATTCAGTCATTGTGTGATAAATGGGACAGAGATGATATTTGAGTATAAACGTGATTGAACCGAATCAAGGAAGTCCCCTGCGGGAGTGCGAAAAGCAATAAGCAGCGGAGGACTTGCTTGTATCGAAGGGATTTGGATATCCTCCTGACATAACAAAGAGCACACTGCCAGGATTATTCGCTGACAGTGTGCCCGAAATGTTAAAATGAATTCTCTTAATTCTCTCCAATAGCCTCGCGGATAGCTTTAGCGAGCTGATCTGGACATGAAGTTGGTTTGAAGCCGCAGCGGATACCTTCCAGACGGCTGATAACCTCATCTGCATCCATACCTTCTGCAAGCTGCGCTACACCCTGTGTATTTCCGGAGCAGCCACCTGTGAATTTTATGTTGTGAACTTTCTTATTATCATCGATCTCGAACTCAATTCCCTGAGCACAGACACCTTTTGTCTTGTAAACCATTCTTTTAACCTCCTTTTAGATATGATATAGGGTACTGCCTATTCTTTGAACAGCAATATGCTTTATAGAATACATCTGTAAGCAGTGACCGACATACGTCTATGATTATATCATCTCCGAAAAAAAGTTTCCATAAAAAATAAAATTTGTTATAATGAACGTTGTAGAAAAAGAAAATAAGATACCAGAAGAGAAATTTGTTCATCTGGTACTATGTGATACAGACAGAAAGAGAGGATTTGACGATTATGAAATGTGTTGGAATTATAGGTGCAATGGAGCAGGAAGTTGCCAGACTGAAGGAAGTTATGGAGAATGTAAAGATCACAACAAGAGCAGGAATGGATTTTTACGAAGGTATGCTGGAAGATAAGAAGGTAGTTGTAGTACAGTCCGGAATCGGTAAAGTAAATGCCGGTATGTGTACACAGATCCTTGCAGATCTTTTCCAGGTTGAGGCTGTGATCAATACAGGTATCGCAGGAAGTCTGAATAATGATATCAATATCGGAGATATCGTGCTTTCCACAGATGTACTTCACCATGATATGGATGCAACAGGTTTTGGTTATCCGAAGGGACAGATCCCACAGATGAAAGAATTTTCTTTCCAGGCTGATGAGTGCCTTCGTAAGATCGCTCATGATGTGTGCGCAGAGGTGAATCCGGAAATCCAGGTATTTGAAGGAAGAATCGCTTCCGGAGATCAGTTTGTATGCGATCAGGGAGTGAAGGATACTATTGTAAAAGAGTTCAGCGCATATGCAGTTGAGATGGAAGGCGCAGCTATCGGACAGGCAGCAGCACTTAATGGAATTCCTTTCCTGATCATCCGTGCAATCTCTGATAAAGCCGATAACAGTGCAAATATGGACTATCCTGCTTTTGAGAAACTTGCCATTGAGCACAGTGTCCGTTTAACACAGGGTATGTTAAAGCGCATGGCATAATAAGCATTCCAGCTTTTAACCGAATCAAGGAAGTCCCCTGCGGGGGTTGCGAAAAGCAATAAGCAGTGGGGGGACTTCCTTGCATATGGAAGATATGCTTATAATGAGGGGCGTTACAAGCTGCGTTTTATGACATGATAATTATGGATAGATAAAAGAAGCACCGTCATATTTCTGTTGCATATACTGTAAGAGATAACAGTGAGAGGACAGCAGAACAGTTATGCTTTATCGAGATTTTTATCCATTTTATGTTGCGCAGGGGAATCCTGGTTTCTATAATGAAGAGAGAGAACAGGAGAGGGAATTTGACCTGATGAAATCTTATTATCCAGATACAGCCAGAAAGATCCAGGAGAAAGCAGAGGCTCAGTGCCAGCTTATGGATTATGAGGGCAGCAGGCTTTATGATGAATATCCGGATCGCTTTATGCTGTATCATATATGCAGTCAGGTAAAAGAAGAAATGTCTTCTGACACCAGCGCGCAGGAAATGCCGGGAGGATTTCTGGATGATCTGATCGAGGTTTTGGTATATCAGGAGATTTCCAGGAGACGATGCAGACGACGCAGATGCAGACAGTGCCGTGTGTTCTGAAGATTTTGCTGACAGATCACGAAGCGATCATTTTCATGGGCATGCAGCAGAGGACAGATTTATATGACAGGTTCCGCTAACATCTGTCCATATACAGGAAAATAGAAAATGAATATAATGGGAATATGATGAAAACAATAAGGGAATTTTTAGAAGAACAGATTAATGAACAGCTGATCCAGGCTGTTTTAAGCGGCCGCAGGACAGGCGAAGGCCCTTCGAAGGTGAAGCTTCGTCCTGTGGAGCTGAAAGGAAAGATTTGCTACCAGGCCTCTATGACAGAAGGCCCTAAGGTTTATCATAAGAATTATTCGAAAGAAGAGATCATTGATTATCTGGAAAGATCTATGGAAGAGTTCCGTCAGCTGCAGACAACAGGACGCAGACAGGATGGAAGTATTCTGATCAGTAAGAAAGGCAAGGCAACTATTAAGACGAAACATCACGAAGCTGTACAAAATGCAAAGATCGCTCCTCATAATCGTGTGAAACAGTATATTTTGAAAGAAGGAACTGCAGCTCCGTTTTTGGTGGATCTGGGAGTTATGACAAAAGATGGAAAGATCGTAGCTTCCCGGTATGATAAATTCCGTCAGATCAATCGCTTTCTGGAATTTATCCGCGATATCCTCCCGAAACTTCCGAAAGACAGAGAAATCACGATCCTGGATTTTGGCTGCGGGAAATCTTACCTGACTTTTGCAATGTACTATTACCTCCGGGAACTGGAAGGATTTGACGTAAATATTATAGGGCTTGATCTTAAAGAAGATGTGATTCGCCACTGCAGTGAGCTGGCAAGATCTTATGGATATGAGAAACTCCATTTTTATCAGGGCGATATTGCAGGCTATGAGGGAGTATCTTCTGTAGATATGGTCGTTACTCTTCATGCCTGTGATACAGCTACGGATTTTGCACTGGCGAAGGCAGTAGAATGGGGAGCACAGGTCATCCTGTCCGTTCCATGCTGCCAGCATGAGCTGAACAGACAAATCAGAAATGAAGTACTGCAGCCGGTAATGCGTTACGGTATTTTGAAAGAAAGAATGGCAGCGTTGATCACAGATGGTCTTCGTGCAGAACTTCTTGAGAGTAAGGGGTATGAGACTCAGCTCCTTGAATTTATTGATATGGAACACACACCTAAGAATATTCTGATCCGCGCAGTAAAAACCGGAAAGAAAAAGAGCAGAGACAGTTTTGCAGAGTCTATGAAAGCACTTCATGTAAATCCTACTCTGGATCGGCTTCTTTATCCGGAAGAGTCGATCTCACAGAAGGGAGAATGACATGAAGAAGATCATACGCAAAGGAGCGGTATTGCTTGTACTTTTTGCAGTGGTTGTGGTTGGAAGTTCCCTTCTTATGAACAGCCAGTCTACAGACAGCCGTTCGGATATGAACGATGCTACGCTTCCAGAAGTTATGGTAAAGATTGGAAATACTCAGGCGAATAAGATGTATGGTTATAAACAAGCTATGCAGACAGACTTCATGCGAGGAAGTATTACTCCGCTGGACACCACCAAGAAGCTGATTTTTGAAATCAATCCGTATGCAGACTCAGTAACAGGACTTGCTTATGAGGTACGTACTTCTGATGGCAGTAAGGTTATGGAGAACCGCAAGATCAAAAACCTTACAAAAGAAGAGAATGGCTATTTAAGCACAGAGATCGAAATTGGAAGTGACCTGAGAATGAATCAGGAATATTCCCTGCAGATTACATTAGATACCAGTGAAGGCGAGGTTTACTATTATACAAGAGTTGTTTCAAGAAGTCAGCTCAATACAGAATCTTATCTGCAGTTTGTGAAAGAATTTTCTACAAAATGTCTGGATAAGGAACAGGCAGATACATTGACCGGATATCTGGAAGAGGAAGATACTTCCAGTGGAACTAATTTTAATAATATTACCATTAACTCCGGGCTTTCCAATATCAGCTGGGGATCTCTTTCTCCGAAACTTTATATGGAAGGTGTGCCGCTGATCGATGATATTAATGAGACAACAGCAAGCATTTCTCTGGATTACCAGATCTCAGCAGAGAATGACGAGGGAAAAACAGAGATTTATGATGTCACGGAATTTTATCGTATGCGTTATACGGAGACGAGGATCATGCTGTTGGATTTCAGGCGTTCAGCGACCAAAGTTTTTGATCCGTCACAGAATGTTGTTTCAGATGAAGGACTTCTTCTTGGAGTCCGTGATAAAAATGTAACTTATTCGACCAACAGCGATGGAACTATCGTGGCTTTTGAGCAGGATGGAGATCTGTGGTCTTATGCACCGGCTGGCGGCAAGATCACCAGGATATTCAGTTTCCGAAAGGAAGAGAACAATGATTCCAGATATGTGCGCAATGAGCATGATATCAAGATCATCCGTGTGGCAGATAATGGAGATGTGGATTTTGTACTGTATGGATATATGAACAGAGGAATCCATGAGGGTTACAGCGGTGTCTGTGTTTATCACTATAACAGTGACAGGAATGTAGTTGAGGAAAAGGTTTTCATACCAAGTACAGAGTCTTATGAATTTCTGAAGGAAGATCTTGGAACTCTTACTTACGTAAATAAGAATAATCAGCTGTTCCTGCTTTTTGCGCAGAAACTGTATCAGGTAAATATAGAGGAAGGTACTGCTGATGTTCTGGAAGAAGGAATTAAGCAGAACTGTTTTGTAGTTTCTGAGACGAAGGCTTATGCAGCCTGGCTGATCACATCAGGAGATGACAAAGGAAAAGTCAGGGAGATTGAGTTTGATTCCTTAAAAACAAGAGATATTGTGCCGGAAAGTGGCCAGACACTCCGGGCACTTGGGTTTATGAATGAGGATCTGGTTTATGGAATTATTGCAGATGGAGATATCCTTACTGATGAAAATGGGCATGAGACAGAGGGAATCAGTACTTTCCGAATCGAGAGTTTTAAAGGAAAAGTAAAGAAAGAATATCATCAGGAAGGCCTTTATGTTACAAATGTGACTGTTGGTACAACAATGATGGAATTTGAACTTTCAGCGAAATCCGGAAATGCTTACACTGTTCAGAAGAAAGATAATATTATGAATAACAAGAAGGCATCAGGAAGTCAGGTAGATGTGGCTCTGATTACGACGAACAGGTCAGGAACGATGATTCGTCTGACAATGGATCAGAAGCCGGAAACAGACACTCCTCTTCAGGTTTATTCTAAGATCGAGAGTACAGAAGATGCTTCTGTGACACTGGACACAACGGTTCCGCAGGGCGAGCTCTATTATGTTTATGCTTATGGATCATTGGATCGTATTTATACAGATCCGGCAGCCGCTGTGAAGCGTGCAGATGATCAGACTGGTGTTGTTCTCAACCGTGCACAGCAGTATGTCTGGGAAAGAGGAAATAAGAAGACAAAGATCCAGTTTAATATAGAGGATGTGCCGGAGATCATACGTACGGCCAACTGGAAGAAACAGGAGCTTCAGGATGGACTTGGCGATGCAGGAACTGTGATCGATCTTACAGGATGCAGTCTTGACAGCGTTCTTTATGAGGTAAGCGCACAGCGTCCGGTAGTTGCAAAAACAGGAGATAATTCAAGCGTTGTGATCGTAGGATATGATGAATACAACACATATCTCTATGATCCGGCAACAGGGCAGACAAGCCCTTATGGAATCAATGATAGTACAGCACTGTTTCAGAGTGCAGGAAATGTATTTTTGACCTATATAGAGAACGTTACAGAGTAACGGAGACCGGGATCCGGATATGGGTAATGGGATGCAGCAAGACAGCGAGACGGATATTATCCGTTTAGCATAAAAGGCAGACAGAAAAAAGATCTGTCTGCCACAGCAAAAGCGCGACAGGAAAGGGGAAAATGCAATGTTAAGTGAAAGTATCAAAAAACTGGTGCAGTATGGAGTGGAAAGTGGAATCACACCAGAATGTGAAAGAACCTATACGACGAATCTTCTTCTGGATGTTTTTGGTGAAAGCGAGTATACAGAACCGGAAACAGAGTATGCTAAAATCAATTTGGAAGAAGTATTGAATGAGCTTCTGGATGAAGCTGTAAAGAGGGGAATTATAGAAGACAGTGTTGTGTACAGGGATCTTTTTGATACAAAACTTATGAACTGTCTTATGCCCCGTCCGGCGCAGGTTCAGAAAGAGTTCTGGGATGCTTATAAAGAAGATCCGGAGAAAGCTACCGATTATTTTTATAAACTGAGTCAGGACAGCAACTATATCAGACGCTACCGCGTGAAAAAAGATCAGAAGTGGACAGTGGACAGTGAGTATGGTAAGATTGATATCACCATTAACCTTTCCAAACCGGAGAAAGACCCGAAGGCTATTGCAGCTGCTAAACTTGTGAAATCCAGCAGTTACCCGAAATGCCTGCTTTGCCCGGAGAATGAAGGTTATGCAGGAAGAGTCAATCATCCGGCAAGAGAGAACCACAGGATCATTCCGATCACTATCAATGACAGTCCGTGGGGCTTCCAGTATTCACCGTATGTTTACTATAATGAGCATTGTATTGTGTTCAACAGTCAGCATACACCAATGAAGATCGAGAGAAATACATTTGTGAAACTGTTTGATTTCGTAAAACTGTTTCCGCATTATTTCCTGGGATCCAATGCAGACCTTCCGATCGTAGGCGGATCAATCTTAAGCCATGATCATTTCCAGGGCGGCCATTATACATTTGCCATGGCCAAGGCTGAGATCGAGAAACATGTGACAATTCCGGGATATGAAGACGTAGAAGCAGGTATTGTTAAATGGCCGCTTTCCGTACTGCGTATCCGCAGTAAAGACGAGAAGAGACTGATCGATCTGGCTACACATGTACTGGCAAACTGGAGAGGCTACACAGATGAGGCTGCATTTATTTTTGCAGAGACAGATGGAGAGCCGCACAACACCATTACACCGATCGCGCGTAAAGTTGGAGATACGTTTGAACTGGATCTGACATTACGTAATAACATTACAACAGAAGAGAACCCGCTGGGTGTTTATCATCCGCATGCATGCTATCACCACATCAAGAAAGAGAACATCGGACTCATTGAAGTTATGGGACTTGCTGTTCTTCCGGCCCGCCTGAAAGAGGAGCTGGAGCTTCTGGAAGAGTATATCTTAAGTGGCAAAGATATCGCCTCTAATGAGAAGATCGAGAAACATGCGGCATGGGTTGCAGAATTTCTGCCGAAATATGAGAAACTTGACAAAGATAATATCCAGGAAGTTCTCCGTAAAGAAGTGGGCAACGTATTTGTTCATGTTCTTGAGGATGCCGGTGTTTATAAATGCATACCAGAGGGCAGGGAGGCATTTATGAGATTTATCAACACGCTGTAAATATTCGGAGGCGGCCGGTAATCTGATACATCAGAGCATGGAAATATTAAATTCAGGAATTTCCTGTGCGGAACTTGAGAGATGTATATTTCAGGAGGAGTAATTCATATGAAAGAAACAGAAAGAACCGGAAAAGCCTTTCGAATAAAATGGCTTTTGCTGGCAGTTGTTGCAGCGGCACTGATCTTTATGCCGGCAGCTTCGCAGAAGGTATCTGCAAGCAAGCTGGTTTATACAGTGAAGTTCAACAACAATTCAGGCACCAGCAAAAGCAAAACATATACTGCACTGACACGGAATGTCACATTGAACACTACGATCAAACTTCCGGTAGTTCCTAAAGCTGTAGGATACCAGAATCTTGGATGGACCACAACAAAAGGAAGCAGCAAAGTGGTATATAAAGCCGGAGCCAGCGTAAAAGTCAAGAAGGATATGACCTTATATGCAGTCCGCAGAAAAAGCAAGTATTATACGGTAAACTTTTATCTTGGAAATGGAAGCAGTAATGCCACATATAAGAAACTTCAAAAAAAAGTAGAAGAGGGTACGTACTATACGCTGCCTGCAGTTCCAGCCAGATCTGGTTATGTAAACCTTGGCTGGTCTACAACCGTAAATGGCAAAACATCCACTGCAAAGAAAGCCGGGACGAAGATCAAAATTTCCGGAAACATCAAGTATTATGCAGTGCAGATGCAGTCAGTAAGTGTAAACCTCTGCAAGGCTAATGGTACTATATGGAAAACAGTAACACTTGGAAAGGGTGGATATCTGAAACTTCCATCAGCAGCTAATGCTTCTGGATATACGTTTATGGGCTGGTCCAAAACCAAGCGGACAGGATCTTCGGCAGCTCCGGATTATGAAGCAGGCGAACTGCTCAAGATCAGCAAGACCACCACATTGTATGCAACAGTGTTCAACCGTGCACGGGAGAAAGATATCAGCTCTGATGAGATGGCGAGACCGGCAATCGGTATGCAGTACAGCAAAGTAATCTTTGTGGGAGATTCCCGTACAGTGGGTATGAATGCGACATTGAAGAAACAGGTAAGCAGTTCAACACTGAATGGAGTTTCTTTTGTAGCCAGTGCAGGACAGGGATTAAGCTGGTTTAAGAGTGAAGGTTACGAGCAGCTTTTGAAAGAGATCAGCAAGGCAGAAGGATCCCGCCCTATTGCAGTTATCTTTAACCTGGGTGTTAATGATATGGCAAATGCAAGCAACTATGTAAGTTATATGACCAATATTGCACCGACTCTGAAAAAGAAGAACTGCAAACTGTTTTATATGTCAGTAAACCCGATCAACAGTACAATGATCACCAAAGCAGGAAGAGGCACCCGTACAGAGGCTCAGGTAAGAGAATTTAACAGTAAGATCCGCTCAGGTCTTTCTGTATATTACAAATTTATTGATACATATAGTGTACTGATGAAGAAAGGATATGGAACCAACGCTTCTTATGTTGGCGTGGACAAAGATTCCGATGACGGACTTCATTATACAACCAAGACCTACAAGAGAATTTATTATTACTGTGTGACATATCTTAACACAGGAAGTATCAATGCAACATATTATTAAATATGCACATGATCCCGCATGTCGGTACATTTTCCGGCGTGCGGGATCTTTTATGCTGCAGGAATTATGCCAGGGCAGCTAATTCCTTCCAATTACTCCTTGCGTGAACCATAAGAATAGTCTATACTTAATTCGATATGGACGTTTATACGTCCGCAGGGACGGGAAATCCTGAATTATGAGGAATGAGGTATAGATTATGGAACTGACAACAGTTAAAGAGATTTACAGAAACCGTGAACAGTATCTTGATAAAGAGATCACAGTAGGCGGCTGGGTGCGCAGCGTTCGTGATTCCAAGGCATTTGGTTTTATCGTGCTTCATGATGGAAGTTTTTTTGAAACTCTTCAGATCGTATATCATGATAACATGGAGAATTTTGCAGAGGTTTCCAAATTAAATGTAGGTGCAGCTATTATTGTTAAAGGAACACTGGTAGCAACACCGCAGGCGAAACAGCCATTTGAGATTCAGGCATCAGAAGTATTCGTAGAGGGAAGTTCTGCTCCGGATTATCCGCTTCAGAAGAAACGTCACAGTCTTGAGTATTTAAGAACTATGACACATTTAAGACCGAGAACAAACACTTTCCAGGCAGTATTCCGTGTACGTTCTCTCTGTGCATATGCGATCCATAAATTCTTCCAGGAGAGAGGTTTTGTCTATGTGCATACACCACTGATCACAGGAAGTGACTGCGAGGGCGCAGGAGAGATGTTCCAGGTAACAACACTGGATCCTGCGAACATGCCGATGACAGAGGACGGAAAAGTAGATTACTCTCAGGATTTCTTCGGAAAAGAGACTAATCTTACAGTAAGCGGTCAGCTTAACGGTGAGACATTTGCACAGGCATTCCGCAATATCTACACATTCGGACCGACTTTCCGTGCAGAGAACTCCAATACAACACGTCATGCAGCTGAGTTCTGGATGATTGAGCCGGAGTGTGCATTTGCAGATCTTCAGGATGATATGGAACTTGCAGAGGCTATGCTGAAATATGTGATCCGCTACGTTCTTGAGAATGCACCGGAGGAGATGAATTTCTTCAATTCCTTCGTAGACAAGGGACTTCTTGACAGACTGAACCATGTGCTGAACTCCGAGTTTGCACATGTGACATACACAGAGGCTGTTGAGATCCTTGAGAAAAACAACGATAAATTTGATTACAAGGTATTCTGGGGCTGCGACCTTCAGACAGAGCATGAACGTTATCTGACAGAGCAGATATACAAGAGACCTGTATTTGTTACTGATTATCCGAAGGAGATCAAGGCCTTCTATATGAAACTCAACGAAGATGGCAAGACTGTAGCAGCTATGGACTGTCTTGTACCGGGAATCGGAGAGATCATCGGAGGAAGCCAGAGAGAGGATGACTACGGTAAACTGAAAGCACGTATGGATGAACTTGGACTGAAACCGGAAGATTACGATTTCTATCTGGATCTTCGTAAATACGGTTCTACCCGTCATTCCGGATTCGGACTTGGATTTGAGAGATGCGTAATGTATCTTACAGGAATGGGCAACATCCGTGACGTGATCCCGTTCCCGAGAACTGTAAAGAACTGCGATCTTTAATCGGCTCTGATATCAGCAGTATGAACATTTTGTACTGTAAGCGGCAGAGCTGAAGAACAGGTTCTGTAACACTGATTTTGAGTAATACACAACAAGGGAGAACATTATGAGATTTATTCATCTTGCAGACGTGCACCTGGGAGCTGTTCCTGACAGAGGATGCCCATGGAGCAAAGAGCGGGAGGAAGAAATCTGGAACACTTTCCGCCGGGTTATTGCGGGCATCCGCCAAGACCCGGTGGATTTGCTATTTATATCCGGAGATCTGTTCCACCGCCAGCCGCTAATGAGAGAACTTAAAGAAGTAAATTATCTGTTTTCCACCATCCCGGATACAAGGGTATATCTTATGGCCGGAAACCATGATTTTATCAGCAGGGATTCTTTTTATAATACATTTGAATGGAATTCCAACGTTACATTCTTTAAGAGCAGAGAGCTTACTTACGTTAAAGATCCGAAACTGGACGTTTACGTATACGGACTCAGCTATTACGACCGGGAAATAAAAGAAGGGCTTTATGACAAAGCATCTCCGATCCAGGAAGAAGGCATTCACATTCTTCTTGCCCATGGCGGGGATGAGAAGCATATACCGCTCAGTGCTGCTTCTCTGGCAGCAGCAGGATTTGATTACATAGCACTTGGTCACATTCATAAGCCACAGATCCTCATCAGAGACCAGGCCGCTTTTTCTGGGGCACTGGAACCGATAGACAGGAATGATACAGGTGATCACGGATATATGGAAGGAAGGCTTATAAACGGCAGGATCCGTACGGAATTTGTGCCTTTTGCATGCCGTTCCTATCAGCAGCTGGTACTGACGCTTCATGAGGAAACCACGCAGATATCGCTGGAAGAAGCTGTGAAATCGCAGATATTCCGCAGAGGCGGAAGAAATATTTACCGTATTATCCTTCAGGGAATGCGGTCGCCGGATCTTCTGCTGATCCCGGAAAAACTGAAAAATCTGGGAAACATCACAGATGTGATCGATGAATCCAGGCCTGCCTATGATCTTCCGGAGCTTTATAAACGCTACAGCGGTACGCTGATCGGTGATTACATTGGTTATTTTCTCTCAAAGGGAGAACTGGACACTGTAGAAAAAAAAGCTCTGTATTACGGCCTGCAGGCTCTTCTGGAGACTGGAAGCAGGAGATGACAGGGAAAGGCAGAAGACAGGATAACAGTTGCTGTTCACAGGAGGATTGCTGAAAAAATGGTCATCAGACATTTGAAAATAAAGAATTTCGGTAAAATACGGGATAAAGACGTGGAACTTTCTCCAGGACTGAACGTACTTTATGGAGAGAATGAAAGCGGCAAAACAACGACACATACATTTATCCGCTCCATGTTTTACGGAGTGCGCAGACTCCGCGGCAAAGCGGCACAGAATGATACATATACGAAATATGAGCCCTGGGAGAATCCGGCTGAGTATGGCGGGATCATGTGGTTTACATCCGGCGGAAAGAATTATCGCCTTACCAGAAATTTTTATAAAGAAAAGAAATTCGGGGAACTTCTCTGTGAGGATGACGGAAGCCTTGTAGATGCAGAACAGGGGGCTTTGGAGGCCATTCTCGGAAATGTAAGTGAGGCTGTTTATGACAATACAGTTTCGGTAGCACAGCTTAAGAGTGTTACAGGCCGTGATCTTGTGCGGGAGCTGCAGAATTATATGGCAAGCTATCAGGGAACCGGAGACAGTTCCATTGATATGGGAAGGGCTATGCAGATGCTCAAGATGTCAAGAAAAGGCTATCTGACAGAAGCTTCCCGCAGAAAGAAAGAGCTGGAAAAAGAGCGGGAAAAGATTTCTTCCAATATGGATTACATCCGAAAAGAAATCCGGGAACTGGATGAGAAGCGGAATAAAGTAACGCAGCAGCAGGATGGAATGAATATGGGAACCCGGGACAGAAGTGCGGAGGATCTTTTGGATCTGCGTATTGACAGGGTAAAAAAGAGACGGGAAGCAACCGATGCGGTGCTTGCTGTGGCAGTACTTGGAGGAATTGCAGGCACAGGCTGTCTGGCGGCTTTTTCCAGTCATGTGATCTTAAGTATCCTGGCTGGGGTTGCAGCTGCCGCAGTCAGTGTTGCAGCTTTGTTTTTCCGTACAAAACTCAGCCGCGAGCTGAACAAGCGTGAGCGGCAGAGAGAACGCTGGCTTTCCAGGCATGATGAACTCACCTGGAGCAGAAACAGCCTGGATCAGGATTATGAGGAGAAATATACAGCTCTTTCTAATCTTCAGGCTGAGCTTGCTGAGTGCGAGGAGAATACCGAAGTGATGACACCGGAGGAAACAGAGATCCAGGCACTCAATATGGCGATGGATACGATAGAGGCTCTTTCTGGAAATATCACGGATCAGGTCGGGGACAGGCTGAAACATCGTACTTCGCAGATCTTAAGTGAGATCACCGGAGGTAAATATAAGGAAGTGATCATGGATGAGGAGCTTCATATCTTTGTCAATACGGGAGAACGGACAGTTCCGGCCGGAAGACTGAGCAGAGGAACTCTGGAGCAGATCTATTTTGCACTGCGTATGGCAGCAGGAGAGCTTTTTTGCAGGGAAGAAGCTTTTCCGGTGATCCTGGATGATGTGTTTGGAATGTATGATGAAGACCGCCTGGCTTCTGTGCTTCGATGGCTTAATAAAGAAAACAGACAGGTGATCATAAGCACCTGCCATAAAAGAGAGATGGAGATTCTGGATAAAGAGGGAATTCCATATCAGAAAATATTGCTGCAGGTGTGATCAGCGCGCAATAACTTGTATAAAAGTATGGGTATACAGTAAACATAAACATGGAATTATGGCCGAACAGAATATACCGAAAAAAATATAAAAAGTGATTGAACAAAATAAAATGCCCCGGTTTTCAGCGAGTGCGGATTAAGAATATCCGCCTGCCTAGAGAACTGGGGCATTTTTATTTTATCTTAGTCTATCGAGTTTATCGTATTTCAGGTGGAAAATTATTTCTCATACTGGCTCATGTAGTTGTTTACACAGCGTTTGATTCTGTCTACCGGATTGAGAAGGTGGCTGACAGATGTATCATGATTCAGTGTATCAATGATCAGCGCGATATACTTGCTCATGTCGCAGTTGATGTAATACGGTTTCTCAAGAAGCTCCGGTGACTGGTAAACCAGGTTGGTTGTGAGGAGCTTGTCAAAGTAGCCTTTTTTATGAGCTTCATCAAATTTCTCAAGTCCGTCTGTGAAGAATCCGAAAGTAGAGCAGATGTAAACTTTACCTGCTCCTTTCTCTTTAAGGAGAGAAGCAATCTTAAGGATGGTATCACCGGAAGAGATCATATCGTCGATGAGGATCATATCTTTGCCCTCGAGCTTCGGTCCAAGGAACTCATATGCAGCGATCGGATGGCGGCCATTTACATATCTTGAGTAGTCAAGACGCTTGTAGTACATACCCATATCAACACCAAGTACGTTGGCAAGATAGATGGCACGGCTCATGCTTCCCTCATCCGGGCTGATGGTCATGAAATGATCTTTGTCAATGTGAAGACCTTCCTCGTTCTTAAGAAGAGCTTTGATAAACTGGTAGGACGGCTGTACAGTCTCGAATCCGTGGAGCGGAGTAGCATTCTGTACACGGGAATCATGTGCATCGAAAGTGATGATGTTCTCAACGCCCATATCGATCAGCTCATGAAGTGCATTGGCACAGTCAAGAGACTCTCTTCCGACACGTTTGTCCTGGCGGCTCTCATAGAGATATGGCATGATCACGTTAACTCTGCGGGCTTTTCCGCCGATGGCAGCAATGACACGCTTCATATCCTGGAAATGGTCATCCGGGGACATGAGGTTGGTGTAAGGTCCGATCGGATAGGACAGGCTGTAGTTAGTCACATCTACCATAACGTAGATATCGTCACCGCGGACAGACTCATTGATGGTACACTTGGCTTCACCGGAACCGAAACGCGGATTCTTGGCTTCGATAATGTAAGAATCACGTTTGTATCCCTCGAATGCGAAAGAATCCATTCCCGGATACTGTCTCTCGGCACGCCATTTAACCAGCCAGTCATTCACCTTACTGCCTAATGTGCTGCAGCTCTGAAGGGGAATCAGTCCAAGTCTTCCTACCGGAAGTGTGGAAAAATCTTTTGTAGTTACCTGTGCCATTTTTAATTTCCTCCTAAAAATATTTTCTGTATACGGATATCTTTCCCGATCAGCGAAATCATCTGATAGTTGCTTGCGATTCGGGAAAAAGTTCTCTCGGAATAGGTATCCGAGAAATTCTTGAGCGTCAGATTCGTGGAAATGATCGTAGATTTCCTGCGCATGATCCGTTCATTGAGACAGAGAAAAAGCTGCGAGGACACGAAGCTGTTGGTAAGCTCTGTTCCAAGGTCATCAATGATAAGAAGGTCGCAGTCATAGATCAGTTCCTCATCCGTGCCTGTATCTTTTCGGGAAAAAGAATTCGCAGCCATCATATCAAAGAGATCATAGGCTGAAAAATACAGGACGCAGTGGGTGGATCTGAGAAGCTCCCGCGCGATGCAGTGTGAGAGAAAAGTTTTTCCCACGCCGGTATCGCCATACAAAAACAGATTTTCGAATTTGTGGTCGAAGTCCTGCACAAAACGCTGTGCAGTATCGTAGGCCCGTCTGGCTGTATCCAGGGCAGACAGTCCCGTGGCTTCGTTTTTTATTGTAGCAGAATAATAGTCAAATGAAAAGCTGTCAAAATTCTCTTTTTCAAGAATTTCGTTAAGATTGGACTGTGCATAAAGCAGTTCGATCTCAGCTTTTTTGAAACAGGTGCATTTTTTGCTGCCAATATAGCCGGTGTCCTGGCAGAGCGGACAGGTGTAGGGCATCTCCAGATAATCCCCGGGAAAGCCGTTGGCAACAAGAAGTGTGATCCTCTCGTCAGAAAGCTCCTGGATGGCTGCCTTCAGATCCGAAGTTCCTTTCTCCTCGCCGCTTAAAAGCCGCCGTACTTTGTCAGCACTTAAAGTGGCAACTTCGTCGTCGATCTCCTTAAGACGGGGGATCTTCGCGTAAGCCTGGGCGGTGTGTTCCTCCAGGATACGGTGATTGTGGGCCTGACGCCGACTGTATTCTCTCATTATAGTATCATACTGAAAATTCTGTAAAGGCATAAAAAAGCTCCTTATTGATAAAGCTTACTGATTGTTTAAAAGACGTTTCTCATACTCTGCGAAATCATAGTCTCGCTGATGGAAATTATTGAAGCGGTTATTCGTCTGAGACTGTTTAGCCGGCTGTTTCTGGCGGGAAACGGATTTCTCAAGCTGACGTTTCTTATGCTCTGCATCCAGAAGCCGGATGTCCTCCAGGGTATGTACGTTTTTCTTTTTCCAGCCGGACAGGATCTTATCTGCGTACTGGAAACTTGGCTGTCCGGTTGTGAGGACGGTTCGGCTGCAGGCTTCCTGGATCAGCTCCAGATCGAAGCCGTAAGTCTTGCGCCAGGTATCAATGTAAGTGATCTCGTTCTCCACAGGATTACGTCCGCTGATGCCCATTGCCTTCAGGATCGTGTAATAATCCCTGGAAAAACGGGAGCTTGCTTCGCGGGCCATCTCCACAGTTGTGACTCCGTCCTTGAACCAGGCAAGGGCAACCGTTTCAATGTAGCGCATACTCTTGCGTCCTCTGGATACACAGTATTCCACAAGATATTCAATAAGATCCGCTGACATTTTAAGTTCATCGTAAAAATAAAGGATCTTCTGTATTTCCGTAGGTGTCAGCGTCTTGCAAAGATATTGCTCGGCGATATAGAGAAGCTGACTGACCTCTTCATTCTGCTTGAGTTCTTTTACCCGGTCAGGAGTGAGCCGGCTGGCTGCATTCCCGTTCGTCTGAGCGGGGGCAGGAGAACTGGAGGCAGCGGAAACAGAATCTGTTCCAATAGCAGAGGCAAATGCAGAAGCTGTCCTGTTGGAAAATGCTCCCTCACTGGAAACGCTGCTCTCAAGCTGTCCGGCGTCACCAGGTTCCAGAAGAGTGATGCCGGACAGCTGCTGGTCTGCTGTGTAAGTCAGGGAAATCAGCTTCTCAGCTTCCCAGTATTTCAGTGCACGGGAAATATCCCTGTCTGTACAGAGAAGACGGTCTGCCATATCCTCCAGATTAAAAGAAGAAGGAGAAGCAGACACTACCCGGAGGAGGTAGATATATACCTTCACAAATTCTCCGTTGGCACGAGGCATGAAATTGTCAATAAAACGGTTGGAAAGAACCGTAACCTCCGATTCGGAGGAATTTTTAAGAGAAATCAGGCTCATGATCTGCGCTCACCTTTCTTTTTATATATCGACAGCGGTTTGGAAGCCGAATCCCCCCCAAAGCAGAGATGAATGAGGATTCCGGCGGCCATCACGTAAATTACAGCGGACATAAAAAACGTCCGCCATGCTAATGAGGATTATAGCACAACCACTTTTAAATGAGAATAGTTTATTTTCACAGGAACTATCCACCAATCCACATGTGGAAAATGTGGATAGTGTGGATAACTTTGAGGATAACATTATTGGAAACTTGAATAAACCACGATTTTATAAGAAAAATGCGGTATTTGCAGAAATATGTTGTCGAGTTATGTCAAGTGGGTTATGCACAAAAAAATCCACATGCCAGGCACCTTTGTAATGTGCATAAGCATGTGGATAATGTGGATAACTACTTTCCGAGGATGTGTTCTCCAATATTTACAACGTCTCCCGCGCCCATAGTTATCAACAAATCACCATGTGCACAACTTTTTAAAAGAAAGCTCTCGATCTCGTCGAAAGTCGGGAAATATTCGCATGGGGTTCCAAGTTCCTGGATCTGTTTCTGGAGATCCTGGGAGGAAATGCCAAGATCATCTGTCTCACGTGCTGCGTAGATATCAGCAAGAACTACATGGTCAGCAAGAGTCAGGGCTTTGGCAAACTCAGGAAGCAGAGCCTTGGTACGTGTGTAAGTATGCGGCTGGAATACGCACCATACTTTCTGATGAGGATAATTCTTCGCTGCGTGAAGAGTTGCCTCGATCTCTGTTGGATGATGTGCGTAGTCATCGATGATGGTAACGCCTCCGATTTCGCCTTTATACTGGAAACGGCGGTCTGTACCTGTGAAGCTTCCAAGTCCTTTGACGATCACTTCATCCGGAAGGTTGAGAAGACGTCCTACAGCGATGGATGCAAGTGCGTTGGATACATTGTGGATACCCGGTACGCGGAGATAGTAGCTGCCGATCTTTTTGCCCTGGAAGAGAACGGAGAAAGATGGATGTCCGTATTTATCCCAGGTGATATCTGTGGCTGTGTAATCAGCATCGTTCTCAAGACCATAGGTAAGTACCTGGCATGGAAGATCACGTGTGATCATTTCATATTCCGGTGTGTCTGCGTTGATGATCAGTGTTCCGTCAGAAGGCAGAAGCTCTGCGAACTTGCGGAAAGAGTGGCGGATATCATCAATGTCCTTGAAGAAATCCAGATGATCTGCATCCATGTTCAGGATCACGCTGATCTTCGGGAAAAAGCTCAGGAAGCTGTTGGTGTACTCACATGCCTCTGTGACAAAAGTCTCAGAATTTCCAACGCGGATATTTCCGTGGATGGCAGGAAGGATACCGCCGACACTGATGGTAGGATCGCATTCACCCTCAAGAAGGATGTGGGAAACCATGGAAGTTGTGGTTGTTTTGCCATGGGTACCGGAAATTGCGATCGGTGTGTCGTAGTTGCGCATGATCTGGCCGAGAAGCTCTGCACGTGTGAGCATTGGAAGGCCTTTCTCTTTGGCGCAGGCGAATTCAGGGTTGTCCGGATGGATGGCTGCTGTGTATACAACAACATCGACATCATCTTTAATATTGGAAGCGCGCTGGCCGTAGTAGATCACTACACCACGTTCCTCCAGTGTGCGGGTAAGGGGGCTGGCTTTTGCATCGGAGCCGGAGATCTTGAAATTCTCTTCAAGAAGAATCTCTGCAAGGCCGCTCATGCTGATGCCGCCGATTCCGATAAAATGAATGTGAAGTGGTTTATGAAAGTCTATCTGATACATAATAATCTCCTTATATATATGTTGTTTTCGGGATTCTTTAATCTGTTTTATTATAACGCGTCCAGAATCAATTGAAAAGTGGTACTTTCGGAGAAAAAGGGGGTTTTGTGGTGAGTATAAAAGTAAACAGAAAATGTCGGCGAAAAATGTTGAAATTTACCAGAAGAACAGAAAAAATGATTAGTCATACCAATTTATAGTATACAATAGCGATAAAAAAAATAAAATGCGGGCAAAATAATTGTAAAAAATGTTCACTAATACGGTGAAGTATGCTATAATTAAATAATCATAACATACAAGAGGTGATCGCATGATTAAGAAAGAGATGATTGCCATGCTCTTGGCCGGTGGGCAAGGCAGCAGGTTAGGAGTTTTGACAGAAAAAGTTGCAAAGCCGGCAGTCGCTTTTGGTGGTAAATATCGTATCATCGATTTTCCACTGAGCAATTGTATTAACTCAGGAATTGACACAGTGGGTGTGCTGACACAGTACCAGCCGCTCCGTCTGAATACACATATCGGCATCGGTATTCCGTGGGATCTGGACCGCAATGAAGGCGGTGTCACAGTTCTGCCGCCGTACGAGAAGAGCACAAGCAGTGAATGGTACACAGGAACTGCCAATGCGATTTATCAGAACCTGGCGTATATGGAGCAGTATAATCCGGACTATGTACTGATTCTTTCCGGAGACCATATCTATAAGATGGATTACGAAGTAATGCTGGATTTCCACAAGGCGAACAAGGCAGATATCACGATTGCATGTATGCCGGTTCCTATTGAGGAAGCCAGCCGTTTTGGTATTATGGTAACTGATGAGAGCAACCGTATTACCGAGTTTGAGGAGAAGCCGGAGCATCCAAGCAGCAACCTGGCATCCATGGGTATCTATATTTTCTCATGGCCGGTTCTGAAAGAAGCACTGATCGCACTGAAAGATCAGAATGGATGCGATTTCGGTAAACATATCCTTCCGTACTGCAAGGAGAAAGGCCAGCGTCTTTTTGCCTATGAATACAATGGCTACTGGAAAGATGTTGGAACCCTTGGTTCTTACTGGGAAGCGAATATGGAGCTGATCGATATTATTCCGGAATTTAATCTTTACGAGGAATTCTGGAGGATCTATACCAAGGGAGATGTGGTTCCGCCGCAGTACATTGCAGCAGATGCAGTTGTGGACAAGTGTATCATAGGCGAGGGAACTGAAATCTACGGTGAAGTACATAATTCTGTTATCGGTCCTAATGTAACCATCGGCAAGGGAAGTGTGATCCGTGATTCCATTATCATGAAGAACACTGCAGTTGGAGAGAATGTTGTTATGGATAAAGCGATTGTTGCTGAGGATGTATCCATCGGAAACAACGTTTTGATCGGCTGCGGTGAGGAAGCACCGAATGTTCTGAAGCCGGCAGTATATTCCTTTGGTCTTGCTGCGATTGGAGAGAACAGTGTGATCCCGGATAATGTGAAGATCGGTAAGAATACCGCTATCTCAGGCGTTACAACAAAAGATGACTACCCTGACGGAGAACTGGCAGGCGGCCAGGTAATTGCAGCAAAGGACGGTGGGAAAGAATGAGAGCGATAGGTATTATTTTGGCAGGCGGTAACAATAACCGCATGAGAGAATTATCAAACAAGAGAGCGATCGCAGCTATGCCTATTGCAGGAAGCTATCGCGCAATTGACTTTGCTTTAAGCAACATGGCGAATTCACATATTCAGAAAGTTGCTGTTCTGACACAGTATAATGCCCGTTCCCTGAATGAGCATTTAAGCTCTTCGAAATGGTGGGATTTCGGAAGAAAGCAGGGGGGTCTCTATGTTTTCACCCCGACTATCACCAAGGACAACAGCTTATGGTATCAGGGAACTGCAGATGCGATCTATCAGAATCTTACATTCTTAAAGAACAGTCATGAACCGTATGTAGTGATTGCTTCCGGCGATGGAATCTACAAGCTGGATTACAATAAAGTTCTGGAATACCACATTGCGAAACGGGCAGATGTTACAGTTGTATGTACCACCTGCCAGGATCAGAGCCAGGTTGAGAGATTTGGTGTGCTTCGTATGAATGAAGACTGCAGGATCGAGGAATTTGAGGAGAAACCGATCGTTTCTTCTTATAATACTGTGTCCACAGGTATCTATGTTATCCGGAGAAGACAGCTGATTGAGCTGATCGAGCGTGCTGCTCAGGAAGGAAGACATGATTTTGTAAATGATATTCTCATCAGATATAAGAATCTTAAGAGAATTTATGGCTATAAGATCGATACCTACTGGAATAATATTTCTACAGCAGGAGCTTATTACCAGACAAATATGGATTTCCTGAAACCGGAGATCCGCAATTATTTCTTCAAACAGGAGCCAGGGATCAAGACAAAGATCGCGGATGTGCCGCCGGCTAAATATAATCCGGGTGCAGATGTGAAGAACAGTCTGATCTCCAGCGGATGCATCATCAACGGTACAGTGGAGAATTCTGTCCTGTTCCGTGATGTATTTGTGGGCAATAACTGTGTTATCAAAAACTCTGTGATTCTCAATGACGTATACCTTGGAGATAATACGCATATCGAGAACTGCATTGTTGAGAGCCGGGATACGATCCGGGCGAATTCATATTACTGCGGCGAAGAAGGAGAAGTGAAGATCGTCGTGGAGAAAAACGAACGCTACGTATTATAAATTGCAGAAATTCAGAAATTCCCGCAGATACGTTAGGCGAAATGAAAGGGGCAAGTAGCATGAATATTACAGATGTACGTGTGAGGAAGGTAGCAAAAGAAGGGAAGATGAAGGCCGTTGTGTCTGTCACAATAGATGGCGAGTTTGTAGTACATGACATTAAGGTTATCGAAGGTGAGAAAGGCCTGTTTATCGCAATGCCGAGCCGTAAGGCCAGTGACGGAGAATACCGTGACATTGCACATCCGATCAACTCTGCTACCAGAGAGCGGATCCAGACCATCATCCTGGACAAGTATCAGGAAGTGATGGCTGAGGAAGCTGAGGGAGAAGTTCTGGAGGCCGCAGAATAAAACGGCTATGGGTTTGACAGCGGAGAAAGATCCGCCTGACTGACGACTTGGGAATTGAGACTGCGTAGGATAAGTATATGAAGCTGCTGCTTTGCGGGAGAACCTGCAGGGCGGCAGTTTTTTTGTGTCATGAGAAATTGCTTTGTAATATTCCGTGACATAAAAAGTCCTGCGGGCAGGATCAGATGGATTGTGCTGTGTCGGAAATATATTGTAAGATATTTCTGATGAGGTCTTGCATCGGACGAGAGATTCTTTCTAGGAGAAAACATTTTAGGACGAGAAGCGGGAATCCTCGGTAATTCAATTGCCGAGATGAAAGCGTCATATCGTGCATGTCTGCATAGGATAAATGGCTGTAGCCAGCCTGAATAAAAAGAAAATATGTTCGACTTTTATTGATGCTTTTGTGGCTATGTGATATACTATATGTATGAAAGAAAATCTAATACATTACCGTACTTGTGTATGCAATATCAATTACCATATGGTATGGTCTGTGAAATATAGGCGGAAGATATTAAACACGGAGATCGAAACATATTTAAAAGAACTGGTACAGCAGATTGCCGCTGACAAGGGCTTTACAGTCCATCTGTTTGAATGTGGTGAGGGAGATCATGTCCATTGTTTTGTGTCAGCTCCACCTAAATTATCGATCACTGCGATTGTTAAATATCTGAAAGGGATCACAGGGAGAAAACTGTTCGAACGTTTTCCAGAGATAAGAAACCAGCTGTGGAAAGGAGAGCTGTGGAACCATTCCTATTATGTGGAAACGATCGGATCTGTTTCGGAGGAAAATATACGCAGGTATATAGAACATCAGAGTAAGTCATATTAAGAGCGGAGTGGGAAAATGCTGCTTTCACGTAGATCAAGCATAAAATTTACAGAGGATCAGGCAAATTTTATAGGGCACATGTGTTATGCAGCATCCAAGCTCTGGAATGTCTGCAATTACGAAAGATATCATTATAAAGAACTGGGATTGGAACAATATCCAGACTGGTATTATCAGAAAAAAGTACATAAGAATGAACTGTGGTATAAACAGCTTCCAGCTCAGACTGCACAGGAAGTCTGCAAGCAGCTGGATAAGGCGTGGAAGTCCTTCTATGCCCTGAAAAAATCCGGAGACATACAGGCACCAAAACCGCCACGTTTTAAAAAAGAAAATATTCCAGTCACCTATATGCAGATGGGGATCGTCCATGAACAAGGTTCCGGAAGTGTACGCTTATCACTGTCCAAAGCGTTGAAGATATATATGGAAAAAACATTTGGTATCCATGAAAAATTTCTTCATCTTGAAAATAAAATTTTCAGGAGCATGGACCAGATTGAGCAGATCCGTATCTATCCACCGGAGAGGAGAATCAGCAGGATCATTGTTGTTTATGAGGTCCCAGACCCGGAAATAGTTCCAGATAAAGGCCATTACCTGGCAATAGACCTGGGACTTCATAATCTTATGACCTGTTATGATTCCGGAAACGGAAAGAATTTTATCCTGGGAAGGAAATATCTTGCGCTGGAGAGATATTTTCATAAGGAGATTGCCAGGATACAGTCTGTATGGTATGGACAGCAGTCAGCAAAAGGGATCAAACATCCACAGTCTTCCAAACATATCCAGCGTCTTTATAAGAAAAAACAGGATGTAGTAACCGATTATTTTCACAAGATCACAAGGTATCTTGCGGAGTATTGTAAAAAGCAGGGGATTACCTGCGTGATTGTGGGAGATATCGGAAATATCAGGAAAAATAAAGATATGGGCCATATAACAAACCAGAAATTCCATGGACTTCCATATAACAGGATTTATATTATGTTGGAATATAAATTAAGGATGTATGGGATACGTTTTGTAAAACAGAAAGAAGCGTATACCAGTCAGTGCAGTCCATTATCACCGGAAGTTACAAAAAAATATGCAGTCCCGTCAAATCGAAGAAAAAGAGGGCTGTACAGAGACAATACGGAAACTTACAATGCGGATGCAGTAGGTGCGTTTAATATCCTGAGAAAATATCTTTCCGTAACCGGAGAACAAAAGGAACTGTCCGTAAAGGGACTGAAAAATCCAGAAATAATAAAAGTAGCTGTATAGCTGAAAAGCAAGCAGTAGTGGTGTTATGGACGCACCCTGAGAACAAGGCACTGACGCGCCCTGCTCAGATGCTCAGGTAACTCAGTTGCCGAGTAGTTCACAGATTACAGAGATATATTTTGTAATAAATTTATAATATAAGCATGCTTTTATATATGGATTTCATGGTGCTGGAAAAACTAAATATTACGTACTTGTTACAAAAATAAAATAAAAATGTTGCTTTTTATGAAAAATATGTTATACTAGTACCCATGAAAGGACGAAAGGTGTTTATATGAAGAATAGAAAAGTTTTCACATTACTGCTTACAGGTATGCTTTCACTTTCCATGGGAAGCAACGTATACGCATCCAGTACAGAAGCTGCGATCGCAGATGCACAGGCGCAGAAACAGGCCGCTGAAGAGGGCCTTGCGCAGGTACAGAGCAGCATCGGCAGTCTGGAGAGCAAGAAGCAGGAGCTGGAGAGCTATCTGGCCGATTTAAACGCACAGTATGAGGATCTTACCAACAGCATTTCTGAACTGAGTATTCAGGCTGCTGAGAAGGAAGACGAATTAAATAAAGTAAAGACAGAACTTAAGAAAGCGAAGAAAGCTTCCGCAGACCAGTATGAGTCCATGAAGCTTCGAATCGCATATATGTATGAGAATGCAGGATCATCTGCCCTGGCAACCCTGCTTTCCTCTGAGAGTTTGGCAGAATTTCTGAACCGTGCAGAGAATGCGATCCAGATTTCTACATACGACAGAAACATGCTGGATAAATATGTAAGCCTTCAGGAGAACATTCAGGAGAATGAGAAGAAAGTTGAGACAGAGTCTGCAGAGATCGATAATCTGATGACAGAGCGTGCTGCCAAGCAGCAGGAAGTACAGTCCATGGCTGCAAGCACAAGCGATGATATCAATTCTTATGTAAACCAGATCAGCACCAGCCAGGAAGAGGCTCAGCAGCTGATGGCAGATATCAGCAATGCAGACAGCAATATTACAGCACTTGTTCAGCAGGCAGAAGCAGAGAAGGCTGCTGAGGAGAAAGCAAGAGCTGAGGCTGCGGCAGAGGCAGAGAGACAGGCTGCAGCAGAAGCAGCTGAGGAAGCACAGAATACGGAGTCTGATTCTGAGAGTTCTGACAGCTCCAGTGATGCAGAGGACGATTACGGATATGATCCGGATGAGGATACAACAGAATCTTCCAGTAGCTCTACAAGCTCTGACGTTGTTGTAGAGGAAGAAGATGACGAGGATGAGGATGTTCAGTATGGAAATTCCGATGGCGAGGATAGCTCTTCCGAAGAATCTTCTTATGATGAGTCCGAGGATACCTCTTCAGAGGACACTTCTTCCGATGAGACTGCTGATACATCCGCAGATACTTCTTCTGATTCCAGCTCTTCCAGCCAGGGAACATACCTTGGCAACTTTACACTGACTGCATACTGCAACTGCGCACAGTGCTGCGGTACAGCAGGTAATCTGACAGCCAGCGGTACAGTTCCGACAGCAGGACGTACAGTAGCCATGGCAGGAGTTCCTTTTGGAACCAAGCTTCTGATCAATGGAAATATTTATACAGTAGAGGATCTTGGAACTCCTTACGGACATGTAGATATTTACTGCGGAAGCCATTCAGAGGCATTAAGCTTCGGACTTCAGTCCGCAGATGTATATCAGGTAGGCTGATAAGCGGGGAAAAACAGCTCGGATAGTGAGAATATGAGAAATAGTAACAGCGTTGTGGGATTGTTGATATGGACGATCCTGTGACGCTGTTTTTTATAAATACGGTGTGCCTGGAATCTCCGGATACGTTCCCATACCGATCAGAAGCTCAAGACCAGTCTGGCGGCCTTCCAGAACGGCAGCTTTTACTGCGCTGGCATCGCCGGAAATGGCAATGATCACTTCGTTGGAATGGCTGGTGCCAATGTTTGGAGTCATGTACTTGGTGATAGAAACAGCGGCAGATTTTACAGCATTGTCAGCCATAACAAGGCCGATAGCAGCAGGAGAACCAGCCATAAATCCGAAAGCTTCACCAAGCGGTGTACCGAAAGCCTTGTGGATCGCAGAGCCTGCACTTGCAGAAAAAGCAAATTCCAGATGACCGGATTCGCTGATGTAAACCTCGCCTGCATATTTATTGGTAAGTTCCAATGCCAGAGAAATGGCATGACGCACATCGGAAACATCATTTCCGCCAAGTACGATATAGTTGCCATGACCGCCCCAGCCCTTGGTATCCCTTGGAAGTTCAATGGAAAGAACCTCTGTGTTGGTGGCTTTAACTGCGTCATCAATGGCTGTAATCTGGCCGGCAGCACCTGTACGGGAACTGAAAAGCCCCAGACAGTGATACTTCGTCCCAACATTCATCTCCTTAAGCAGAGAATCGTCAACTCCGGAGATTACAAGACCGATGGTGTCAAGGACTGCTGTTCCTACAAATTCAGTCCGTGTGCAGTTGGTGCTGATATTTTGGATATCCTGTATATTCATATGGAAAAATCCCCCTTTTGGTTGAATAAATCGTTGGTTTTAGTATAACATTGGATGTGGGGATTTGAAAGCGGAAATTGGAAATAAGCAGGTAACCTGCATGAGGTGTCTGATTTTTCATACGCTGCGTTGTCGACAAGCGGTGTAGCTGCCGTAAACTGGATGGAAGATTGTAAACCGTAAAATAAAAATGCGTTGACAATTAAAACCGTATGTGTTAAATTGTTAACAGCAAAAGAACGGATATCATCAGGAAAATACAAAAAGATATTCCGTCATGGAAAGCAGCAAAGGAAAGAGAGGATACAAAAGTTATGGCAACAGCGGCAGCAACCAGAAGCAAGACATATGATCTTGTTTATATTGCAGTTTTTGCAGTAGTTATGGCAGTCTGCTCATGGATTTCCATTCCGGCGCAGGTACCATTTACCCTGCAGACATTTGGTGTATTCATGGCAGTAGGCGTACTTGGAGGTAAGAGAGGAACAATGGCAGTTCTGGTTTATGTTCTTCTTGGTGCAGTAGGAGTTCCTGTTTTTGCAGGATTTTCCGGAGGAATCGGCTCTCTTCTGGGAAATTCCGGAGGATATATCATCGGATTTATTTTCTCCGCACTTGTGATGTGGGCATTTGAGAAATTCCTGGGAAGAAAACCAGTAGTTCAGATCATTTCCATGCTCGTTGGTCTGCTGGTATGCTATGCGTTTGGAACTGCATGGTTCATGGTTGCATACGCAAGAAGCACCGGAGCTGTAGGGCTGATGGCAGTTCTTGGATGGTGCGTATTCCCGTTTATCATCCCGGATCTCATTAAGATCGCGCTGGCTTATGTTTTATCAGGAAAGGTTCGTAAATATGCAAGATAAGAGCATGGCTTCGGCATATGCTTCCCATGAGGGCACAGAGGAAAAGATCATTCCCCTGCGCCCTCATCATGGTATGTGCCTGGCTTATTTCAAAGGTGAAGGGTACAGCAACGGATTTACTGCCCATATGGCAGAAATGCTGGAGATTTTTTTGTCCGGAAGAAAGATAAGGCTGCATGTAGACACAGATGAGATCTGTTCAGCCTGTCCAAATAACTGCGGCGGACACTGCACGCCAGGCGGCAAAGTTGTGGAGTACGATCAGGCAGTGCTGGATCGCTGTGGATTTGAGGCTGGCCAGGTTATGGAGTTCAAAGAGTTTACACGCCAGGTCCAGGAAAAAATCCTCGCGTCAGATGGCAGGAAGGAAATCTGCGGAAACTGCCAGTGGAACAGTATCTGCGAAGAGCAGAAGAGCCGTTGGGCATAAAGAAAAATAAATGTTAAATGTAAAAAGTATATGATCTGAGAAATAACAGCACAGAAGATAACGGGTCGAATGCGGGTTGCGGATACCTGTTTGACTTTGTTATTATAATCTGTCAGATTATATGCTTTTTTTAGTGCAAATATCAGTTAATAATATAAAATATTTCGAAAAATATTTCTAAATGAGAAAAAAACAACAATTATAGG
>CAVBVT010000021.1:0-7431 GCA_963598855.1 Eggerthellaceae bacterium
ATCATACTGGGCATTGGTATGGCAGTAGATGCCAACGTTATTATTTATGCCAGAATAAAAGAAGAGATCGCAGCGGGGCTTTCGGTTCATGGGGCGATCAAGAGTGGATTCAGCAAAGCATTTTCTGCGATCTTTGATGGTAATATCACAACACTGATTGCAGCCTGCGTGCTGATGTGGCTTGGCTCTGGTACAGTTAAGGGATTTGCCTACACACTGGCGATGGGTATCGTGATCTCCATGTTTACAGCCCTGGTTGTATCCAGATTTGTTATTAATGCAGTATATGCGATCGGTATCCGTGATTCTAAATTTTACGGGGTTGCGAAGAAACGAAAAGTTTGGGATTTCGTAGGAAAACGAAAAATCTTTTTTGTACTTTCCATTATCCTGATTCTCTGCGGCCCTGTCGGAATGTTGATCCACAGCAATGTGATCGGTGACAAAGCCATGAATTACAGCCTGGAATTTTCAGGTGGTACGTCTACTACGGTAACTTTCAATGAAGAGATGGATATCAAGGAGATCGACTCCGAGGTAACACCGGTCGTTGAGGAAGTGACAGGAGATAAGAATGTACAGCCAACCAAGGTTCAGGGAACCAACCAGGTAGTGATCAAAACACGTTCCTTGAATCTTAGTGAACGTGAGGCACTGAATAAAGCACTGGAGAAAAATTTTGATGTAGATACAAGCCTTATCACATCTGAAAATATTTCTGCTACCGTCAGCAGTGAGATGAGAAGAGATGCCATCGTAGCAGTTATCGTAGCAGCGGTCTTTATGCTTCTTTATATCTGGTTCCGTTTCAAAGATATCCGTTTTGCAAGCAGTGCGGTACTTGCACTTCTTCATGATGTTCTGGTTGTACTTGCGTTCTATGTTATTTCCAGAACATCTGTTGGTAATACATTTATCGCTTGTATGCTGACCATTGTCGGTTATTCCATCAATGCGACCATCGTTATCTTTGACCGTATCCGTGAGAACATGAAGGGCAGAAAGAAAGTTGAAGATGAGAAACTCAAAGAGATCGTAAACACAAGTGTTACAGAGACTCTGACACGAAGCATCTATACATCTCTGACAACTTTCGTTATGGTTGCGGTCCTTTACATTATGGGAGTTTCTTCTATTAAAGAGTTCGCAGCACCTCTGATGGTTGGTATCATTGGCGGAGCATATTCTTCTGTCTGCATCACAGGTGCTCTGTGGTACACAATGAAGACATTTGGAAAGAACCGAGTTGCTGCACCGGCAGCTGCATCAGCATCCGTTCAGACTTCTTCTGAGAAATCTGAGAAAAAGGCAAAACAGCCATCCGGACAGCCGGCAGCTGTGCAGCAGCCAAAGAAGAAAAACCGTAAAAGAGTTGCTGACCGCCTTGCAGCGCAGGAAGCAGCAAAACAGCAGAATGAGGAAGAAAAATCCGAATAAGAGCTGTTAAAAGATTAAAAGATAAAAAACGTTCCGTATCGGGAAGAGATATTTTCCCCGCGGAACGTTTTTTTCGTTACAGGCAATGATTCCGTAAGATTCCAGTGACGTAAAAAAGTTCTGAAAGTCCGAAGGACAGGACCAGCTCAATCTGTTCTTATATTTTTTTTACTTGCTGTTATACAGGCTTATGAGTTACAATATCGTTATTGTGTCGCTTGACAGGAAGAAAGCGGCAAAGCAGTTCAAGGAGGAAACAACATGGAACGATGGGTTGTTGCAGCAAAACGTGCAGATTTTGCTGCAATTGGAAAAGAATTCGGGATCGATCCTGTGATCGCCAGGCTGATCCGGAACCGTGATGTACAGGATAAAGAAGAAATCCGCAGGTATCTTTATGGAACAGCGGAGGAGCTGGCTTCTCCTCATCTTATGAAAGATGTGGACAAGGCTGTGGAGATCCTGCGAAATAAGATAAAAGAAAAAAAACAGCTCCGGATCATCGGAGATTATGACATTGACGGTGTAGTATCTACTTTTATTCTGATCAAAGGATTGAAACGGGTAGGTGCACATGTTGATACATATATTCCTGACCGTGTAGCAGATGGATACGGAATCCACGAGCATCTGATCGAGAGAGCGCAGGAAGATGGAATCGATGTGATCGTGACCTGTGATAATGGAATTGCAGCATACAATGAGATTGCCATGGCAAAAGAAAAAGGAATGACAGTGATCGTAACAGATCATCATGAAATTCCATATAAAGAAACGGAAAACGGCCGTGAGCTGATCTTTCCTCCGGCAGATGCGATTGTAAATCCCAAGCAGCCGGACTGCAGATACCCAGAAAAAAGACTCTGCGGTGCTGTAGTTGCGCTGAAGCTTGTGACAGCTCTCTATGAAGCCTGCGGGATCCCGGAGAGAGAACTGGAAGATTTCATAGAACTGGGAGCTATTGCAACAGTTGGAGATGTAATGGATCTTCAGGGAGAGAACCGTATTCTTGTAAAAGAAGGACTGAAAAGGCTATCCCACACCTCTAATAAAGGTTTACGGGAATTGATCCGTGCAAATGGTCTGGAAGACGGAGAGATTACAGCTTATCATGTAGGATTTGTGCTGGGACCATGTATCAATGCCAGCGGAAGACTGGACACAGCGGCACGTTCCCTGAAACTTCTTTGTGCAGAGACAGAAGAGGAAGCTGCGAAGCTTGCAGGTGATCTGACTGCACTGAACCAGAGTCGGAAAGCTCTTACAGAAGAGGGAAAAGAAGAAGCCATCCGTATTGTAGAAGAGACAGAAATCGGACAGGACCGTGTGCTTGTGATCTTTTTGCCGGACTGTCATGAAAGTCTTGCAGGGATCATTGCCGGACGTATTCGGGAAAAGTACAATAAACCGGTCTTTGTTCTGACAAAAGGAGAGACCATGGTAAAGGGCAGCGGCCGCTCCATAGAAAGCTATTCCATGTTCGAGGAACTGGTAAAATGCGGTGATCTTATGGAACAGTATGGAGGCCATCCTATGGCAGCAGGACTTTCCATAAAAGAAGAAAATGTGGAAGAGTTCCGAAAACGTTTAAATGAAAACTGCACATTGACAGAAAAAGATCTGATGCCAAAGATCCTGATTGATGTGCCCATGCCGGTTTCCTATATTAATAAGGAACTTGTAGAAGAAATATCCCTTCTGGAACCTTTTGGAAAAGGCAATACCAAGCCGCTTTTTGCCCAGAAAGGACTTCGTGTTTTAAGCAGCCGTGTTCTTGGGAAAAATAGAAATGTAGCGAAGCTGCAGCTGTCCGATCATACGGGCTGTGTGATGGAAGCTGTATATTTTGGGGAAGCCGATGAATTCATAAATGCGGTAAAGGGAAGCAGCAGTATTTCAGTTACTTATTATCCGGAGATCAACCGGTATCAGGGAAGAGAGACTCTGCAGATTGTGATCCGCAATTATCTTACAGAATAAATACAAACAAGAGGTAAAAATTGCAGGCAAAAGCTGCATACTGGTCAATATGCAGCTAATAACCTGTCGCATTCATGCGAGTTCTGTCGGGTTGCACATTGATTCCCTACAGAAAAAGTGATATACTATCTATCATCTGATTGACAAATTACGCCATTGGAGGTTATTATGAAAAAAATAGAAGAATATGTAAGAAGTATCCCGGACTTTCCAGAGCCAGGGATTATTTTCCGTGATGTTACCAGTGTTATCCAGGATGCAGATGGATTACAGCTTGCTATTGATTCCATGCAGGACTGTCTGAAGGATGTTGATTTTGATGTGATCACAGGACTTGAGTCCAGAGGATTTATTTTTGGAATGCCGATCGCATACAATCTTCATAAACCATTTGTCCTGATCCGCAAGGCAGGAAAGCTTCCATGTGAGACAGTTTCCAGAACTTATGATCTGGAATATGGAAGTGCAACCATCGAGATGCATAAAGACTCCATCAAGCCAGGACAGAAGGTTGTTATCATTGATGACCTGATCGCAACCGGCGGAAGCGTGGAAGCGGCCATTAAGCTTGTAGAGGAGCTTGGCGGTATTGTGGTAAAGGTTGTTTTCCTCATGGAGCTTGCAGGACTTAAAGGACGTGAACGTCTGAAAGGCTACGATGTGGCATCTGTGATCCGTTACGACGGAAAATAATATTTTTTTCAGCTGGAAGGGGATGTGAGCTGCTGTATGATCACAGCAGTGGAAGGCTGCTGGCCGGGAAACGGACAGTAACAGGAAATTGTGCACAGGCAGGTGGGATTTAATGGCGGAGACGAAGAATACGGAAAAACAGAACATTGAAGTACAGAAGGAAGAAGAAAAACTGGAATCTGTCAAAAAGGCAGATGCGGCGGTGAAATCCATGCACGACTTTACAAGTCCTGAAGTTCTCTATGAGGAACTGATAAAGAGTGTAAGGAAGTATCATCCGTCCACAGATATTTCCATGATCGAGAAGGCCTATAAAGTGGCCAGTGAGGCGCATAAGGATCAGAAGCGTAAATCCGGCGAGCCTTATATCATTCATCCTCTCTGTGTAGCGATCATCCTGGCGGATCTTGAGCTGGATAAGGAGACCATTGTGGCAGGTCTTCTTCACGATGCAGTGGAAGATACCTGGATGACTTATGAAGAAGTGGAAAAGGAATTTGGTTCCGAGGTTGCACTTCTTGTAGACGGTGTTACCAAGCTGGGTCAGCTGTCCTATTCCAAGGATAAGGTAGAGGTACAGGCTGAGAACTTGAGAAAGATGTTCCTGGCAATGGCCAAGGATATCAGGGTTATCCTTATCAAGCTTGCAGACCGTCTTCATAATATGCGTACTTTGCAGTATATGCGGCCGGAGAAACAGCAGGAGAAGGCAAGGGAGACTATGGATATCTATGCACCTATTGCCATGCGTCTTGGTATTTCCAAGATCAAGGTGGAGCTGGATGACCTTTCCCTTAAATATCTCAAGCCGGATGTTTATTATGACCTTGTGGAAAAAGTTGCTCTCCGTAAGAGTGCCCGGGAGGAATTCGTCAACGCCATTGTGAAGCAGGTGAAGCAGCACATGGAGGATGCCAATATCAAGGCGCAGGTTGACGGCCGTGTGAAACATTTCTTCAGTATCTATAAGAAGATGGTCAATCAGGACAAGACCATTGACCAGATCTATGACCTTTTTGCAGTGCGTATTATTGTGGACACTGTGAAAGACTGTTATGCGGCACTTGGTGTCATCCATGAGATGTACAAGCCGATCCCCGGCAGATTCAAAGATTATATCGCAATGCCGAAAGCCAACATGTATCAGTCTCTGCACACAACGCTGATCGGACCTAACGGACAGCCGTTTGAGATCCAGATCCGTACCTTCGAGATGCATAAAACAGCAGAATACGGTATTGCAGCCCACTGGAAATATAAAGAAACTTCCGACGGCAAGAAGCCTGGCAAGAGTGAGGAAGAGAAGCTGAACTGGCTGCGTCAGATCCTGGAATGGCAGCGTGATATGTCCGATAACCGGGAGTTCATGAGCCTTCTGAAGAATGATCTGGATCTTTTTGCAGACAGTGTTTACTGTTTTACTCCGCAGGGAGATGTAAAAACCCTTCCAAATGGTTCCACACCTATCGATTTTGCATACAGCGTGCACAGTGCAGTAGGAAACAAGATGGTAGGAGCCAGAGTCAACGGCAAGCTTGTTCCTATTGAATATAAGATCAAGAACGGCGACCGTATTGAGATCATCACGTCCCAGAACTCACAGGGCCCGAGCCGTGACTGGCTGAAGATCGTAAAGAGCACACAGGCCAAGAACAAGATCAATCAGTGGTTTAAGAAAGAGCTGAAAGAAGATAATATTCTTAAAGGCAAGGACATGCTGAACCAGTATGCCAAGACCAAAGGATTTAAACCAGGCCTTTATACGAAACCGCAGTATATGGAATCTGTCATGCATAAATATGGCTTCCGTGACTGGGATTCTGTTCTGGCAGCTATTGGACATGGCGGATTGAAAGAAGGCCAGGTGTTCAATAAACTTGTAGAGGCCTATGAAAGAGAGCATAAGAAGAATCTTACAGACGAGCAGGTTCTGGAAGCAGCTTCCGAATCCCAGGAGAAGCTTCACATTGCCAAGAGTAAGAGCGGCATTGTGGTAAAGGGTATCCACGATGTGGCAGTACGTTTTTCCAAATGCTGCAGCCCGATCCCAGGTGATGAGATCGTAGGATTTGTTACACGAGGAAGAGGAATCACCATTCACCGTACAGACTGTGTGAATGTGCTTAATATGCCGGAGATCGACCGCAAACGTCTCATTGAGGCGGAATGGCAGATGCCGGATAAGCCGGATTCAGAGAAGTATGAGGCAGAGATCCAGGTTTATGCCAACAACCGTACAGGACTTCTGGTTGATATTTCCAAGATCTTCACAGAGAGAAAGATCGATCTTCGTTCCATTAACAGCCGTACCAACAAGCAGGAACGTGCAACGATCTCCATGTCATTTAATGTATGCAGCAAGCAGGAGCTGAACTCTCTGATCGAGAAGATCCGCCAGGTTGAGAGCGTTATTGATGTAGAAAGAACAACGGGCTGACCCGACAAACGGAGGGAATTTTATGAGTAAGCTTGAAATGCAGCAGTGTGTGCTGGGCCAGGTATTTACCAACTGTTATTTTCTGAAAAATAAAGAAACAGGGGAGATGCTGATTGTAGATCCTGGTGACTATGCAGAAAAAGTTTTCCAGAAAGTAGACATGATGCAGGGAAAACCTGTGGGAATCCTTCTCACACATGGTCATTTTGACCACATTATGGCTGTAAAGGAAGTGAAGGAGAAATACCAGATCCCAGTTTATGCGTGCAGACAGGAAGAAGCGATGCTGGCAGAGCCGACGGTAAACATGACCGCTGTTTATGGAAGAGCCTGTTCCATAAAGCCGGATGTTCTTCTGGATGACGGACAGATTTTTGAAGCAGCCGGATTTTCCATTCAGATGCTTCATACACCGGGTCATACCAAGGGAAGCTGCTGTTATTATATCAAAGATGAAGATGTTCTTTTCAGCGGAGATACGCTGTTTTGCGGATCTGTCGGCCGCACGGATTTTCCGGGAGGAAGTTCGGCAGAGATCGCAAGAAGTCTTCACAAACTTGTGGATACACTGCCGGAAGATACGGAAGTATTTCCAGGACATGATACATCTACAACCATTGGTTATGAAAAGAGGTATAATCCATTTGTATAAAATTGGCATTTTGTTTCAGAACAGAGATTTTGAACATGATGTGTATGAGCTGATCAAAGCGTTTTATCCGGGAAATGAGATCACTTCTCTTTATGAGGAGGATGAAGCGGATTATGATATCCGCTTCCGGGTTTCAGGTGACGAGGACGGCTATACCATCAGTTACGAAAACGGAATCGATAAACAGACAGCTCATGGGGCTGTGATAGAAGGGCAATCCAGTGGAGAAGCT